>NZ_OY734020.1:0-318813 GCF_963455295.1 Candidatus Thiodiazotropha sp. CDECU1
CAGAAGCCAATCTGTGGGCAGCGCGGGTAGTCTCCGGTAATTTATAACGGGTTGTACACCCCAGCACTAGCTCTATTGAACGCTGCAGGGAAATTTTATGTCCGACGGATATGTAGAGTGGTTTGACGCCCCTTCGGGTACGCACGACAGCACCTATCGTCTCATCCTTGTCGAGCAGCGGAACCCAACTCCCCTTCGCCTGGGGTAGTGCTGCATGGCGACCGATCAAGCGTGTCTTTGCCACCCCCACACTGGGTATATCGGTATACAGCCCGAGATGACAAGCGAGACCGAAGCGCCTGGGATGGGCCATGCCCTGCCCGTCGCAGAGAAAGATATCGGGTGCTTGTTTGAGATTGGATAAGGCCTGCAGAATGGCGGGCATTTCCCTGAAAGAGAGCAGGCCTGGAATATAGGGAAAAGAGGTTGGCAGTCGAGCGATCGACTCTTCCAGCGGTTGCAGTTCGGGATAACTCAAGACCACTATTGCCGCACGTGTGATACTGCCCTGCCCTTCAAAACCCACATCAACACCGGCAACACGCTGTAGCCTATCGAAACAGTCGTAATCGATGACCTGTTGCCTCAGTCTCTTTTGCAGGGCGACTGCTTCGCCGGGTGAAAGGTTCCATTCGTGGGATAACATTTCCTATTTCACTATTGGTTTTACAGAGTAGTTTTATATTAGCTGGCTGATTTTCCTTGAAATATATTGTGATACAGTTAAGCTTCAGCGAGTGCTGTCGATAAATAACTCATGTTGATAGTGGATTTATCCTCTGTTGCCTTTGTAAGCACCAATAATTTTAGACGCAGTTAATATTATGTCAGTTGAGCTATTTAACAATGGAAGTCACATCTGTGTGGCATTTAGAGACCTGGTATCAGGAGAAGCCGTACAGGCCAACCAGTTTCTGATCTACGATCATCAACATGCGGCATTGATCGATCCCGGTGGTGAGTTGACCTACTCGCGCCTGTTCATGGCCATCAGTGACTATATGAATGTGAAGAGACTGGATTATGTGATTGCGTCACACCAGGATCCGGATATTGTCGCCTCAGTGAATAAATGGCTGGTCGGCACCGACTGTAAGGTGGTGGTTCCCGCGTTGTGGGAGCGTTTCATACCCCATTTCACCCGTCCTGGTCGCTTGGTGGACAGGGTTGTGCCTATCCCTGATGAGGGTCTCAATCTGGAGCTTGGCAATATACGCCTGATGGCGTTACCGGCGCATTTCCTCCATGCAGAGGGTAATTTCCAGTTTTACGATCCCGTGAGCCGGATACTCTTTTCAGGTGATCTTGGCGCCAATCTGCCTCCCGGGGATCTCAATGTCCCGGTAAAGAAGATATCCGAAATCATGCCGTATATGGAGGGTTTCCATCGACGTTACATGAACTCGAACAAGGTATGTAATCTGTGGGCAAACATGGTTCGCCAGCTCGATATCGATATGATTGTACCCCAGCATGGTCGGGCCTTCGTGGGTAAAAAGGCGGTAACCGACTTTATCAATTGGATCGATGGTCTGGAGTGCGGTGTCGACCTGGTGACACAAAATAACTACCGATTGCCTTAGGCCCTAGTCACCCTTTCCCTGCCGATCGGCGGCCAGTTCGCCGATCCAGAATCCCAGGTTTTTCTCGATAAACTCTTCCACCGGCATATAGTGCGAACCGTCGCAGGAGAAGGTCAGGCCCAACATGCCGTTCATGATGTTGATGGAGGCGCTGCGCAGGTAGATGGTCTCGTCGGCAAAGCGTAGTGCCTTGAACTCAGAGAAAACCTCTCGAATCTGCTCGGGTGACACCTTGGCCCTTTGCGGATAGCGGTGAAGGGGATAGGCCAGCACGATATCCGGATCCACGATCTCGTCAACGCCATGTACCTGGTAGGTATAGGGATCGTTGACTACCCAGAAGGAACAGCGACCGCTGGAGTAGTGGATTTTACAGTGGAAGATCCCGTGTTGGGTTATAAGATCATAGATGGTAGCGTGGACTGAATCGATATTTTCATCCAATCGACTCTGGATCCTCTGTTGCATGAACAGGGTGCCCCGTACCGCTGGATCACCTTTGAACTGTTGCCAATGTTGCGGCTCCTTGTTGAGGTTTTCTTCGGCAACCAGTTTGTCGAGAGAAAAGTCGGCGGCGATGAATCCCAGCAGGGTCTCTTCCTTCCTCACCGCCTGAAGGGCGGTTACACACTCCCGCTCTGAAAACTGACTGTGATAGACCGAAGACAGCATGATGCCCTTGAACGGCAGATTGTTTTTCAGGTAGGGGCGCTCGGAGAGGTCCCTGCCCCGCCAGCTTTTGTCCGCCTGGCCAGGCTGAATCAGTGATGAGATCTCTTGTCCCTCCAGATCCCAGGCATAGAGAAATTCGCATTTGGTGATCTGATCAATGTGATCCAGCAACACCCGGTCCAGTGCATCGGTGTCATCCCATGCAGGTGCACACTGCCTGGCCAGCTGCGACAAGGGTGCTGTCACAGTCGCAGCCAGGGCGTCCTTTTTGGCAAGGATGATCTGTTTAACAGGTGTCATGGATCTCTCAATATCAAGGGCGTGTCGCCTGGATAGTATCCCATACAAGGATAATGGCTAAAATGGCCTGTTGTCGGTTTTTGGCTCAAACTTCGAGTGTCTACCTGGCATTGTTTTATGTGTACAATCGGCGCTTCTTTATAGCAAAACAGTTTCGAAGGAAGTCTCTCTGTGACTACATTGAAGAATGACCGATTGCTGCGGGCGCTGTGTCGTGAGCCTGTGGATGTGACCCCGGTCTGGATGATGCGTCAGGCAGGTCGCTATCTGCCTGAGTACCGCGCCACCCGGAGCAAGGCGGGAAGTTTTATGGATCTGTGCCGAAACCCGGATCTGGCCTGTGAAGTCACCATACAACCCCTGCAACGCTACCCGCTGGATGCGGCCATACTCTTCTCCGATATTCTTACCGTACCTGATGCCATGGGGCTTGGACTCTATTTTACCGAAGGGGAAGGTCCCCACTTTGAGCGGCCGATACGTGACGAGGCTGCTGTCGAGGGATTGGCGGTGCCGGATATGGAGGATGACCTGGGCTATGTCATGGATGCGGTACGTACTATTCGCCGCGAGTTGCAGGGCCGGGTACCGTTGATCGGATTCAGCGGCAGCCCCTGGACCCTGGCCACCTATATGGTGGAGGGGGGGGGTACCAAGAATTTCTCCAAGGTTAAAGGGATGATGTTTAACCGCCCCGACTTGATGCATCGTCTGCTGAGTAAGGTCGCGGATGCGGTGACTGCCTACTTGAATGCCCAAATAGATGCCGGTGCCCAGGCGGTGATGTTGTTCGATACCTGGGGAGGGGTATTGACGCCGCAGCACTACGAGGCATTCTCCCTGGCCTATATGCGCCAGATTATAGGGGGCCTGAAGCGCGAGGCGGAGGGACGCAAAGTGCCTGTCATCATGTTTACCAAAGGTGGTGGTTTTTGGTTGGAGCAGATGGCGGATAGCGGCTGTGATGCATTGGGTATTGACTGGACCTTGAGTCTCGCCGATGCCAGACGACGGGTGGGTGACAGAGTTGCCCTGCAGGGTAACCTGGACCCCTGTACCCTGTATGCATCACCACAGCGTATCCGAGATGAGGTGGCTCAGGTGTTGGCAAGTTACGGTATTGGCAGCGGTCATGTGTTCAATCTTGGGCATGGCATCCACCCCGAAATCGACCCTGAACATGCGGGTGTATTTATCGAGGCGGTGCATGACCTGAGTCGTATCTACCATACCAAGGAATAATGGGTGAGGGGAAAACAATGAAAGTAGCACTGCTTGGGCTGGGACTGATGGGGCTACCGATCGCTCACAGACTGGTACATTGTGGTCATGAGTTGATTACCTGGAACCGCTCGAAAGAGCGCCTCAAAACCGCTCAGGATGAGGGGCTGAATGTGACCCCGTCGCTTACCGAGGCAGTGACTGCCGGGGAGGTCTTGATCCTCACCCTCAGCGATGCCGGTGCAATCAACCAAGTATTATTCGATCCATCCGTGAAACCGCTGATCAGGGGTAAGACGGTGTTACAGATGGGTACCATCTCTCCCGATGAGAGCCGTGATATCGGTGCAAGCGTGGTGGATGCGGGAGGCGACTATCTCGAGGTGCCGGTTCTGGGGAGTATTCCGGAGGCAAAATCCGGGGAGCTGATCGTCATGGCGGCAGGTTCAGAGAGCGCTTACCACCAGACCCTGCTGATGCTGCGTGGACTCGGCAAGGAGGTCGAGCATCTCGGTCCAGTCGGTAAGGGCGCCGCAGTGAAATTGGCAATGAACCAACTGATCGCTTCGCTAACCGCTGGATTCTCCCAGAGTCTTGGTCTGATCCGCGCAGAGGGAGTGGAGGTGGAGCAGTTCATGGGACTATTGCGCCAGAGTGCCCTTTATGCCCCCACATTCGATAAGAAACTGAAGAAATTCATGGAGCACGATTACAGCAATCCAAACTTTCCGCTCAAACATCTGATCAAGGATATCGCCCTGTTTCAAAAGGTGGCAGAGGCTTCAGGTATGAATGGTGAGGTTGCAAATGCCATCTTGAGAATTCTGCGTAGCGGGCAGGAGGCCGGTTATGGGGATGAGGACTATTCATCCCTATATGAAGCGATCAATCCTGGATTCGATGCAGAAACAGATACGGGTTGTTAATCTATAAGGCCGGGCGATACTCCTTATCCGATCAATAGTGAAGCAATAACACCGAGAATAATGATTCCGATAGCGCCAATAATGGCCTGTTCGCTGCCTGACATCGTTTGTAGCCTCCTTGAAAAACACGTTTAAGAACAGTCAAATTGAATTGCCTCGAATACCCGTCTAACTAGACGAGTGTCATCAAAATATCTAGCCTTTATAAAGAGCATTTCAAGTGTGGAAAACCCAATACCATGATTTTTATGTGGGATAATTAAACGGTGTGCTCCTTCCATTCCTATGGCGTTTACTTGATCGAGGTCAAAGGCCTTCACTGATCAAACGCGTAGCATCCGTGCTCCGATATACCGCGGCGAGAGCTCATCATGAATCAATATCAGTTACCGGTGGTTGATATCGCAGATATGCCGAAGGTTGCCCTTGAGTCGATGAATGAGGTTCATCTGGAGGAGGTTGCCCTGATCAACCGGTTGGGTGAGTTGGTTTTGCAAGGCATCGCAGGGGATGTGGATCTTGAACAGATCAAGCGGGTGCTGGATGAGTGGCTGCTACATACCCGCGCCCATTTTGAAAGTGAAAACAGATTGATGGAAACTTATGCCTTCCCCCCCTACCCGGTACACAAGGAAGAGCATACCCAGGTGCTCGCACGAATCGAGTCGCTAATGGCCCAGTGGTCAAAAGACCAGGAGTTACAGCAACTGGCCGACTTTATATTTGTTGAGTGGAGGAGCTGGTTCGATCAGCATGTGAACAGCATGGATAGGGTGACTGCGCAGTTTCTCAGCCAGGTGATGTAGCCTGCAGTCACTAGATCTGCGGAATTTCTCTACAAAGGCGGCGGAATAAATTCCGCCGCCTTTTTTGATTAACCAAGCAGTACGGCGGCGACGATACCGAGTACCAAAATGGCTATAGCTCCAGCGATTGCCTTTTCACTACCTAACATGGTGATGTCCTCCATGATTGACACTGACCATAAAAGTTCACGCAACTCGATGTGCAGCTTTGCAGTAATAACCTGCGAAATGTAGGGTAATAGCTCTAGATTGAGAAATAAGTGATATATATCAATGAATCATCTATTAATGGGCTGTACTTGGGGAAAATAGGGAGTATTTCTCCTTTAATCTCAGTTCGTGATGGCGAAAACTGTTTGTGTCAGGAATAGTCCCGGCAGAAGCCTTTACATGGTACAAATCCCTTTATTGCCCCTGATTTATGTTTGAGTAAAGTATGAATTTATTATTCAGTGAACGCCCTGGGAGGCATGAACGCCATCTGTTGCGGAAATATGATAATCCGCTCTTCCCAGAGGCATCCCGCCGATTGACACAGGAGCAATTGACGGAGGCCCAGCGTCTCGACCATGAAGAATTGGTGGCGTATATCGGTGATTTACGCAGCTTGGTCGGTGAGGCCGTGGCCTTGGGTCCCCATGAACAGAGTGACGTCATATTGGGTTTGAAGGAGCGCCTCGACAAGGCCTATGAGACAGCCTCGCGTCTGGCGGATGACCAGACGCCGAACAAAGAGGCGATAAAAAAATTGCTGGGCGTCATCATGCAATCGGTATGGAGGGGCGCAGGTAATGACACCCTGGCACATCAAGAGTTGCACCAGGAAGAGCTTGCTCGCCAAGCCCATTTTGAATTGCTTGACTATCCCCTGGTGGCCGATCTTCTGGATCCGGAATCAGCGATTGCCAAGGATGAACTGCTGCCCAGCCTGCTGAGCGCCGATGCGGATGAGTTCGAAGCCGCGGTTACCCTGTTTGATCCGGCGCAGCTGGCGGCGCTCCTCGCCCAGGCTGAAACCCTATCTGAACTGAATGGCAAGGGGGAGTTTTTTGAACAGGGAAGCGCCCGTCTCGAGCAGTTAAAAGCATTGCTCAAATCGCTCCAGGTCGACTAGTGCTGTTTAGCAACAGGCCCTAAAAGCTGTCGGCAAAATCCTGTGTCCAATAGATGAGGTAGGTGGATGTGGGATTTTCAGCAACAGCCACGCCTATCTCGGTAAAATTGCCATTCATGATGTTGGCGCAATGACCGGGGCTCTCCAGCCAGGCAGTCATGGCGCTCTGCTCATCATTGTAGCCGGCCGCGATATTCTCCCCATATGTCCGCCAGTTGTAACCTGTGGCTGTGATACGGTCTCCCGGGTCTGAGTCATCAATGCCTGTATGGCTGAAAAAATCGTTGTCGGCCATGGATGTGGAGTGTACTTGTGCCGCTTGCTCCAGATTACAGTGCCAGGCAAGTGAAGGTACTGCAGAATAGTTAGTACTACCGCAGGTCCGGGCCACGGCCCTGGCATCGTTGACCAGGGTCAGCATGATCTTATCACTGGTGTTCATACAGAGATCGATGGTGCCTTGGCTGGTTTGTCCCAGATTGTATTGTGACCCGGTGGTGAAACTCCAACTTACAGCGGTTACAAGATTACCGGCCAGATCCTGGATGTCGCCGGCGAGGGTGACCGTATAGGTGGTTTCCGTTGAGAGTGCTGTGTCAGGGATCAGGGAAATACGATTGTTTAGCGCATCGTAGCTGACGCTACCCGTAACAGGGCTTGAACCTTGACTGAGTTGCAGGCTTTGACTATCGATCAGGGATTCGAGTAATGCTTCGTCAAAATCGATAGTGATACTGGTTGTGGTCGAGACGTCAGTGGCGTCCACTTGCGGTGTTCGTGAAAGGATGCTGGGTGGTGTGGTGTCCAGCATCGGCACCACGCTGATGGTTATTGCCGCAGTGTCAGAGAGTTCACCGTCATTGACCTGCAACTGGAAACTGTAGATGGTGGTCTGTTGCACAGTTGGCGCAATGAAACTGAGGGTTGGATTGGCCAGGTCTCCGAGACTGATGGAGGCCCCCTGAGTCTGACTCCAGATGAAATTGAGCGCGTCGCCATCCGGATCACTGGAACCGGATCCGTCCAAGGTTACCGTCTCTCCCGATGTGACCGATTGTGTTGCGGTGATACTGGCATTGGGCTGCTGGTTGGTCTGAGTCGGCTCTTCGGCTGCAGGTGGGGTTTCGTCACCGGTGGAAGGTGTATCCTGATCGCTGCTGTTGGTGCTCGAAGTATCGCTGCTGGAACCACCGCCGCAGGCACTCAGAAGCATACCCAGCGCCACTATTATCACGATCAGACTTTTATTCTTGTTCAATAACATATCTCTATCTGCAACACCGTTATGAATTACCAGCCAGACAACGTCATTGGTGTCATCTGTGAAGCCATCTCTGGCTTAGTCGGCGTAGAATAAAAAAACTACAGTAGAGACCGGGTAAGACCAATGGGGCAATTAACAAATATGGAAGCAGCTTCACAAACCAAGACTATTTCCAGCATATCTCCGCATCTGAAGCTAACCGGTATTGCGTAGCCCCGCTGAGATGGCATTGATCGAGCGGAGCAATGGCCGCAGCCACATCTCTGCCTCCTCCTCCTGGAGGTTGCTGTGGCGGTAGTGTCTTAGGAGCCCCAACTGGATATGGTTGAGTGGGTCGAGATAGGAGTCGCGGCGACTCACTGACTTTTGCAGTACCGGTGTATCGTCCAGCAGATTGTCCAGCTGGGTGATTTTCAGAATCTGTTTCCTGGTGCGTTCATATTCAAGATTGATTTCAGTGAAGATGTTATCCCGGATTTTATTGTCACCGCAGAGCTTGGCATACTCCCAGGCGATGATCATGTCTGTTTTGAACAGTGCCATCTGTGTATTGCTCACGAGGGCATGAAAAAAGGGCCAGTTTTTATACATTGCCTGTAGTGTCTTCAAGCGACCAGGTTTTTGCTTTCTCCACTGCCGCAGTGCCGTACCAATGCCATACCAACCAGGTATATTGTGGCGTGCCTGTCCCCAGCCGAACACCCACGCAATGGCTCGAACCGATGACTTCGAACGATTCTGTTTGTTGCGGTGTGAGGGACGAGAGCCGATATTCATCATACCGATTTCGTTTACCGGGGTGGCTGCATAGAAGTAGTCAAGAAATCCATCGGTAGCTTCGGTCAACTGGCGGAAATGGCTTTCACTGATCTCGGCGATCTCCTGCAAGGCGTCATGATACTGTTGTTTCTCTTGCTTGACGTTGCGTACCTCGCCAAGACTTGCCTTGAAAAGACCGGTGATACCCATGGTCAGCTCGAAGATGGCGGTTTCGAAATTGCTGTACTTATTCGAAAGCACCTCTCCCTGCTCGGTGAATTTAATTTCCCCTTTGACCGTATTGCTGGGTTGCGCAAGGATGGACTGATGAGTGGGGCCGCCGCCTCGGCCAACGGTTCCACCGCGACCGTGAAACAGCCTGCACCTGATCCCCCGCTCCTCCGCAAGGCTGATTATACGTTGTTGTGTCTGATAGAGATTCCATGCAGAGGCCATGATACCGCCATCCTTAGCCGAGTCGGAGTAGCCGAGCATTACCTCCTGTCGGTTGTTATTTGCCGTCAGCAGTTGGCGGTAGCAGTGGTTGGAAAAGAGTTCGTCGAGGATCGATGCGCAGTTCTTCAAGTCATTGATGGTTTCAAACAGGGGTGAAATCTCGAGTTGGCAAAACCAGGCGCCGTTTTGTACGCCAATCAGGCCGCATAGGCTGCCAAGGAATGCAACCTCCATAATGTCACTGGCATGATGGGTCATGGAGATGACATATTGACCTATCGCGAGGGGGCTGATATCCCTTTTACTGTCGGCGATCAAATCGAACACCGCCAATATGTCCTGGGTTGCGCGGGATAACCTCTCAATGACCAGCGGTTGGGTTAAGCCATCGTTAATCACTTTTTCGAGTAGCAGCATACGCTGCTGGCTATTCAGGTCGTGGTAGGCGGACTCAAGACCGGTCACTTGGAGTATCTCGGCCACTGCATGCGTGTGCAGGGTCGACTCTTGCCTGATATCGAGGCGCGCCAGGTAGAAGCCGAAGGTCTCTGCCAGATGTATCAGGTCCTGCAGTTCCCCCTCTGCGGCATCTTCATCACCATGACTCAGCAATGCGTGGGATATCAGTTTCAGGTCGCGCTGGAATGCAGTCTCGTTGGTATAAGCGCCGGACCTTGCTTCGCGTAGTGCGCCCGTGGATGCGTCTACGGACTGCTGTGTCTGCTTGAGACGTTCGCGAATGATGAACAGTTTGCGTCGATAGGGTTCGTCTTCGAAGCGTCTTGGATTGTCGTGAAAGAATGCTTGATAGTGTTCATTGTCAGATTTGAGGCTTTCGTTAAACGACCAGTTTGGGGTGCAAAATCTGTCGGAGAAGGTCAGCTCGGAAATCAGTTGATCGACACGACGGATATACTCACTCAATATGGTCTGTTGCTGCAGTTTGAGTGCCAGACGTGTCACTTCCGTTGTTACAAATGGGTTACCATCACGGTCTCCGCCGATCCAGGAACCGAAACGAATAAAGGGTGGTAGTTGAATACCATGATACTCTTCGTGATCACCATAGATCCGTTCGATGCCGCTCTGAAGCCGGCGAAAAATCTGGGGAATGGCCTCAAACAGGCTGTTTTTGAAATAGTAGAGGCCAAGACGTATCTCATTTCTAACCTCGGGACGTACCGCTCTCACCTCTTCGGTTTTCCATAGAATCTGGATCTGTGTCTTTAATGACTTGATGGCCGCTTCCCGTTGCTCGAGGCGACGTTTGGGCGCATCCAGCAACTCGTTCGTAAGGAATATTCGGCGTAACAGTTTCATGATCACCAGGCGTTTCGATTCGGTCGGGTGCGCGGTGAATACCGGTATGTAGGCTGCGTCATCGAGGATGTTTTGCAGCTGTTGCGGTGTAATGTCCTGCTTGCGGAATTCGCGTAAGGTGTGATCGAAGGATCCCTGCCAAAGTTCTCTTCCCTTGCCGGCAATGAGCCGGCGTTGACGGTGGAGAAATGTCTCTTCGGCGATATTTACCAACATGAAGTAGATACTGAAGGCGCGGACAACGGCACTGAGCATCTCCGGTTGCAGGGATTCGATGAGTTTCGAGAGCCGATCATAGAGTGCCTGATCAGGTTTTGTGTGCAGCTTCAGGTAGCCTTTACGCAATCGTTCAACCACCGTATAGGTCTCTTTGCCCACCTGCTCCCGTAGCACTTCGCCAAGCAGAACCCCTAGCAAATTGACCCGCTGGCGTAATGCCTTATCGTGTTTGATGCAAGCTTTGGTGAATGTATCGGTCATTTGATTTCCAGGTTTTTTGAGATACTTGTTTGTTGTTCTGACTTATAAAAATAGCAGAACTATGACTAGTCCTGTGTTAGGGCCTATCGGATTAGTGTTAACAGGCCCTAAACAGAACCGCTCAAATAACGATGGAATGAGTTTGACCTCAACCCGATCCGGGGTAAAGATAATTTCAGTTCAGGATTGCCAAAGGGTTAGAGTGGTTTCGGCTTTTGAATACCGTAACCTTGAGCATAGTCGACACCGACTGTTGTCAGCCAATCTACCAGTTCTTTGTTTTCGACAAACTCCGCGATGGTCTCTATTCCCATCTCCATGGAAATGCGACAGATTGACTCCACCATTGCAGCGTCCACCTGATCATCAAGCAGGTCGCGCACGAAGCAACCGTCAATCTTTATATAGTCGACAGGCAGGGTCTTGAGGTAGCTCAGGGATGATAACCCACTGCCGAAATCGTCCAGGGCGAAGGAGACCTTGTGCCTTTTGAGTCGTTCCATGTAGTTGAGGGCCTGTTGTAGATTCCCGATGGCCGCCGTTTCAGTTATCTCCAGACAGATCCTTTCCCCCAGTGCATGGTGTTGCTGTAGCCGCTCCTCGAGGAGTTCCAGGATATGCCGGTTGGCAAGGGAGCCACCAGACAGGTTGATGAATAGATGAACATGACTGTTTTCGGGTTGCAGCAACCATTCACTGGCTCGCTTTATGACCCACTCATCTACCCGGTGCATGAAGCCGTAGCGTTCGGCGGCTGGGATGAACTGGCCTGGCAGCACCAGTCCACTATCCGGGTCGATCATCCTCACCAGCACTTCGCGGTAGTCCCGCTTCGCCGGATCACGGGAAAGGGGCTGGATGCGCTGCGAGTAGAGGGCCAGGCAATTCTCGTTGAGAGCCGCTTTGAGGCGTATAATCCACTTCATCTCGCTACGGCGTTCGACCATCTGTTGATCGTCGGGCTGATAGACATGCACCCGGTTGCGCCCCTGATCCTTGGCGGTGTAGCAGGCCAGGTCCGCCAGGCTGAGGGCATTGGGATTGGGTAGATCTCCGTCGATGAGCACAATGCCGAAGCTGGCGCCGATCTGAAAATGCTGATCCTCCCAGGTAAAAGGGAATTCGGCCAGCTGTGCGCGCAGGCTTTCGGCATTTTTGATGCCATTTTCAAGATCGCAACCGATCATCAACAGACCAAACTCGTCTCCCCCCAAGCGGGCGAGGATGTCGGACTCCCGGGTATGCTTTTGCAATAGGGCGGCCACCTGCCTGAGCAGCTCGTCCCCCGCCACATGACCGACGGTATCGTTTACCACCTTGAACTGATCCAGGTCGATATAGATCAGCACACTGACACCGCCCCCCTGTAGCGCATGTTCGATCTGCTCCTCCAGCCGTTGATCGAAGGCCGATCGACTCCACAATCCGGTAAGGTCGTCGTGGAGGGCCTGATATTCAATCTTGCGCTGCATGTAGCGGGCTGCCGATACATCATGAAACACCAGCACCGCTCCAGTGATATGACCATCCTCGCTGAGCATGGGGGCTGCGGAGTTGGTTATCGCAATCTCCTTGCCCGCTTTATTGATCAGCAGGGTATGACTGTTCAGGCCGGTGACACGGCCCTCCTGCAGGCATCGATCAGCCAGGTTATCGATCGGTATGCGGGTAACCTCGTCAAAGATGGTAAAGATCTCCTCCAGGCTGTGCCCGCAAGCCTCCTCGTTGCTCCAATTGGTCAGGTTCTCAGCAATCGGATTGAGAAAAGTGATTTGGCCATCAGCATCCGTGGTAATGACGCCGTCGCCGATGGATCGCAGCGTAACCAGTGCCCGCTCGCGCTCCTCGTACAGGGTGGCTTCGAGGTGCTTCTGTGCGGTGACATCCACATGGGTGCCAACAATGCGGACCGCCCGCCCCTGGGTGTCTCTGTGGGCGCGGCCGCGGGCCAGTATCCAGCGCCAGCTGCCATCTTTATGGCGCATGCGGTAGAGGTTCTCATAAGTATTAGCGGGGTCATCAAGATGGGCCTGGACATTGGCAAGGGCGGTGGGAAGATCATCCGGATGCACTCGCTCCAGCCAGGAGGAGTAGTGATTCTCTATTTCATCTTCCTGGTAACCGAGCATCTCTTTCCAGCGGGATGAATAGTAGACCTCGTTGGTGATCAGGTCCCTGTCCCACAGGCCGTCGTTGCTACCCTCCAGGGCATGGCGTAGCCGCTCTTCATCTGCCCGGATGCGGGTATTCATCGCTTCGACGTCATCTTCCCGCTCGACCAGGGTATCGAGCATGCGGTTCATATCGAGGGCAAGCTGGCCCAGTTCGTCCGGTCTGCCCAGCTGGCAGTGTTCGTCCCGTTTACCGGATTCTATCGCCGTGGCAAAGCCGGCAAGGCTGCGGATGTCCCGGGTCAGTCCCCGGCTCATAAACCAGGCGAAGAGCACCCCAACGGCAATGGCGATGGCCGTGTAGATGAGTCCTTCACGGGTAACTACCTGGAGGCTTGAAGCAATCCCTGCGCGACTGATGCCTACCCGGGCCCAGCCGATGTGACGCTGGTTGACCATGATCGGGTGAGCCACATCAATATGCAGGGCATTATCGATGAGGACCTGGGTTTTCGGAACGGCCTGTGTCAGCCGCTGGCTGACGGAATCGCTGACGTAGCTACCCACACGGGAGCGGTCGGTATAGCCCAGCACCTGGCCCCGAAGGTCGGTGTAGAGGGCATAACGCAGGCCGGGGAAGCTGTGTTGGGAATGAATCACCTCCTCAATGCCGATGTAGTCTTTGGCCAGTACCCAGGAGGTGCCGTTGGCCGCCAGTGCCTCGGCCAGGGAGACTGCCTGCTTGCGAGACTCCTGCACCAGAAAATCACGCTGTCGTGTAACCAGGTCATAAACGAAGATGGTCATCAGGACCGCGTGTACCAGGGCGATGCCCAGCATCAGCTGGCGTCCGATTGACGCTGTCCAGAAACGGTGAAGGATAGCTAGCATGGCGGCGCTACCCGGTTCCGTTCAAGGGCCGTACCTGGCGAGCGAAGTTGTCGATGAAATCGCGCACCACCCTGTATGAATCATCATTCGCACTCTCGAAGCGGGAGAGCTCCATCGGTTCCAGGATCTCCCTGCCCTGCTGGTGAGTATGCAGATTGATCAGCAGGTCATGCACCTGCTGTACGATTGTTACCGGTACATCAGGGGAAACTACCAGGCCGTTGTTGATGAGGGGCTCGGTTTCCCAGATCACCTTCAACTCTTTTTTCAGTTCCGGCCGCTGTTTGGCCAACGCCAGCCAGGGTGGCGGCCAGGTGGCGGCAGCGGCGGTCTGTTTAAGATAGACGTTCATGACCGAGGACTCTTGCGACCCCACATAGCGATTATCCAGCTCCTGCATGACATCCACGCCATGGGTTTGCAGATAGTATTGGGGCATCATGGTCGCTGCCAGGGCGGTGGGAGCCGGATAGCTGACTGCTTTGCCGCTCAGGTCGGAGACCTGACGGATGTCGCTATCCCGCCTTACCAGAATGATGCCGCGAAAGTTGTTGTCATCCCCCATCTTGGCAAATACGCGGTAGCCTTTGTCCACTGCGTTGATGGTTTGATAGGGATTGGGCAGACTGAAGTGGAACTTGTGCGCGTAGAGCTTTTTATCGTAGGCGGCGTAGTTGCGTGACGCCTCCAGCTTGAATCGTACACCCGCTATCTGCTCGCTCAGATAATCCATCAGCGGACCGAACACTTTGTAGAGGTATTGAGGATTGTGTAAGGGATGAACGCCGAAGAGATAGACCGTTTCTGTGTCAGGAGGGGTGCTGGAAAAAGTGGGTTGGTAGGGCGTTGTTTCGGGTTTGTTGCAGGCGGTCAGAAAGAGTCCAAATAAAAGGAAGAGGTGGATTGATCTAAGCAAGGTGCATCTCAACATATTGAATGACGCTTTATCATCTTCTTTCCCTATCTGGTTCGGTGAACATGTTGTGTTGCGATCTCAACCTGACTTTAAGCAGCTAGACCGCCTTTGACGGTTGATACAGGTCCTTTCCGAGGCGTTACACTAGTCTTTAACGGCCTTGATTGACAATTATTAAAGAAATAGTGTGGCGTTTAAATATCAAGCAGGTTGATTTGATTTAAAAAAAAACGGATTGTGAGCACCGCCTGGACGAATTCCTTCAACCTGGAGCCGTCAGATCACTACTCGCCAAATCCGGAATTGATCAGGAACCTCTGCAGCCCTATACCAGCACCAGCTCGATGCCGTCCTGCAATACCTGATCGATAAAGCGTTGCTGCCAATCCTCGCCTTGCAGATGACGGATGGTTTCAAGCACGAGATATTCCGGCTTCAATCCGGTCTCGTCTGTATAGCGACTAAGACCCTGCACGCAGGCAGGGCAGCTGGTTAACAGTTTTATTGGTGTTGTTGCCTGTTGGTCTTGTTTGACCAGCGTACCGATATTCTTGTGCAGTTCTTCCGCTTTGCGAAAGCGTAACTGATTGGCGATATCGGGCCGGCTGGTTCCCAGCGTGCCAGCCTCGCCGCAACAGCGGTCACTCAGTAACACAGGCTTACCAGTCAGGTTGCTGGCAAGCTGTTCTGGGTTGTAGTGTTTGATCGGGCTATGACAGGGGTCGTGGTAGAGGTACTCAGTCTGCTGCGTACCCGGTAATGCGACTCCCCGTTCCAGCATATATTCGTGAATATCGAGCAGGCGACAGCCGGGAAATATCTTCTCGAACTGATATTGCAGCAGTTGATCCATGCAGGTGCCGCATGAGACCAGGACGGTCTTGATATCCATGTAGTTCAGGGTGTTGGCAATACGGTGGAACAGGACCCGGTTTTCGGTGGTGATCCGGTGTCCACGTTGATGCAGGCCGGCCGCGGTTTGCGGATAACCGCAGCAGAGATAACCGGGCGGCAGGACCGTCTCCGCCCCTAGCTCACAAAGCATCGCCAGGGTAGCCATACCGATTTCGCTGAAGAGTCGTTCAGAGCCGCAACCGGGAAAGTAGAAAATCGCATCGCTCTCATCGTTTACCTTGCGTGGGTAACGCAGGATAGGTACAGAGTCCGTGGTATCAAGCTTCAGTGCATCCCGCAGGGTAAGTTTGGGCGGCTCGACCCGGATCGGTTTTTGTACCATCTCCACCATCATTGCCTGGGGCTTGGGCGCCCCTGTGGTGGCTTTGGGTGGTTGGCTGTCGGGCTTGCGCATACCGGCCCTGCCGGCCAGGGCATAGCCGAGATTGAGCCCTTTGAAGCCCCACTCAGCCAATCCCTTGCGCATCCAGCGGATTGCGGTGGGGTGGGTGATATTTAGAAAAGTCATGGCGGCAGCGGTGCCAAGATTGCGGCGTTTTTTACCCCGGTCCACGAGGATTTTACGCATCAAGGTCGTCACTTCGCCAAAATCGATATTCACCGGGCAGGGGTTTTCGCACTTGTGACAGATAGTGCAGTGGTCCGCCACGTCATTCATCTCAGCGAAGTGTTGCATGGAGATGCCGCGCCGGGTCTGCTCTTCGTAGAGGAAGGCCTCGACGATAAGGCCGGTGGCCAGGATCTTGTTGCGAGGTGAGTAGAGCAGGTTGGCGCGGGGTATATGGGTCATGCAGACCGGCTTGCATTTACCGCACCTCAAGCAGTGTTTGATCTCGTCATTGAGGGTGCCCAGTTCACTCTCTTCGAGGATGATGGCCTCCTGTTCCAACAACCGCAGGGATGGCGTATAGGCCATCTCCAGATCGGCCCCCTCGATCAACTTACCGCGATTGAAGCGTCCATGAGGGTCAATCTCCTGTTTGTATCGGGCGAATGCGCTGAGTTTGTCTGCCTCCATATATTGCAACTTGGTAAGTCCGATACCGTGCTCACCGGAGATGGCGCCACCCAGGGAACTGGCCAGGGCCATGATCCGGTCAACGATCCGGTCCGCCTGTTGCAGCATGGCATAGTTGTCTGAGTGGACGGGTATATTGGTGTGTACATTACCGTCACCGGCATGCATGTGCAGGGCGACGAAGAGGCGTGAATCCCGCAGGCGGGCGTGGATCTCGCGCATCGCGCGACGGATTTGGCGTACCTCCTGCCCGGAGAATATTTCGTCCAGTCGAGTGGCGATTTCGCTGCGATAAGAGACCACCAGATCACGTCTCAGGAGCAGGTCGATCAATCTATCTCCGGGCTGGATGGCACTTTGTGCGGCCTCTTCGATGAGTGCGCTATGGGCAGAGGCGGGTGCATCGAGCTGGTCCAGCAGATCGTGCCAGCGTTGACGGGCTTGCGCCACTGCCTCCCGTGCCAGGTCGAGTTTGGCCTGAAGGATGGAGCGGTTTTCATCACTCGCCTCAAAATCGTCATCCGGTTTACGCAGAGAGTGGTCACCGGCGAGATAGGCAACAACCTCATCGGCGATAAGAATCTTGTTTTTGATCGATTCCTCGATATTGATGCGTTCGATGGCTCGGCTGTAATCGGCCAGCTTGTGCAACGGAATGACCACATCCTCGTTGATCTTGAAGGCGTTGGTGTGGGCTGAAATTGCCGCGGTACGGGCGCGGTCGAGCCAGAAATTACGCCGTGCTTCCGGGCTGCTGGCGATAAAGGCCTCCCCTTCCCTGGCCACTGTCATGCCTACAACCTCTGTGGCCGTCTGTTCCAGCTTCTCTTCATTGTCACTGGCAATGTCGGCCAGCAGTACCATTTTCGGACGTTCGCGGCGGGCTGCCTTGGTGGAGTATTTGACCGCTTTCAAGTAGCGCTCATCCAGGTGTTCCAGGCCGACCAGTTTGACCTCCTGATGCTGGTCGAGATAGCTCTTGATCTCGACAATCGCGGGTACCGCCTTGCCGATGTCACTGCCGAAAAACTCCAGGCAGAGGGTACGTACCTGGGTCGGCATCCGGTGCAGGATAAAGCGTGCCGAGGTGATCAGTCCGTCGCACCCCTCCTTCTGTACACCGGGGAGCCCGGAGAGGAATTTATCGGTGACATCCTTACCCAGCCCGGCCTTGCGAAAGGCACTGCCCGGCATCGTGATGAGTTGTGGTTCGGTTGTCGGCTGATCCGTCCCGCTCTGGTAGCGGGTGAGTCGGAACTGCACCTGCTCCTGATCATGGATCTTGCCCAGGTTGTGGTTGAGGCGTTCGATCTCCAGCCACTCCCCATTCGGCATCACCATGCGCCAGCTGGCGAGATTGTCCAGGGTGGTGCCCCATAGGACCGCCTTTTTACCCCCCGCATTCATGGCGATATTACCGCCGATGGTGGAGGCATCCTGGGAGGTGGGATCGACGGCGAATGCAAGACCGCCGGCTTCGGCCTTCTCCGACACGCGCCGGGTGATAACGCCCGCACCGACGCGGATGGTGGGCACCCGCTCCTCAACACCCGGCAGGGAGCGATATTCGATCTCATGGATGAAATCGAGCTTTTCGGTGTTGATGACCGCACTATGGGGATCGAGGGGCACCGCGCTGCCGGTATATCCTGTGCCCCCGCCACGGGGAATCAGGGTCAATTGAGAGTCGATGCAGGCCTTGACGATCGGTGCGATCTCCTGCTCCGAGTCGGGGGTGATGACAACAAAGGGTATCTCCACCCGCCAGTCGGTGGCATCGGTGGCATGGGAGACACGGGCAAAGCCACTGAAATCCACATTGTCCGCCCGGGTCAAACCGATAAGGTTGGTCTTGGTGCGGCGGCGCAGGTCAAGCAATTCCTCGAAGCGCCGTTCGAAGCTGTCCACGGCTTGCCGCGCCGCATGCAACAGGGTCAGGGCCTGCTGATTGTCATTGGCGCGCTGTTCAAATTGATCCAGGCGATGTTTGAGTGCCCCCACCAGCGCCTCTCTGCGCGATTCATTGTCGAGCAGGTCATCCTGGAGATAGGGATTGCGGCTGATTACCCACATGTCCCCCAATACTTCGAACAGCATCCTTGCGGAACGCCCGGTCCGGCGCGTACCGCGTAACTCCTCGATGAGCTCCCACATGGGTTTTCCAAGGAACCGGATTACGATTTCCCGGTCAGAGAAGGACGTGTAGTTGTAAGGGATCTCACGTATTCGTGGCGTAGGCTGCATATTCGGTTTACGGTTAGGGGGCGTGTGGTGAGGACATTTTCAAATCGCCTATTGTAGCCTAAAAAAGTAAGGCCCTTCAGTTTACAACTATAGAATTTATCAATATTTCATTCTGACCATCCGATGGGGAATCTCCATGAAGCACAACAAAAGAACTTTCAAGAATATGCTCTCCTTGACTCTGATGTCAGGGTTGATCCTTACCGCGCCGATGGCGTGGGCCGGTGAGATAGAAAAAGCTGTCGATTACCGCCAGGGTGTTATGAATGTCTTCAGTTGGAATATGAAGGCGATGTCCGACATGATGAAAGGTAAGACGCCTTTCGACCAAAAGGTGTTCGCCGGTCATGCAAGAGATCTGGCCAATGCTTCCGGGCTGAACCTAATGCCTGGCTTTCCAGAAGACTCGGAATCCGAGGAGAGCGATGCATTAGTGGAAATCTGGATGGAGTTCGATGACTTCGAAGCCAAGTACAAGAAGCTGGGTGAGGCGGCTAGAGGCTTAAGCGAAGTTGCCGCCAGTGGCGACAAGGCTTCACTTGGCGAAGCCCTGCAGGTGACGGGCAAGGCCTGTAAGGCCTGTCATAAGAAGTATAAGAACTGATTCAGGGAAAGCCGGGTCCGGTGTCACTCTCAGCCAGGATGCGGTCGATGGTGCAGGCGACATGGTAATGACCATCATCGGCGGCATCACTGCGAATAACGCTGGCCTCGGCCAGTAAGGGGGGGGTGATGGTATGCCCCGGTATGATGGCGATGGTTATTTTGGCGCCGGGTGCAATCTCCCTGTCGGCGGCCATCAGCAGGCCTGAATTACTGAGGTTCTTTATCGTCGCGGCGGAGAGCTGACTCTCGCCATCGATACGGTATCGGACCTCCCCGTCCACCGCCATCCGATAAAAATCGCGTTTCTCGATAAAATCATTCATATCTAATGTTTCCCCCAGGCATGTTCAGATATGTAACCCTTAGATTGCTAATTTATCAAGATAGTGTCTTGCTAGTCGCATCAATAAGCATCAAATCAGTCGTTTTATTCTCTGATTTACAGAATGTTACGAAAATTTTGTGGCACTCACGAATGACTGTAGGCCATTCGTGGAGGAAATGACAGCTGGCGCTCGTCCGCGGCTGCTTTAAGCGTGCCTTATGACGTATGATAAAGAGACCCTGTGAAAGCTATTTAAAGAATCCAGGGGTTCGTGAATGAAGTGTCAGATTGTTGTCTAAGCGGGTATAGGCACAATCGTGCTTGGATACTAGAGGGCGGACGGCGATTGCTTTCAATCATGGTACCCCTGATGTGTCTGAGCCACACTTTAATCTGAGTCAGGTTAGCAACAGCGTAGTCGAGGAGCAGCATGGATATTCGTAAATCAGTCCTAGCATCTTTCCTGGTGATTCTACCGGCCTTGCTTCAGGCGGCAGATGTCTACCGGACTGTGGACGATGAGGGAAATGTGACCTATACCGATGCCCCGGTCAAGACGGACGGCAAGATCGAAAAAATCGAAATCCAGCCTGGTCCCTCTGAGGCATCGAGGCTTGATACAGAGCAACGCAATGCAGCCATCCGTAAGGCTATGGAAGAGGCCAGGGACAAGCGCCTGGAAAAAGAGGCCGGCCGCGATGCGCAGTTATCCAAGGCCCGCAAGGAGCTGGATGAGGCGGAAGAGAATTTGAAGCGAACCAAAGAGCTAGGTGAGGACGATCGCCAATACTTAACCGGTGGAAGAAGCCGCATCAGGCCGGAATATCATGAGCGTGTCAAAGAGGCGGAGAAAAAAGTCGAGGACGCACGCAAGAATCTCAAGGAAGCACGCGGTTACTGATGCAGGTCTATCTGGTAGGAGGGGCTGTCAGAGACAGGTTGTTGGGCAGACCGATCAAGGAGCGAGATTATGTGGTTGTCGGCGCCAATCCGGAAATGATGTTGGCCAAGGGCTTTCAGCAGGTCGGCAGCACTTTTCCCATTTTTCTCCATCCCCAAACCCGTGAGGAGTATGCCTTAGCCAGGAATCGTCGATCAGGAGGTCAGGGTGAAGGCAGACCAACCGATGCCGGCCCGGTTACCCTTGAGCAGGACCTGGCAAGGCGTGACCTGACTATCAATGCCATTGCCGAGGATGAGCATGGTGAGTTGATCGATCCTTTCGGCGGTAGGGAGGATCTGCAAAAACGTCAGTTGCGTCATGTCTCCGATGCCTTTGGCGAGGACCCAATCCGTATTCTGCGTGTCGCCCGATTCATGGCCCGCTATGCGGATCTCGGCTTTAGGGTTGCGCCGGAGACACGCTCATTGATGAAAGAGCTGATTGCTGACGGGTGCCTGGAAGGATTGGTCCCGGAAAGGGTTTGGCAAGAGCTGACAGGGGCCCTTGGCGAGGCGCAACCGAGATCTTTCTTCGAGACCTTGCGCGCTGTGGGTGCCTTGCAGCAGGTTTTTCCCGAAATCGATGCCCTTTGGGGTGTACCTCAACCGGTGCAGTGGCATCCTGAGGTGGATTGTGGCGAACATACCATGCTGGCCCTCCAGGCGGTTGTTGAATTGAGTGATGATAAGGCAATCAGGTTCGCCACCCTCACCCACGACTTGGGCAAGGCGACCACCCCACAGCGAATATTGCCAAGCCACTATGGTCATGAGGAGCGAGGCGTTAAGTTGATACAACGTATGTGCGGCCGCCTCAAGGCCCCGGCACGTTTTCGAGAACTGGCCTGTCGCTGTGCCACATACCATGGCTATCTGCATCGACTCTACGAACTGCGTCCAAAGACGGTGTTGAAACTGTTGACAGGATTGGATGCCTTTCGTCAACCTGAGCGCCTGCAACAGTTCATTCTGGTATGTCAGGCTGATTACCTGGGACGCAAGGGTTTGCAACACCGCCCCTATCTCCAGGCGGATGACTTGAAGCGGATCTACCGGGCTGCTGCAGAAGTGACCTCTGCAACCCAGGACGCGACGCTTATGGGCAGGCTGTTGGGTGAAGCGATTGATAAAGAAAGGATTCAGCGGATAAAAGAGGTGATGAACTCACTTCAAGTTGGAGTTGATTGAATATTGATGACTCAATCGACCAGGCGTTCGAAAATCCTGAACCCGGCGACATAAGTACCTATGGCGGATCCCAGGGTACTGAAGAAGAAAATCACCAGGGTTCTGGAGACCCGGTTTTTCCACCAACCACGAAATGAAGTGGTGTCGTTGCGCAGACGAGCAAAGTCCGCGACGGTTGGTTTACGCAGAAAAAGCTCAGCTGCTGCGGTTACCATACCTGCCCCAATCGCCGGATTCAGCGATGTCAGGGGAGCCGCGACGAAGGCGGTGACAACGGTCAATGGATGCGCCGCGGCAAGTAAGGCGCCCAGGGCAGACAGGCCTCCATTTATCACGACCCAATCCATCACCAGCTGCCAGCCTAGAGACGGGCTGCGTTGAAAGCCGATAACGAAACCGCTCAACACCAGTGCCACGATCATCCAGGGAATCAGTTTTGGCCAACGGCTGGGCTTCGGTTCCACTTCCAGTTGACTGATCCGCTCATCTGGCGAGGCCATGGGGCTTTGCAGGTAGTTGGCGATGCCGTTCATATGACCGGCGCCCACCACTACCAACAGATCTTCGTGTCCCTTGCTGGCTAGCTCCTGCAATATTCTTGCAGCCATATATTGGTCGCGCTCATCGATCAGCGGAATGTAGAGATCCTGGCGGTCTTCAGCAAATTCGGCAAAGGTGGTCTCCAGGATATCACCCTCTTTCAGGTGTTCGATCTCCTCTTCAGAGACCTCCTCTTTGGAAAGTATGCTGCCGAGGATACCGGCGAACAGAGTGAGCCGTTTCCACCATGTGAGGTTGCCTGCAACCCGCTTGAGGGTGGTGCTGATCTCTCTATCAATCAGCAACAGGGTACGATGGGACTCCTGGGCAATGCGGATTGCCTCCCGCTGCTCCTCTCCGGGTGAGATGCCGAACTGGTCAGCAAGGCGTTGCTGATAGGCGCCTAGGGCGAGATTTGTCATCACCATCAACACCCGCTTCTCCTTGACCACCTTCAGCAGATCCATTTTTGCCAAATCGTCAGGATTGATCAGTGCATTGTAGCGGCTAGGGCATAACTCTACCGCCACTGCATCGTAGTCGCCGCCCTGCAGGAGCTGCTGGACCTTTTCCGCGCTCGAGCGGGAGACATGGGCTGTACCCAAAAGGGTTACTTTGCTATCGCCAAGAATCACTTCCCGTTGTGGTTCCCGATCTCTCTGGGCCATGGTCGTCTGTCTTTTAGTTGCAAAAGCCCAGCATTGTAACAGCCTCTTCGATGTAGAGTGCGGATAATTCTCTTGAATTTTCTAAGGCGTTTGCCTGGTGCTGGATTTAAAGGTAGCTTAGGCTATTGACTCGAATCGGTGGAGTGAACGTGATGAGTAAAAACATTGTCTGGCATGAAGCGACGGTTACCCGTGAGCGTCGTGAAAAGATGAACAGACATCGGGCCAAGTTGCTTTGGTTTACAGGCCTGTCCGGGTCCGGCAAGTCCACCCTGGCCCATGCCCTGGAGGAGGAATTGCATCAGCGTGGGTGTCGTACCTATGTTTTTGATGGTGACAATGTTCGGCATGGATTATGCCGCGATCTCGGCTTCAGCACCGAGGACAGGACGGAAAATATTCGTCGCATCGGCGAAATGGCAAAACTTTTTGTGGACGCGGGGGTAATTGCCCTTACCGCCTTTATCTCGCCCATTCGTGAAGATAGAGAAAGGGCCAGGGGACTGTTTCCTCACGGTGACTTCATAGAGGTGTATGTCAGTTGTCCGCTGGATGTGTGTGAGTCTCGGGATGTAAAGGGGCTGTATAAAAAAGCGCGAGATGGAGAGATTCCGAACTTTACGGGTATATCAGCACCCTATGACATACCGGACAAGCCTGAGATAACGATAGAGACTCAGGAGAGGACCATCGAGGCGTGCATAGATGAGCTGATCGAGACGCTGCAACAGCGCGGCGTGATTCCCACCAAGGTTGTATAATTGCGGGGCGCCTATATGATCAGGTTTCAGGAGGAAAATTCGTTGTCATACAAATTTCTGGTCATGCTGTCATTGATAAGCCTGCTCACGGCTTGTCAGACCTTGGGCGAGCGTAAACGGGCCCAGTCGCTGCAGGATACCCTACGCAGTTATGAGGCAACCGTGCGCTGGAGTTCAGGGCAACATACGGTGAAGTTCCAAGATCCGGAACTCGCTACGGCGGATGTCCGTCCGCAGCGCAAGGATATCAGGGTAACCGGGTATGAGGTGGTGCAGGGACCTACCATGCTGGGTGAGATGCGAGCGGTTCAGACTGCTGTGATTCAGTATGTGTTACAGGAGAGTCAGGTTGTAAAGGAGATCGCCGATCAGCAGGTCTGGCTCTTCGATGAAGCCGAGGAAAAGTGGTTTTTAAACAGCCAGCCCCCTGAATTCAAATAAAAACCAACTCAAGCCGTCAGCATCTTCTGGGCGCGCTCAATCTTCTCTTCCGCCTTATCCAGAATCTTCAGGCTGAGCTTTGGGGTCAACTCACCCAGGTTGAGACGTTTCAAGGCAGGGACCTGGTCAAGTGTTGGTAGCTGTTTCATCGCATCACTACCGATAAAGGTATGCAGTTGAGATACGATCACCAGGTCGGTGTAGTCAGCTTCTCCGTCGTGTTCCCGAAACCAGTTTTCCGCTTCTTTCGTTACCAGTATCAGGTCGTCGATAAATCCCCAGTTTTGCAGTATTGCGCTACCAATGCTGCCTCGCATGTCGTGCATCACCTGTTCGAGTTTCTCGTTGTCTTTGGCGACCTCAGTAAAATTTTCCGCATAGCTGAGTATGGCAACGTTGCCGATATCATGCAGTAGACCTGCGAGCAGGGCATGCTCTGGATTGAACTGTCCGGAGATTTTGGCGAGGACATAGCAGATAGCACTTACCTTGACGCTATGCTCCCATAATTGGTGCATATGTTCTTTTAAAACCTTGGAATGGGTATTGAACAGCTCTCTCAGTGCGAATGTCAGCACCAGTTTATGGGTGGTATCAGCCCCCAGGCGGACAATGGCCGCGGCACAGGAGTCGACCGGTGTCACGCCGGCATAGAGTGGACTGTTTGCGGCGCGCACGAGTTTGGTTGTTATTGCCGGATCGGTCTGTACGATGTTGGCCAGTTTTCTCGCATTGGTGTTTTCATCGCGCATGGCCCGGCCTACTCGTACCGCAACATCGGGCAGACTCGGCAGCACCAGGCAGTTGTTCTTGAGGTCATCCAATAAGGCCTCTGTCATGCGGCTTTCAGCAAGTATCGGATCGACGATTTGGCTATCATTGTCCATTTCGGTTGCCGTAAAGCCTTCATCAATATTCAGCAGGCCCTCGAGTAGATTGTTCTCGACCACCAGGTAGTCCGTCGGCGACACGGCTTCCACGGTGTAGCGTCGCGGAATCAGATTGGCAATGGGATTTTGTGCCTGTGGCGAATCATCGAGGATCTCCGTGACCCGGCCATCAGTTGAGAGCAATCGCAGCTTGCCTTTTATGAGATAGAGACTGAAAGGCGTGGTGTCCCCCTGCTCCAGGATCTTCAGGCCGCGTCCGGCAGAGTGAATCTGGATGGAACGGCCAAGCATCTCGAGTTGAATGTCGTTGAGTTGATCCAGGGGATGAAACCGCTTCAGGATTTCAGGTGTTGGGTGTACAACAATCTCACTCATGCTTAAAAGTATCCTTTCTCAGCAACCACATTTTGCGGTTTGTTGTTGGTTCAACTGCAGTGTTCCCACAAGATGATCGACCGACTGCAGCCTGTGGCGTTCCATATACTGTAAAATCCCTGTATTGATAGTTTTACAAATTAGCGGATCATAAAAAAGGGCTGTACCCACTCCCACCGCGCTGGCCCCCGCGATCATGAACTCAATGGCATCCTCCGCCGAGGCTATTCCACCCTGGCCGATAATGGGTATGTTGTGATGGCGACACACCTGATGAACCTGATGCACCTTCAACAGTGCCACCGGTTTGATTGCCGGTCCCGAGAGTCCACCCTGGTTATTGCCGATCAAGGGGCTGCGGCTCTCGATATCGATCGCCATCCCCATCAGGGTGTTGATGACGGCAAAGGCGTCACTCCCCGCCTCGATGCAACCTTTTGCATTGGCGGCGATATCTGTCTGATTGGGTGAGAGTTTTGTGATCAGCGGTTTACGCGTCGCCTTTCTGCATGCCGCCACCACGCGGGCCGACATGGCAGGATCATTGCCGAAGGCGACACCCCCCTCCTTGACATTGGGACAGGAGATATTGATCTCGATGGCATCGATGGGTGAGTCGTCGAAACGTCGGGTGACCTCGAAATACTCTTCCACGGTGGAGCCGGAGACATTGGCGATAAAGCGGGTCTCGGTGAAATCGAGGCCGGGAAGGATCTCGTTGATGACATGATCGACGCCGGGATTCTGCAGACCGATTGCATTCAACATGCCGTCCGGTGTCTCATAGACGCGATGGGGCTGGTTACCAAGGCGTGGTTCCTGGGTGGTCCCCTTGAGGCAGACGGCGCCGGCATCTCGATTGCTAAAGCCGCTCACCCTTGTGTACTCTTCGCCAAAACCGACACAGCCTGAGAGCAGTACAATGGGTGTATTGAATTTGAGTCCACAGAATTCTGTCTGCAGGGTTGTGGGACCGCTATTGTTCATCGACGTTAACTTTTTCTCCAACCGGGGGTGAGGGGTGTTTCATGTTGTGCTCTACGAGCCGGAAATTCCACCGAACACAGGTAATATCATACGCCTGTGTGCCAATAGTGGCAGCAAATTACATCTGATTCATCCCCTGGGATTTGATCTGGACGACAAAAGGCTGCGCCGGGCAGGTCTCGATTACCGGGAATGGGCCGATATCGGGGAGTATGACTCCCTGGAGCTGTTTCTGGATAGGGTTGCGCCAGCCAATCTCTATGCCTGCACCACCAAGGCACAGCGCTGTTATGCTGAGGTCACCTTTTCCCCCGGAGATGCGTTGTTGTTCGGCCCGGAGAGCCGGGGTCTACCGGCACATGTATTGAGTGGCTTGCAGCCGAGTCAGCGAATCCGCATCCCCATGCTGCCCCACAGCCGCAGCCTTAATCTCTCCAATGCGGTCTCTTTGATTTTATATGAGGCTTGGCGCCAGGCCGGTTTCGAGGGTGGGGTTTGAGTGGATAGCCGGGAGGCTGTCGCAAGTTACAGGCCCTCGGCCTTTTGCCGTCGCTCGAGCAGATTGTGCACTGCCTGCTTTGGTGCCAGTCCTTCATACAGCACCCGGTAGACCTGCTCCGAGATGGGCATCTCCACCCCATGTCGTTGCGACAGGGCATAGACCTCCTGGGCCGCATGCACCCCCTCCACCTCCTGACCGATACTCGTCCGGGCCTTTTCCTGAGAGAGCCCCTCGGCAAGGGCCAGACCCATGCGCCGATTGCGGGATTGGTTGTCGGTGCATGTCAGTACTAGGTCGCCCAGCCCGGCGAGCCCCATGAAGGTCTCCTGCCTGCCCCCGAGTTTGATGCCAAGCCGCATGATTTCGGTCAGCCCGCGGGTGATCAATGCCGCCCGGGTGTTGGCGCCAAAACCGAGTCCATCGGCGATACCGGCCGCGATGGCAAGCACGTTCTTGCTGGCGCCACCTACCTGTACACCCACGAGGTCGTCACTGGTATAGGCGCGAAACCAGGCGGCATGGAGTAGTTCCGCCATCTGTTCCGCATGCCCCTGGGTGGTGGCCGCAACAGTGACCGCGGTAGGCAGGCCGCGGGCTACCTCACCCGCGAAGGTCGGCCCGGAAATAATCGCCAACTCCCGTCCGGGGAGTTGTTCCGCGGCCACCTCGCTGAGCAGACGCTGGGTGCCCGGCTCGAACCCCTTGGTGGCCCATGTGATACCGGGTTGGGCATCAAGCAGGGGGGCTATATTGGAGGTGACGCTCTGGAAGGCATGGCTGGGAACGGCGATAAGGATCTCTGAAGCGCCGTCCAGGGCCTTGCGCAGAACGATTTCCGGTTGCAGGGTTGCAGGGAATCCAACCCCCGGAAGGTATTGCTTGTTTTCACGATCCCGGATCAGCGCCGTGATCTCTTCAACCAGATGACCCCAGAGGCGAACCCGATGGCCATTGCCGCTGAGCAGGATAGCCAGGGCCGTGCCCCAGGACCCGGCCCCGAGGACTGCAATTGTCTTGCTATGCGTCGCGTCCATGGTGCTGATTCTGATCTGCAATCAATGGATTGCTAATGCTGGGCTTCATTCTCGACTTGCGCTTGCTGAGCCTTTTTCGCCAACTCCTGTTGGTGTTGCGCATACAACATATCGAAATTGACCGGTTGCAGCACCATCTGAGGAAAGCTCCCCTTCATGACGATGTCAGAGATGGCTTCACGCACATAGGGGAAGAGCTGGTTGGGGCAGTAGGCACCAAGCAGTGGTCCCATCTCCTGATCCGGAAAGCCTGTGATACTGAATATGCCCGCCTGTTTCACTTCAACCAGATAGGCGGTCTTGTCTTCCACCTTGGAGGTCACTGTAACCGTCAAAGTCACTTCGAATGCGGTATCGGTGAGTTTATTCACTTCGGTATTCAGGTTCACGCTGGTCTCAGGCTTCCACTCCTGCTGAAAAACCGCCGGGGTGTTGGGCGTCTCGAATGAGATATCCTTGGTATAGATTCGCTGCAGGGCAAATTCTCTATTCTGTTCGTCTTGTTTGGCTTCGGTCATGACTGCTTCCTATGGAGGGGTGTGGGGCTACTTGGATTTTCGGGTAATGGGAAGATTCGCGCTTTGCCAGGCAAGTATACCCCCTTTCAGGTTGTAAACTTGTTCAAATCCGGCCTTTTTCAGCTGTCCGGCGGCAGTTGAGGACTGGGCGCCGGAGCGACAGCTGATAATAATCGGTTTCTCTTTGTGCTTGTTGAGCACACCCATCTGATTGGCAAAGCCGTTACTGGGTATGCTGATCGCATTGATGATATGCCCCTTGTTGAAGTCGGCTGACGGGCGCACATCCACGACCACGGCATCCTGATGGTTAATCAGCTCGGTGGCGGCGACGGGGTCGACAGCGTCTTTATCGCCGACAAGCATGTTGAATGCCAAGAATCCGGCCACTCCGACAAAGGTCAGGACGAGTATCCAGTGATTCATCGTGAATTCGATGAGCTGTTGCATTGGTGCCTCTTTTGCAGATTAATCTATCAAGGGTGGGAGAGTTTATAACAGGAGGGCAGTAGGGTTAAGGGCTGATTGCCGATAACCATCGGAATTGAATCGGAAGTGTTGCCGCCGGCGTCTCCAGATGGGACGCAAACGATTTGGCCTATCCGTCAAATGTGGGTACAGAAGACCTCGCGCATCATGCCGATCAGCTTTAGGGTACGAAAATCACTGACCCGGTAGTAGACACGATTGGCGTCTTTACGGGATGCGAGGATACCCTTATCTCTTAATATGGCAAGATGCTGAGAAATATTGCTCTGGGAAGTGCCTACCTGCTCGACGATGTCCTGCACACTGACCTCCTGGCCCCCCAGGGTGCAGAGTATTTTTAGGCGCAATGGGTGGGACATGGCCTTGAGCGATCGAGACGCACGATCCACATCTTCATCGGTGGCAAACAGGTTTTCCATCCCCTCGGGCTCCTCGAGCTTCAGGGGTTGGGTGCTCTTGTCGTACTTGTGTTCCATGAATCCAGCCTTTTACCAGTAGTAGCGCCTTCTGGGCTAATGTTAACAGACCCTAATACAATAATACGCTGTTTTTCATCAGAATGAGAACCCCTTTATTTTATCTGGTTACTTTGTGACCGATTCTGGCATGCTACTCCCTGCTACCAGTCGATTCTGGCCTGACAGGGGGATTGGTGATTTAATGCGCGATTGTTTACATATAAGCAGCAGTAGAGTATCAGAGATTTAAACATGACGGAGAGACCCAAACCGGTTGCCTTGATCATCCTTGATGGCTGGGGCTATAGCGAGGATACAGAATCCAACGCCATCGAGAATGCAGCCACACCGGTTTGGGATAGTCTCTGGCATGAGCATCCACACACCTTAATCAATACCTCCGGTGCCTCTGTGGGTCTCCCGGGGGGGCAGATGGGCAATTCGGAAGTGGGACATCTCAATCTGGGGGCCGGACGGGTTGTCTATCAGGAGTTCACCCGGGTCAGCCGCTCGATCAGGACAGGCTCCTTTTTCTCCAACGAGACCCTCACCGAGGCAGTCGACAAGGCGGTGGCCAAGCAGAAGGCGGTTCACATCCTGGGGCTTCTCTCTCCCGGTGGTGTACACAGTCACGAGGAACATATCCACGCGATGGCCAAACTGGCCGTCGAGCGGGGTGCGGAGCATGTCTACCTGCATGCCTTTCTGGATGGCAGGGACACCCCACCCAAGAGTGCCGAGGCCTCGATTATCGCGGCGAATAGGGTTTTTGCCAAATTGGGTAGAGGGCGTATTGCCAGCCTGACCGGGCGTTACTATGCGATGGACCGTGACCATCGCTGGGAACGTACCCAAGAGGCCTATGACCTGCTGGTTGAGGGCAAGGCGAACTATCAGGTCGAAGATGCGCGACAGGCCCTGCTCGATGCCTATCAACGGGGCGAGAGTGATGAGTTTGTGAAGACCACGGCCATAGTGCCGGCAGGCAAGTCGCCGGTGACCATTGACGATGGGGATGTGGTGTTCTTTCTCAACTATCGGGCCGATCGCGCCCGCCAGTTGACCAGTGCCTTCGTGGAGGAGGATTTCGAGGGTTTTGAGCGCAAGCACCGCCCTGCACTTGGTGCATATGTCAGCCTCACCCGCTACCACAAACGTTTCGAGATACCGGTGGCGTTCCCGCCGGAAAAGCTACGCAATGTGTTCGGTGAAACCATCGCCAAACAGGGACTGCGTCAGCTGCGGCTGGCGGAGACGGAGAAGTACGCCCATGTCACCTTTTTCTTCAACGGCGGTCGTGAGCGCCCGTTTGAGGGAGAGGAGCGCATTCTGGTGCCATCGCCCAAGGTGGCGACCTATGATCTCAAGCCCGAGATGAGCGCCGAGGAGGTCACCGATCATCTGGTGGAGGCGATAGGGGGTGACAAATATGATGTCATCATATGCAACTTCGCCAACAGCGATATGGTGGGGCATACCGGCAAATATGAGGCCGCAAAACGCGCTATCAAGACCCTGGATCACTGTTTGGGAAGGGTCTTGAAAGCGATTCATCTGGCAGGTGGGGAGATGTTGATAACCGCGGATCACGGCAACTCTGAACAGATGCAAGACCATGAAAACAATCAACCCCATACCGCACACACCACCAACCCGGTGCCACTGGTCTATGTGGGCCGGGATGATGCGCAATTGATGGAAGGTGGTGCCCTGTGCGACATCGCTCCAACCCTGTTGAAGATCATGGGGCTGGCACAACCCGACGAGATGCAAGGTCATGCGCTGATCAGCTATATGGAGGGGGGCTGATTGATGGGACGGACGAGTGGCCTGATGGCCCTCTCACTGGGATTGATGATAGTCATATGTTCCCAGCCCGTCATTGCGGAGGAGTCCGAACTGGATGCCAGAGCCAAGCTGGAACAGGTGAAGCAACGCATTCATTCCCTGCAGAATCAGTTACAGTCCACCCAGGGCAAGTGGGAGCAACACAGCCAGGCCCTGCAAAAAACCGAGAAACAGATTGGTGATTTTGCGCGCCGTATCCGGGTAACGGAACAGAGTCTGAAGCGGCAGCAGCGGCGCCTGGCTGAACTGGAGAGCAAGCGTGGCGATGCACGCCTGCACCTGGATCAGCACCGTGCCTCCCTGGAGCGGCAGATTCGGGCAGGTTATGCCATGGGGCGGCAGGAGAAGCTGAAAATCCTCCTCAATCAAAAGGATCCCGCCGTGGTCAGTCGTGTCATGGTGTACTACGATTACTTCAACTTGGCCCGTGTGCAGCAGATGGAATCCATACAAGAGAGTCTGCGGCAACTGCGCAGTATCGAGAGGGAGATAGCTCAGGAGGAGCAGCGTTTGCAACAGCTGTTGGCAAAAAATCAAAATCAGAAACAACAGCTCGAAGCGGCCAGGACCGGACGCAAGAAGATCATCGCGAGTCTCAACACACGCCTGAAGGACAAGGGACAGGAGTTGGATAGTCTCAAATCGGATGAGAAACAGTTGCGCTCACTGCTGGCGGATATCCAGCAGGCGCTCTCCGACATACCCCTCGACACCACCGCCCATGTACCCTTCAACTCCCGCAAAGGCAAACTCCCTTGGCCCTCCCGCGGCAGACTGGCGGCCCGCTTCGGTTCACGCCGGGATGTTGGCAAACTCAAGTGGGACGGGGTGCTGATCGCCGCGCCGGAGGGACAGGAGGTCCGCGCCATTCACCATGGCAGGGTCGCCTTCGCCGATTGGCTGCGAGGCTTCGGCCTGCTGTTGATCATCGATCACGGGGACGGCTACATGAGCCTGTATGGCCATAATCAGAGCCTGTTCAAGGAGACCGGCGAGTGGGTGGAGCCTGGAGAAGTGGTGGCTCAGGTGGGCAACAGCGGCGGTCGGACCACCTCCGGCGTCTATTTCGGTATCAGGCACAATGGGCAACCGAAAAACCCCACCCAATGGTGTCAGCGTATAAAAGGCAGAAAAATTGCCGATCGGGGACGTAAAATCAGACAAAAGGAACTATCTTTTTATGCAATTACTCACACTTTTCAAGGGGCGACCACAGCCAGGCCCTTGAAAAGCAGACATGCTGCTGGCCAACCTTTGAGCTAGCTGCACCTAAATAGGAAAAAATAGATGATTAGAGTTGTAAAGCAAGCTTCTCTGAGAGGTATTGGTCTGATCGTACTGTGCGTCAGTATGGCACTGATCACAGGTCAGGTGGAAGCGAAAGAGGAGCTGGAGAGTCTGCCCCTGCAGCAGCTTCGGACATTTGCCGATATCTTCGGCCGTATCAAGGCCAACTATGTAGAGCCGGTCGAGGACGAGGTCCTCCTGGAGAACGCGATCCGTGGCATGGTTTCCGGTCTCGATCCCCATTCCAACTACCTGGATGCCGATGACTATAAAGAGCTGCAGGTCGGCACCAAGGGTGAATTCGGTGGCTTGGGTATAGAAGTGGGTATGGAGGATGGCTTTGTCAAAGTGATCTCCCCCATTGACGACACACCGGCACAGCGGGCGGGTGTCCGTAGTGGTGACCTGATCGTTCGTCTGGATGATACCCCGGTAAAAGGGCTGAGCTTGAATGAAGCGGTAGCCTTGATGCGTGGCAAGCCCGGCACCTCACTGGAATTGACCATAGTGCGCAAAGGCGAAGAGAAACCCCTCAAGATTACCGTGGTTCGAGACGTGATCCGGGTCGTCAGCATCAAGAGCCGACTGCTGGATGATCGCTTCGCCTACCTGCGTATCTCTCAGTTTCAGGCGAATACCACCAGTGACATGTTGAAATCCCTGGACAGACTGAAAAGCGAAGTGGAAGGGCCGTTGATGGGTATGGTACTGGATCTGCGCAACAATCCCGGCGGGGTGTTGAATTCCGCTGTCTCCGTCAGCGATGCCTTTCTGGAATCGGGTCTGATCGTGTATACCGAGGGGAGAGAGAACGACTCCCAGCTGCGATTCGAGGCGGCGCCGGATGATGTCCTGGATGGGGCGCCGATAGTGGTACTGGTGAATGAAGGCTCCGCTTCGGCATCGGAGATCGTGGCGGGTGCCCTGCAGGATCAGAATCGTGCTGTCATCATGGGTAGCCGCACCTTCGGCAAGGGTTCGGTTCAGACCATTATCCCGATTACCGATACCGCTGCGGTCAAGTTGACCACCGCCAGGTATTTCACCCCTTCCGGACGTTCGATCCAGGCGGAGGGAATTGAACCCGATATAGAACTGGAAGAGCTGACCCTTTCCAAGGCGGAGCAGAGCAAGGTCAAGCCGATCAAGGAGTCCAATCTCTCCGGCCATCTTTCCAACGGCAATGGTAAAGAGCCGAAAAAGGGCGAGGATGAAAAAGCCGAACAGGGCGATGATAGCCAGGAGGAGGTGAAGGACTATCAGTTGGGTGAGGCGCTGAATCTTCTCAAGGGCCTGGCCATTCTTCGCAACAAGAAGACCACCAGTTGATGGGTTAAAGGGCGCCTATGAATCCCTATCTGGGCCTTATCTGCTGTTGCTGGTTGGCTGTGACATCAACAGCTGGCCTGGCAGATAACAGCGATCGATTCGGGTCACCGCCGAGCCGGGTGAAAATAGCTCTGATCATCGATGATCTGGGCAACCAGCTGGTGGCGGGGGAGCGTGCCCTGGCCCTGCCGGGGGCAGTGACTTACGCCTTTCTGCCGCAAACCCCCTTCGCCTGGATGCTGGCGAGCAAGGCCAACCGGTTGAACAAGGAGGTCATGCTGCATCAGCCCATGGAGTCGGACAACGGCAACCGCCTGGGTAACGGCGCATTGACCCTGAGCATGTCGAGGGCGCAGTTCACCCGAACCCTGCAACAAAATCTTGCATCCATTCCCTATGTTGCCGGGGTAAACAATCATATGGGTAGCCTGTTGACCAGGGATCCCACGGCCATGCGCTGGCTGATGAATGAATTGCGTACCGCTGGATTATATTTCATCGACAGCCGAACCACCGATGCCACGGTCGCTGAGCGGGTTGCGAATGCAAATCTGATCGCCACTTCCCGGCGGCACGTATTCCTTGATAACACGCCCCAGGAGAGGGAGATCAGGCAGCAGTTGCGACAGCTGTTGAAGATGGCCCATACTCAAGGGCATGCTATCGGTATTGCCCACCCCTACCCTCAGACCCTGGCGGTCCTGCATCAGGAGTTGCCTAAACTCAACCAGCAGGGTATTGAGCTGGTACCTGTCTCTGAACTGATCCAATCCGGGAGACCACTATGGCACGCGTACTCGTCCCCCTCGCCCAAGGATGCGAAGAGCTCGAAGCAGTCACCATCACTGATCTACTGACCCGGGCGGGCATAGAGGTCGTCACCGCCGGTCTGGATTCACAACCGGTCAAGGCCTCCAGGGGTATCACCCTGGTCCCAGACACCAGCCTCGATGCGGTACTGGATGAGGAGTTCGATATGCTGGTGCTGCCCGGCGGTCTGCCCGGGGCCGATCATCTGGACGCCGATCCGCGTATCCATGCATTACTGAAACGACTCAATCAACAGGGGAAATACACCGCCGCTATCTGTGCGGCACCCAAGGTGCTGGCGGGAGCTGGCCTGCTTGAAGGACGGCGAGCAACCAGCTACCCGGGCGTGTTGGACAAGATGGATCTGCCCCAGGTCGATGTGCAGCTGGAGTCTGTCATCAGCGATGATCGGGTTATTACCTCCCGCGGACCGGGAACGGCGATGGATTTCGCTCTGGAATTGATCGAGAAACTGAGCGGCAGGGAGACCAGGGATCAGGTTGAGCAGGGGCTGGTGCGTTAACTGGCGCACAGACGATAGCAAGCCCCGGTCGTCGGACCAAAACTCCGGACAGCTCTGTTCGGTAACACACGGCGCTCCATGTGCGATGCGCCGCTTCCCTTGATCTTCTCTCCCCGTGCGCTTATTCCGCTTGGCAGGAGGTTTGGAAATGAGAATAGGGATATGCCTTGCCGCATTTCTGTTGTTATCGTTCGTGACCGGCTGTTCAAACAAACAGGATTGCTTTGTTGCGGATACGATAAAGGAGATAATCGCCCAGCCCCTGAATGACAAAGGACTGCGTGTTTACCTGAGATCGTCCGGCCTCAACGACAAGGAACACTTTTATGAAATGTATAAAGGTGTACCCGTGTTTGATGATTGCGGCCAACCCGGGAGACAATCGATCTCCCAGGTGCACGTTGATACTTCCATTGGCTATCCGCAAAAACTGATTGTCAAAAACAATCGCTTGGAGATTGTCTACTCAAACGACGAAAGCAGTCATTCGGTCGATACTGTTCCGATAGAAGTCGAGTGATTTCTCTAGGGTTTTGGACAGCCGTTAAATCACAGAACTAAAACATGATTAAATCAGAATTTTTCCAAAGCTGGCCATTCAGTTGGAAAATTGAACAAACATATACACAGTTTACCACCATCTATCTTATTTCTAGATCATTTTGATCAGTCTTTATTTAAAAATGGTCAATATAGAAAGCTTATAGACAATCTTCAGAACAATCTTGATGTATATGGAGCGGCATCAATGGTATTGGTTGGTTGCTTTTAGTTGGTAAAGGCGTGCCTGGACATCTTTCAGATCCGAAAAAATATTTCAGCGGCGCAATTGCTTTAGGTGAACCTGATGGATATTAATTTATTGGATTATTTTTTCATGTCAGTAATTTAGTGTGGCTTAATCAAGAAATAGTGTTTTTGCTACCAATGTAAAAAGCGTTATTCCGTACACATAGGCTAGAGTTTATCCTAAGATATGTCATGTTCTCATGCTCGAAACAAGACAATCGGGCTGATGCGCAGCGCTGGCTGAATAGTCTGGACAACATGCCAAGAGGTCAGAATTGATTTTTAAAGCATGCGGAAACGCATTAGAGGTATAGGTCTCAATCTTCGCGTTACTATTCGTCACTGCAAATCATTCAAAATAGCCTTGAATATTTCTGCCCCTTCTCCTTTTATGTACGCATTAGCAGTTGCAATTAATGACTGGATATTGCGCGGATGTATGTTATCCATATGACTTTGCGCGTAAGTGAGTTCAGGTTCGAGCCGATAATATTTGAGTCCTGCTTGTTTCAAGGCAGTCAACTGGCTGTGTGTGACCGTTTGAACGGCATCAAGCACGATGCTCATCAATACACCCCTGTTGTGATCGGTTCCCTCAAGGTCGTCCAGCTTCTCGACCATCCAGGGGGTCGTGCTCCAATTACCACCTACTGGAACGATATCCGTTACCGCATTGCTATTAATGCCTACACCTGCACCACCTTCATATATTCCCGTCCCCAGGGAAATAACAATTATGTCTTCCAGGCGCGAGGCCATACCTGTTCTTAAGGCTTCCGTGACGCCCCAAGTGGCGGGGTTATTAGACATGGTTCCACCGTCAACTACCCACTTGTTGGCCGCTGCAGACCTGGGGAAAGTTTTGCCACCCACATTAGCAATCGGAAAATATGTTGGGGCAGCACTCGTTCCCCTGGCGGCCTCCCATACATAGTAGTTATCGTTTGCAGGGCTATTGACAGCATCAAACCAGTTAAAAAGATAGGGGCCAAAGTTTTCGCCGCGAACAGGTTTTGCTACATTTTTCTGGCTATTGTTCACAATGTACGAAGTAGTGAACATATGTTTTACACGGTTACCGGCTAAAGATTGCATTTTATCGCGACTATTGACAAGTGAAACGTCTGGGCCATACATTTTTTGCAAGTAGGGCTCAACCCCGTCACCCCTACCGTTATCAGCGTAGTAGGTTGCGCACAGTTCAACCTTGCAGTCCTGAGCCAGAAATATTTTGCCACCATCATGACTGTAAATATTTACTATTTCTTCGGCGGTGTAAGGGTGGCCAGTGGTTTTTTTAGGTGTGGTGAGAGCGGCGGAGATGATGCCGCCGGTAGATGTTCCTCCTATTAAATCGAATAACTGGTAGGACGGTTTCCTTAATGAGGATTCAATATGCTGAATAAATATCGCAGGTATAACTCCTTTGATTCCCCCTCCATCAATAGCCAAAATGATGGTTTTTGCTTTTTGTGGCTCCGTTGTGAGTTGCGCTGTTCTTCCGGCGGTAGTGTATATACTCAAAACAACAACGGATAGAAGTAGAATCAAAGGTTTTTTTGATTTTTTTATACTATGGTCCATTGTTACTCACCAGATTATTTCAGCAAGCCTTGCAGGCTTGTACCTTTCAACAGATGGTTCAGAAGGTGTTCTCCGGGAATGCTGCCGTTGTGCATCGTTTCGCTTGCCTTGATGATCACATGCACGTCGTCCTTGGAGGGGTAAATCTCTGGTGGGGTTTTATCCGTTATGCCAAGTAGTTTGTAAACAGCCATAATTGCCGAGCGAACTGAATACTCGACGGTAAATACACAATCATCAGGTATCTCGGTGAACTGCCCTAAAAAGGCAAGATTTTTGCTTCCTTCAGGAATAACTTCCGGACGGTCACCTTTAACGCGTGGTAAAAACTGGCTGGTGATATATGGCATCATGCAAGGAATAACTTTGACCGTCTTCATAATAGCTGGAATCTGGTCTTTGGCTCCCCAATGGTAGAGTAGCTCTGTCAGCAGTTCTTCACCGGTACAATCGCTCATCTTCTTTTTCACGTAGTCACCGGTATTGTCCGGAAACAAGCCGTAGGCCCAGATTGCCAGTACGTTTTTATCCGGGTCATCCTTGTGCTGTTTTGGCTGGTAGTCACCGACGGGCTGACTCCTGTATTGCGGCTGTCGGTTGCAGGTTGCACTCATGAGCCAGCTTGAGTCCTTGATCGTCATGATGCCGCCGGTCACGGCTTTGTGGGAATAGGGGTCTACGCCGGTAAATTCTTTTAGCAAATCAGCAATCGGCGAGTCTGTCGCAGTAATGGTGAAAGAGACAAACTTGCTCTTGTCGATGTCTGCGCAAAAAACCTCAGGCCTACCAAAAGCAGGATCTTTTGCAGCAATATTTTTCCACAACTGCCAGCAAGCACCGGTCTCCCGATTAAGAATTGCTGGCTCATGAGTATTGCCTGTGGTGGAATTCTCCACCATCGAGCCATTGGTAACGAACACCAGGTCGTCCGCTGTTGTGGCAATCGTTTCACTCGTCTCTGATGAGCCACGAAGCAAATGGATGGCGGTCACGGTCTTCTCACCGTTTACGATCTCAATATCCAGATCAGTGACCTGAGTTTTCAAATCAAAGGTAACGCCTTTACTTTTAAGCCAGATTTGCAGCGGCAAGACCATGGATTCATATTGGTTGTAGGTGGTAAACAGAATATTTTCCAGCGTGCTCATCGTCGGCATCAGGTGCATGAAGCGTTGCATATAGCGCCGCATCTCGACTACTGAGTGCCATGTCTCCATGGCAAACATCGATGTCCAGAAATACCACATATTGGTTTTAAAATAAGAGTCTGAAAAAAACTCTTCCACTGTTGTTGCACCCAGTTCTTCTTCAGTCTTCAGGGACAACTTCGTCAGTTCCATCACATGGATCGAGGAGAGCCCTAACGAAGGGTCTCGATCCGGCTCTCCACAGCTACTCATCAGACGGCATTTGGAGGAGTTGGGGTCCCATTGGTTGACATCACGAATCCGCTTTAAAACTGTACGTTCCGGGTCGGAAACAAGTTCTGGCTCAGGGTTGGTGAATGGCGCATCAGGATCTTTACGCTTCAGGTCAGGAATAAACGAGAACAGATCCCATGTACACTCATAGTGAGCTTCCATCTCCCGACCACCGCGCATAATGTAGCCGTCGATGGCATCGCCGCTACCATCCAAACAACCACCATTTATATCGAGCTGTTCCAAAATAGTGATCTTTTCGCCGGCCATATGGCCGTCTCTTATCAAGTACGCAGCTGCCGCCAGCGATGCAATACCGCCACCTACAAGATAGGCGCGCTTTTTCTCAACTCCCTCTGGTCGAGATGTAATAACATTATTGTAATTACCGATCACAGTGAATCCCCTCCATTAGATGTGAACTGTCAATCTATTGTGATATCGTCCATCTTCATATTATCTTTATGCGCATTTTGCATCTTCATGGTTAGTGAAGTAATATTCTTCGATTTGCACCATGATCAGGCGCAGTCCATCAATATCTGTAAAGGGCTGCATCCCATTCCGCCCTGAATAATTCAACCCGCATTAATCTAAATATATTAACCCGTACATATGGCTTCATCCCGTTTACATGATCTTGTGTTCAGAGACAGAACTGCTTCCGTATATCCGGCCTATTCCTGAAGAGAAGATTCTCATCTGGCCTAGATGAAATGCGTGCGTATCGTTTTTATTGGCAAAGCGGCCTTTCAGCCTCCGGGTGAATCAGGTATTCGATACGTCGATCGAACCTTTGGGATTGGGATTGGGATTGGGATTGGGATAGGAAGATTCAATGGAAGCGGTAAATACTTGCCTAGGAATAATGTGATTTATATCATCAAGAAACCGCTCTTTGCGTGCTTTTTTTACGGAATTTATCGAAGTTGTTATCAGTAAAACTTTGTTGGCGCATGATGGATTCAGGTGTCTTTACAAAAAAATGTTATTATCGCTTAAACATTAAAATAATCATGGGTTCATCAAATATATGGATGATTTAACCTTTCGGCATCAATCAGAATTTCATCTTAAATCCACATTCTGGCTTTCTGTCACCGCCGGAACTCTGATATTGCCTTTTGCCTTTTATCACCTGACTCATCAACACGTGGGAATTGGTATAGGCGCCATGATTACCTCGTTGAGTCTCTACTTGGTTGCCTGGGGCTGTTATAGGAAAACGTATAAAACCATCTATACGTTTATCTGGCTGACCCCTTTTACGACTCTGTTTGTAGCCTATTTAACAAATTTAATCGGAATAACAGGTACCTATTGGTGCTATTCAACATTAATTTTATATTACTTTATGATGTCAGAGCGTCAGGCATGGATATCAAATATTATATTTGCACTGATTAATGTTCCACTAGTGTGGCACCTTTTCGAGACACACGAAGCCATCAGATTCTCCGTGACATTTTCATTGGTCAGTGCATATTCGGCTATTTTTCTTCATATCATTGCCAAGCAATATAGCGAACTGCACAAACAGGCGATTACAGACCAGCTAACCGGTCTGTACAATAGAACACTGCTTAAAGACTCTTTGGTACAGGCGATAAATCAAGCTAATCGATCAAATACTGCATTCACACTAATCATCATGGACGTTGATCATTTCAAGAAGATTAATGATGAACTAGGCCATGAGATTGGCGATCACGTCCTCATACAGCTGGGGGTGTTCTTAAAGGGCTTTCTTCGAGACAGTGACAAAGTATTCAGAATCGGAGGAGAAGAATTTTTGATTCTGCTCTACAATACCGATGAAGCCAATAGTATCGGCATAGCTGAAAAAATACGAAAGGGTATTGAAAATCTTTCATTAATACCCGGTCGCCCGGTAACGGTCAGTATTGGTGTGGCCGGCCTGAGTTCAGTTAGAGACTGGAAGCATTGGATGAAGACCTGCGACAAGAATCTATATGAGGCCAAGAATAGCGGTCGCAACAGGGTAGTTGATTGTAAAGGATAGGGGGAAATATACACGCATTCAATGTGCGCCTTATTATGCTCAAAAGGAAAAGGGGACACTAATAAGATAATAACTTAATCGGCAGGCTCTCAGCTCGGCATTAACTTTACACATGTCCAGGCTTGGACACCTATAAATTCAAGTCAAACCTTTTCTTATAGTTAAAAAAGTAACTGAAACCTTATAGTAATAAGGCTTGAAAGAACAATAGTAAGCAGATACTGATAAATTAACTCCTGTCCAAACGCCGATACCCAATCGCCTCGCTGATATGCGCAGTCTCCACCTTCGGGCTCGCCTCCAGATCGGCGATGGTACGCGCCACTTTCAATATCCGGTGGTAGGCCCGCATCGAGAGGCCGAGTTTTTCGATGGCCCGATGCAGTAGTGCATTACCCTCCTTCCCCGGGGCGGCCACCTGTTCGATCTGCACGCCCTGCAGTGCCTGGTTGGTGCAGCCTTGTCGTTCTAATTGGATATCACGGGCATCTATAACCCGGCGCCGAATGGCATCGCTCGGTTCTTCAAGGGTGGGTGATTCCTGGTTGATCTGCAGGGGCTGCCGGGGCACTTCCACATGCATGTCGATGCGATCCAGCAGGGGGCCGGAGATGCGGTTGCGGTAGCGGGTTATGCGGTCCAGGGTGCAGTGACAGCGGTTGCTGCCGTCCCCCAGGTGGCCGCAGGGGCAGGGATTCATGGCCGCTATCATCTGAAAGCGGGATGGGTAGTCGACCTGGCGATTGGCCCGGGAGATGGTGATATGGCCGTTCTCCAGGGGTTCGCGCAACACCTCCAGGGTATGCCGGTCGAACTCAGGCAATTCGTCCAGGAACAGCACCCCGCAATGGGCCAGGGAGATCTCCCCCGGCTTCGGATTACTGCCACCGCCCACCAGGGCGGCTGCCGATGCCGTGTGGTGAGGTGCGCGATAGGGTCTTTGACGCCACTGGGCAGGCTCGAATGCCCGGTTGTTGGCCACCGAGTGGATGGCGGCACACTCCAGGGCCTCCTCCTCGCTCATGGGCGGGAGTATCCCGGGCAGGCGGGAGGCGAGCATCGACTTGCCGGTGCCGGGGGGGCCGATATAGAGCAGAGAGTGGGCCCCCGCGGCACTGATCTCCAAGGCGCGCCGGGCGTGGCTCTGACCATAGACGTCGGCCATATCGAGCTGCTGCTTTGTTACATTCGCTGGTGATCGAACGCCTTTGAACTGTTCCAGCTGGTTGACGCTATTGATGTGCGAACAGACCTCGAGCAGGTGTTTTGCCGGGTAGCATTGGAGCCCGCTCACCAGACCCGCCTCCTCGGCATTCTGTTGCGGCAGGATGAGGGAGCGTCCCGCATCACGGGCTGTGAGCGCCACCGGAAGAATCCCGCTGATCGGGCGCATTTCACCGGACAGGGCAAGCTCGCCGGTGAATTCGTAGTGGTTCAATGGGTCCGCCGCCAGTTGATTCGATGCGGCAAGGATGCCGAGGGCGATGGGAAGGTCGAATCGCCCCCCCTCTTTCGGCAGATCGGCGGGCGCCAGGTTGATGGTTATGCGGCGGGCGGGAAATTCAAACTGGCTGTTGATCAGGGCACCCCTGACCCGGTCCTTGCTCTCGCGTACCGCCATTTCGGGCAAGCCGACGATGGAGAGGCCGGGCAGGCCGTTGGAGAGGTGGACCTCGACGGTGACCAGGGGCGCTTGGATGCCCTCTTGGGCCCGGGAATAGAGAATGGCGAGTGACATGGATTCCTTCCTTGGAATAGTGACGGATCTGTGATTGAGGATGAGCTAGCGGGTTTTCTCCTCCAGCGCCTTGATCTGCGCCTCCAGCCTCTCGAGTTTTTCACGGGTTCGCGCCAGTACGGCGCTCTGTACCTCAAACTCCTCGCGGGTGACCAGGTCGAGTTTGGCCAACCCCGACTCCAGGGTGGCGCGCATGTTCTTCATCACATCAGCCTGCAGCGCTTGAATACCACTGGGCATGGTTGCAGAGAGACGGGTGGTCAGTTCATCTATCAGTTTCGGATCGATCATGCGCCAGACAATAGCCAGTGGCGCGGGCTTTGTCCAGAGATATGGGGCAAGCACCAAGGGGATGACAGCTATATTACGTCTGGTGAATGGCAGACGATTTTTATCTGGCAAAGTCGCACCAACATGGTGCGCATCTCTGGTGCAAGGCATTAAGTTATGTTCATAAACCATGCATGACGCTTCTGGGAGCGTTTTAAGTATAAGTCCAAATTTAACTAATTTCCTTTTAATACAGTGGGTTGTAAATGTTGGCACGAAGTCTGAAGAGACAGCTGTAGTTTCACCTCGTCCAGCGATGGGTCGAGTTAACTGTTTAACCCATGTTTCTATTCTATTAAGAGGAAGTATAACGATGAAGATGAACCGTCTTGCCCTGGCATGTGGCGCTGCAATGCTTGGACTATCGTCCATTGCTGCGGCAGAAGTCAGCACTAATATCGGTGTCACCAGCAACTACATCTGGCGCGGTTTGACCCAGACCGGCAATACCACTGCACTCTCCGGTGGATTCGATTGGTCTGGCGAGACTGGTTTATATGCCGGTACCTGGCTGTCGGAGGCCTGGGATGACTATGAACTCGACCTGTATGGCGGCTACGCCGGTGAAATGGGTGACTTCGGCTACGATGTGGGCCTGATCTACTACACCTATTCAGCCGATGCGGAATCCAACTTCCTCGAGCTTGCTGTCGGCGGCAGCTGGCAGTTTCTCTCCGCCGGTCTCAACTATGTGGTCTCTGCGGAGGATGCGGTTGAGGTTGTGGAGGAGGACCTCTACTACTACCTGGGCGCCAGCTTTGACCTGCCGCAGGACTTTTCCCTCGGTGTGACCGTCGGTTTCGTCGAGCCTGATGGTGATGGCGATGACGATTTTGAGGACTACACCCACTATCAGGTTGACCTCAGCAAGGCCGTTGGCGATTTCGGTGATGTCACATTGAGTCTCTCTGACACCGACCTCGATGACACCGATGCCGCCGGTGAAGATTCCGATATGCGTTTCTTCCTCTCTTGGAGCAAGGGCTTCTGAGACAGGTCGCCTTGACTTAACTATTTGAAGATGTACAGCCCGTTCTGTAACGGGCTGAACGAGGAGTAATCACATGAAAATGGTTTCAGCAATCATTAAGCCGTTCAAGCTTGATGATGTCCGCGAAGCTTTGTCGGAAGTGGGTGTGGCAGGTATCACGGTAACCGAAGTCAAAGGTTTCGGTCGTCAGAAGGGTCACACAGAACTCTACCGCGGTGCAGAGTACGTGGTCGATTTCCTACCCAAGATCAAGGTCGAGATTGCCATCGATGACGACATTGTCGATCAGGTCGTGGAAGCGATATCAAGTGCCGCCAAGACCGGCAAGATTGGTGACGGCAAGATCTTCGTCACTTCCGTAGAACAGGTCGTTCGTGTGCGTACCGGTGAAACCGGTCCCGAAGCGCTGTAACTCACTAGCAACATTTATTTGGAGAGTATCGTGGAAGCGATTACACAACTTAGCTACGCATTGGATACCTTCTATTTTTTGGTATCCGGCGCGCTTGTCATGTGGATGGCAGCTGGTTTTGCCATGCTCGAGGCCGGTTTGGTCCGAGCTAAGAATACCGCTGAAATCCTGACCAAAAACGTCGCCCTGTTCGCAGTCGCCTGCATTATGTACATGTTGATGGGATACAACATCATGTACCCGGCTGATGGCAACGGCATATTTCCGGCACTCGATCTGAGCTTCATGTTCGGTGGCGATAACAGTGTGGAAGATGTACTGGCCAGTAACGGAGATACCTACTACTCCGGCATGTCAGACTTCTTCTTCCAGGTGGTGTTCGTCGCCACTGCCATGTCCATCGTCTCCGGTGCCGTGGCAGAGCGGATGAAGCTCTGGGCATTCCTGTTCTTTGCGGTGGTGATGACCGGTGTCATCTATCCTATGCAGGGTTACTGGAAATGGGGTGGCGGTTTTCTGGACGCCGCTGGTTTCAGCGATTTCGCCGGATCCGGTGTGGTCCACTTGTGTGGCGCCTCGGCAGCCCTGGCAGGTGTCATTCTGCTCGGTGCACGTAAAGGGAAATACACGGCAGACGGCCGCATAAACGCTATCCCCGGCGCAAATCTGCCGCTGGCCACACTGGGTACCTTTATCCTTTGGCTGGGCTGGTTCGGATTCAACGGTGGTTCTGAGCTGAAGGTCTCCGATATCGGTGAGGCCAATGCTGTGGCGGCAGTCTTTGTCAACACCAACGCAGCCGCTGCCGGCGGTGTGGTGGCGGCACTGCTGACCGCCCGCGCCCTGTTTGGTAAGGCGGATCTGACCATGGCCCTGAATGGCGCCCTGGCTGGTCTAGTGGCAATCACTGCGGAACCGCTGACGCCCACCCCGCTGGAAGCGACCTTGATCGGTGCCGTAGGCGGCCTGCTGGTGGTCTTCTCCATTATCGTCATGGACAAGATCAAGATCGACGACCCGGTCGGTGCTATTTCGGTACACGGTGTGGTCGGTATGTGGGGCCTGATCGCCGTACCTTTGACCAACGGTGATGCTTCGATTGGACCGCAGTTACTCGGTTTGGGAGTAATCTTCGCCTGGACGTTCGTCGCCAGCTTCGTAGTTTGGCTGATCCTTAAGATTGTGATGGGTATTAGGGTTAGTGAAGAGGAAGAGTACGAAGGCGTCGATCTCGGTGAGTGTGGATTGGAAGCCTATCCTGAATTCACCGGTAACCGAGGTTCAGGCCTGTAATATATCTGTTGGATGATCCTCCCTTTAAGGGCGCTTCGGCGCCCTTTTTTTTGGGGGTCGTTTTTTCAATATATTCAGCTCTAAAGTATTGGGGTGAATTGAGCGACATGTTCTTGTCTGTGCAAACCAGATTATTTTCAGTACGAGATGAGTCGTCTTTCAGGTAGACTGATATAGCCTTATACAGAACAGATGTCAGTGATGAATATGCAAGGAGCTACCTTATGCCGGAGTTGAAAAAAAGATTGCGAGATCACTACCCGCTGGTTCTGCTTTTTCTTCTTTTGATAATCACTTTCCAACTCCATGCAGGGGTCTATAAATGGGTGGACGACAAGGGCCGAGTGCACTTTAGTGACAGGCCGGTGACGGGTCAATCCGAGGAGGTAAATATCAAACAGCAGGAAGCGGCTCAACCATCGGCCGGTCAACACGACAGGAAGTTAAAGATGCAGCGCATGCTGGATGTCTATCAAGAGGAGCGGGCGGAGAAGAAAGAGGCAAGGCAGAAGCAACAGGCTGAACGGAAAAAGCGCAAGCAGAACTGCGCACGGGCGAAAGACCGCTACAACTCACATGTTCGGGCGAGAGGTATCTATGATCTGAACAAGGAGGGCGAACGGCAATATCTGAGTGAAGCAGAACGGGCGCGGCATATGAAAAGATTGAAGTCCGATATTGCCCGATGGTGCAATTGAGGCAACGCCTAATCTACATATAGTTGATTTCAGCTTCACTGACTATCTGGTTTCTACCCGACTCCTTGGCCTGATAGAGCGCCTGGTCCGCGCGCTCGAGAAGGGTTTCCGGGCTCTCTCCCTGGCGAAAGCTGGCGGCACCCACGGATATGGTCACCTTTGGAAGCTTCTCCTTGGTACTGCGTTTCACCAAGATCAGATTGGCGACCGACTGATGGATCGATTGGGCAATATCCATAGCATTGAAGATATCAGTTTCAGGCAGCAGTACAGTAAACTCCTCGCCGCCATAACGGGCGGGAAAGTCCACCTCTCGCACCTTGTCTCTCAGAGTCAGCCCGACGCGGCGAATCACCTCGTCACCGATAACATGGCCGAAATTGTCATTGAACCGTTTAAAATGGTCGATATCGAGCATCAGAATCGAGAAGGGGGTCTCTGCCTCATCGTATGTCTCGACCAATTCATGCATGCGTTTGTTGAGGGCACGGCGATTGAACAGTCCTGTCAATGGGTCGGTGGAAATTTCATCGCGAAGTTTCTTGACTTCAGACTGTAGTGACAGACTCTTTTGTTCAACCGATTGAAGGTTGCTGTGCAACTTACGGTTGTTATCCATCGCTTGGGTAGTGGCATGCATCAGGGTTTGGGCTATGCCACGCAGGTCTTCAAGGCTCGGGTTGGCCTCCAGGGCATGACTCTGTTTTTGCAGTGTCTGACTAAAGATGTCTGTATGGCTGCAGTTGTTTGTTACGCCTTCAAGCACCTTGAAGAGCAGGTTGTGGAGATCCGCCAGATGATCGTCCAGCTTGTCACTATCCTCACCCTTCAGACAATGGTTTTCAAATAGATGGAGCAGAAAGTGGCTGTCCAGACCGCCGGCCTTCTTTAACTGAATATCGATTTCTTGAGTTAATTCGCCATGTCGCTGTGTGACATACTCGTAAGCGACATGATAGCAAACGGGTACGATGGGTATATTGTAACGTGTCAGCAGTTCCATCGCCTTGGTATGCCATTGATTGGTCTCATTCCCTGTATCCAACCTGAAGCAGTGTGGATTGAGCATGTTCTGTCTGAATTTGTCCTTGTTGGTCGGTTAAGTTTTTGTTCCAGATCTTTTGTTTTATTCATTTACGACCGGAATCGCTTAATCTTTAGGAATTTAAGGCGGGCAGATCAGGGTAGAGGCACTAAAAAAGGGGCGTTTAGCCCCTTTATATGGTTTGAATGTTGAGTGTCGATGCTAGTGCACACTACCGAAGGAGAGATCCAATGAGTAGGGTGGCAGAGGGATACCGGCAATCTTACAGGCCTGTACCACAGGGCCCCTGGGAAACAGGGAATAGAGATATTTCTTTCCGCCTCGATCCTTGACTTGCGTGGTCATCGCTTTGAGCACCAGTCTGGCGCTGCATGTGGCTCCATTCTCTTCACAATGGCGACGCAGGAAGTGGATCATCTCCCAGTGGGCATCGGTCAATTCAATATTCTCCTCCGTAGCCAGGGCAAGTGCCTGTTCTTCCGTCCAATCTTCGAAACCTTCCGGTGTGTTGCTGTTCTCGACAGCCATTGGGTTCATATCTGGCATGGTCGTCTCCAGTGGTGATGGTCGTTCGTTGTAGATTTATCTTTTATAGTTTTAAGGGCTCATTTGAACCCATGCATTAAAAAGATAGATCAGTTTTTGGGAAAAACCAAGAAAATTAGTAGGTCTTATGCCTGGGCGGTTTTCTGGATCACTAAACTGGCGACAAAAGGGATTGATTTAGCTACTATCAGTGGGCCTGTCAACAGGCCCTAACTCAATTTTCTTATGGATTTTCCGCAGCTTATGTCAAAAACATCCCCATTTGTCCTGGTCGATGGCTCCTCCTACCTGTTTCGTGCCTATCACGTTCTGCAAGTGACTCAGGATCTAAAGAACTCAAAGGGTGAGCCAACTGGGGCCATCCTCGGCGTTGTGAATATGCTGCGTCGTCTGGTGAACGACTATCAGCCTGAACATATCGCTGTGGTGTTCGATGCCCCAGGCGGGAGTTTTCGCAACCAGATTTATAAGGAGTACAAGGCAAATCGTCCCCCCATGCCGGAGGACCTCAGGGTGCAGATCGAACCACTACACGACATCATCCGTGCCATGGGGCTGCCCCTGTTGATGGTGGAGGGCGTGGAGGCGGATGACGTTATCGGTACCTTGGCTCACCAGGCCACCGAATTGGGGATCGAGACCCTCATCTCAACAGGCGACAAGGATATGGCTCAACTGGTGAATGAGCATGTAACCCTGATCAATACTATGTCTGAAACGACCACAGATATGGATGGTGTGATTGAAAAGTTCGGTGTCAGGCCGGACCAGATCATCGACTACCTTGCCTTGGTGGGTGATCCAGTGGACAACATTCCGGGGGTGCCCAAGTGTGGGCCCAAGACAGCGGCAAAGTGGCTTAGCGCCTATGACACATTGGATAATCTGATCTCCCATGCCGGAGAGATAAAGGGGAAGATCGGTGAAAATCTGCGCGCTAGTCTCGAACAATTGCCTCTCTCGCGTGAGTTAACGACAATCAAGCTCGATGTGGATTTGCAAATGGGACCTACCGACTATCGAACGATGGAACAGGATAGCGAGGCCTTACGTCGCCACTACGAGTGGATGGAGTCGAATCGCCTGCTCGCGAGCCTGGGTGAGGAGGGAGGACGTGATGAGGGGGAGGCGGCGAGACAAATATCTGGCAATTATGAAACGGTATTGAGTGAAGAGGCCCTGGAGCAGTGGCTAGATAGGCTTAGTGCCAGCGATCTGTTCGCCTTCGATACTGAAACCACAAGTCTTGACTATATGCAGGCGGAACTGGTCGGGGTCTCATTTTCCGTGACCCCTGGTGAGGCTGCCTATGTACCGGTTGGCCATGACTATCCTGGGGCGCCCAAGCAACTGCCGCGTGAGTTGGTACTCACTAACTTAAAGCCGCTTTTAGAGAATCCTAAGCTGAAAAAGGTTGGTCAGAACTTGAAATATGATATGAGCGTGCTGGCCCGTTACGGCATCGAAATGCAGGGAATTGCATACGACACCATGCTCGAGTCCTATGTCCTCGATTCCACGGCTACCCGTCATGACATGGACTCCCTGGCAAAGCGCTATTTACAGCATGAAACCATCCACTTTGAGACCATTGCCGGCAAGGGAAAGAAGCAGCTGACCTTTAATCAGATCGAGCTTGATTTGGCCGCCCCATATGCGGCTGAAGATGCGGATGTTACCCTTCGACTGCATGAGTATTTCTGGCCAAAGTTCGAAAGTGAGCCCTTACTTAAAACTCTATTGGAAGAGCTCGAGGTGGCATTGATACCGGTGTTATCGAGGATGGAACGGCATGGCGTGACAATCGACGGCGCTATGCTGAGGCAGCAGAGTGATGAATTGGCCAAGAGTATGCACCAGCTGGAACAACAGGCCTATGCACTCGCCGGTCACAATTTCAACCTGGGTTCACCGAAACAGATCGGTGAAATCTTCTTCACTGAGCTTGGGCTTCCAGTGATATCCAAGACCCCCAAGGGGGCCCCGTCCACAGCGGAATCGGTGTTGGTGGAGTTGGCGGAGCAGGGGCACGAACTACCTGCAGTGATTCTGGAACATCGGGGTCTCTCCAAGCTCAAATCGACCTATACGGACAAACTGCCTGAGATGGTGAATCCTGACACCGGCCGGGTGCATACCTCATACCATCAGGCAGTGGCGGCAACGGGGCGACTCTCGTCCACTGATCCCAACCTGCAGAACATTCCGGTACGTACAGAGGCGGGCAGGCGTATTCGTCAGGCATTCGTGCCCCAACCCGGGTGGCGGATGCTGGCTGCGGACTACTCCCAGATAGAATTGAGGATCATGGCCCACCTCTCTGAAGACGAGGGACTCTTGCGGGCCTTTCAGGAAGGTAAGGATATCCATCGTGCCACGGCGGCAGAGGTCTTCGAAGAGCCATTGGAACGAGTGACAGCGGAGCAGCGACGCTCGGCAAAGGCGATCAATTTCGGCCTGATCTATGGCATGTCGGCTTTTGGTCTGGCGCGTCAGCTGGGCATAGAGAGAAGCGCGGCCCAGGACTATGTGGATCTCTACTTCAAGCGTTATCCCGGGGTCCAGGCGTTCATGGACCGGACCCGTGAATTGGCCCATGAGCAGGGCTATGTGGAGACCATCTTCGGGCGTCGCCTCTACCTGCCCGAGATCAATGCGAAAAACCATCAGCGCAGGGCGGCCGCTGAGCGCACGGCGATCAATGCACCCATGCAGGGCAGTGCGGCGGATATCATCAAACGGGCCATGCTGGCGGTGGATGGCTGGATTGAGGCCAGTGCCCCACCTGCACAACTTTTGATGCAGGTTCACGATGAGCTGGTGCTGGAGGTTGAGCCGTCGTATGTTGCTGATGCAAAAGAGATTATTTCGAATTATATGGAACAGGCAGCTAGTTTGTCAGTGCCCTTGCTGGTGGATTTGGGCGTTGGTGACAATTGGGATGAGGCGCATTGAACTTTATCCAATTCTTCCAGTCTATCTCCCTGTAAGTCGTACGACACGGGTCGCTATTCCTCCCTTTGCGACCCACCCTTCCCGGGGACCCCATCCGGGAAGATCCGGCCCCGTCAGTCTCTCCCCTTAGGCTGATGGGGCTTTCTTTTTAAAGTTTTAAAGGGGGACAGACCACGGTTTCCAACCCCGTCGGAGTTCGCTAAAATCGTGGTCTGTCCCCAGTTTACAGTTTATGCTTCCAGTTCGAACCAGAGATCCAGCACTCTGTGGCACTCGTCAATGCCCTGTTTCTTCAGTGCGGAGAAGCGTTGAACGGTGATTTCGGGGCGGTCGGAAAGGCTCTTTTGCACCTTCAATAGTGTGTTTTTCGCAGCGCCGGTCTTGAGCTTGTCTGCCTTGGTCAGGAGGATGTGTGTCGGCAACCCATGGTGGGTGTTCCATTGCAGCATCTGCAGGTCGAAATCTGTCAGTGGGTGACGGATATCCATCAATAGAACCAATCCCAGCAGACACTGTCGCTGCTCGATGTAATCGGCAAGGGTCTCTTGCCACTTCCGTTTGATCGATTCAGCGACCTTGGCGTAACCATATCCAGGCAGGTCTACCAGGCGACGTTCCCCATCCAGTGAAAAGAAATTCAGGAGTTGGGTCCTGCCTGGAGTTTTACTGGTTCGTGCCAGAGATTTCTGGTTACACAAGGTATTCAGGGCGCTCGATTTGCCCGCATTGGAGCGGCCGGCAAAGGCCACCTCGAAACCGCTGTCAGGGGGTGCTAGGGATAGACTGGCCGCGCTTTTTAAAAATTCGGCCCTGTGATAATAGGGATTCATTGCATTTCTTTGATAAAACCGGAAATGCCATGAACCCTATGTCAGGCTGTAGCTCGGGTCAACTGCCCCAGAGTCTTTTAATCCAGGATTTCTTGCCTAACCTGGGTTGAGCGCCGGCCTTGATAAAGAAACTGCTGTACTGCATATCCTCTTCCATGATGTGTTTGGTCAGCCAGGTTTTTAGAAAATGCATCAATTCAAAACCGATGGCGGTCCTACCGGTTGCCACTTTCTCCTGCAGGTCAGCTACGGACTGCAGCAATTCCTCATGAATCTCTTTGTGACCTTCATAATCTGGATAGTTGAGGATCCGCATCAAGCTCTCTTCCACGGCGAAATGGATACGGGTGTAATCGGCCAGATCACCCAGAATGCCCTTTACAACATCGCTGCCATGGCGTTGGTGAATGGCTTCATGCATCTTGTTGACGAGACTCACCAGCATCTTGTGCTGCTCGTCAATTTCTTCAATGCCGACACTGAGTGCGTCGGACCATTCTACGAATTTACTCATAACTACTTCCCTAGTTAGGCCTGCATCGTAATGTTAAAGCTGTCAACATAACATGTAAGCATTGTGACAGGGATCACGCTGCCGTACAACATAAGGGCGGCAGGGACTGATGTAACTTTAGTCGATTAGTTTCCAATCTCCCGACTTTCCTCCGCTCTTTTCCATCAGCCGTATGTCACTGATTAGCATGCCTCTATCCACAGCCTTACACATATCATAGATGGTCAAGAGGGTGATCTGGGTAGCACATAGGGCCTCTATTTCGACCCCAGTCTGTCCCACTGTTTCCACATGAGTGCGGCAACTAATCGAGTTGTCACTCTCTTCAGGTAACAGATCGATCTCTACCTTGGTCAGGGAGAGGGGATGGCAAAGGGGGATCAACTCGGGTGCCCTTTTAGCAGCCATGATGCCGGCAATACGTGCAACTCCGAGCACGTCCCCCTTTTTATGGGTGCCTTGCAGGATCATACGCAGGGTTTCAGGCTGCATGGTGATTCGGCCCTCGGAGATGGCCCTGCGTTTGCTCGAAGCTTTGTCTCCCACATTGACCATGTGTGCTTCGCCGGCGGCATTGAAGTGGGTGAAATCGGCCATGTATGCTCCTTTTGTCTTAGCCAGCAGACCGGGGCCTGATAGCGGCGCTAATACCCGGCATCACGTTCTATCTGTTTTGAGACCTCACGTGCTTCAAAGGTCATACTCTTCAGGTCAGCAATGACATAGGTTGCCTGTGATTTACCGACACCGCCAATAGTACCAGGATTGACCAAATGGGTGAGTTTGCCCTTGATGTTCACCAACTGCTCGATTTTTAAATTATGGCTGTGTCCGCAGCAGACCAGATCCCAGTCCCCGGTTGCAGCCATGGCGCGGGCATAGTGGGGATAGTGGACCAGAAAGATGTTGCGTCCCGCCAATTCGACCCCGGCATCCATGCCGTGGTAGTGGATATTGTTCTCATCCCGGCTGGCGAGCCGTCCCAAGGTATAGAGATCACCCGTATTGTTGCCATGTATCACATGTACCGGCAGATCATACTTGTCGAGGCAGTGTAGTGTGCTGGGAGCGACAACATCCCCACAATGCAGAACTGCCTCGACACCCTCGGCTTTCGCCGACTCGACGGCTGCATCCAATAGTGGAATATGATCGTGGCTGTCAGAGAGTATGCAGATCTTCATCGGATGCTGGTCACTCGCTGTGGCATTGAACGGCACAGAGTTTGAGATGCAGGGGAGTATAGCTGGCCATGCTGGATAAGGTTTTAGAAGTTTGGTTTTTCCGGTGCGTCCTTATACATCTGCACAGAGTTACTGACCTCGGCTTTCGCGGCTTCTACACCCTCCCAGCCCTTGACTCGTACCCATTTGCCATCGTCCAGATCCTTGTAGTGCTCAAAGAAATGGGCAATTCGTTCCATCAATTCAGAGGGCATGTCATCCAATGAGTTGACATGGGTCCAGCGGCTTGAAACATCGTTGGTGGGAACGGCCACGACCTTGGCATCATCCCCTGATTCATCGGTCATTTTCAAGACCGCTACCGGGCGACAGCGGATCACCGAACCAGGTATCAGTGGGAAAGCAGTAGGTACCATCACATCACAGGGGTCTCCATCGTCCGAAAGAGTGTGTGGGATATAACCGTAGTTGGCCGGATAGTGCATGGCCGTGCGCAGGATGCGGTCGACAAACATTGCACCTGTCTCCTTGTCCACCTCATATTTGACTGGATCGGCGTTAGACGGAATTTCGATAATGACATTGATTTCATCAGGAATATGTTTTCCTGAAGAGACTCGGTCCAGATTCATAGTTGAGACCCTTGCAGTTGAACTAGCTGGTTAGTTCCGGCAGGCAGGCCGGAAATCGTGTGAGGTGTGAAGATTACGGATAACCTTGGCGGGTGTCTAGCCCAAAGCCATTGCATTATCGATAATATTCAGCACTGTAATCCATAGTAGAAATGTGGATTTATTCCCGCCATGACCCAGTTTGATATTATCGGAAAGGATGATGAAGGACGATTGGGCCGGATAAGGGCCGATAAAAAAGGGGAGCCGAAGCTCCCCTCTTCCGGTTGCGATGCAGCTACTTTAAAGAATAGGCACAATCAGCAGGGCAACGATGTTGATGATCTTGATCAGTGGATTGACCGCGGGGCCTGCTGTATCCTTGTAGGGGTCGCCTACAGTATCACCGGTAACCGCAGCCTTATGGGCATCAGAGCCCTTGCCGCCATGGTTGCCGTCTTCGATATACTTCTTGGCATTATCCCAGGCACCGCCGCCTGCGGTCATGGAGATGGCCACGAACAGGCCGGTGACGATGGTGCCGATCAGCAGGCCACCCAGGGCCTTGGCGCCGGCGTCACCACCCATCAACCATCCGACTCCCAGGGCCACTACGATCGGCATCAATACCGGAAGCAGGGATGGGATGATCATCTCCTTGATCGCGGCCTTGGTCAGCATGTCGACGGCACGCCCGTAGTCCGGTTTTTCACTGTGGTCCATGATGCCGGGTTTTTCCCGGAACTGGCGGCGCACTTCATTGACGATACCACCAGCGGCATTACCCACCGCTTCCATGGCCATGGAGCCGAACAGGTAGGGTACGAGACCACCGATGAACAGGCCGATCAATACCGCGGGATCGGACAGCTCAAAGCTGATCGTCTTGCCCGACTGCTCCAGGGTGTGGGTGAAGTCAGCGAACAGCACCAGTGCGGCCAGTCCGGCTGAACCGATGGCATAGCCCTTGGTGACAGCCTTGGTGGTGTTGCCCACCGCGTCCAGCGGATCGGTGATGTTGCGGATTTTCTCATCCAACTCGGCCATCTCGGCAATGCCGCCTGCGTTATCCGTGATCGGGCCATAGGCGTCGAGGGCGACGATGATACCGGTCATGGAGAGCATGGCGGTAGCGGCAATGGCGATGCCATACAGACCGGCAAGGTCATATGATCCCCAGATCGCGGCACACACCGCCAGCACGGGAGCGGCGGTGGATTTCATGGAGATACCCAGGCCGGCGATGACATTGGTGCCGTCACCGGTTGTGGAGGCCTTTGCGATGGCGCGTACCGGCGCGTACTCGGTGGAGGTGTAGTACTCGGTGATCACCACCATCACGGCGGTCAGGACCAGTCCGATCATGGCAGAACCAAACAGCTGCATGGTATTGAAACCACCCACACCGCTCATCATCGAATCAGTCACGAAATAGAAGGCGATAGCGGCCAATAGGGCAGCAACGATCAGCCCCTTATACAGCGCTGGCATGACATTGGTGTCGCTGTCCTTTGCCTTGACGAAAAAGGTGCCGACAATGGATGCGAGAATCGAGACACCGCCCAACACCAGTGGATAGAGTATCGGGGCTGATCCGGCATCGGCCATCAACAGACCACCAAGCAACATAGTGGCAACCACGGTCACCGCATAGGTCTCAAACAGATCGGCCGCCATACCGGCGCAGTCACCCACGTTATCGCCCACGTTATCGGCGATAACAGCCGGGTTGCGGGGATCATCCTCGGGGATACCGGCCTCGACCTTACCCACGATATCAGCACCCACGTCAGCGCCCTTGGTGAAGATACCGCCGCCGAGTCGGGCGAAGATGGAGATCAGGGATCCGCCAAAGGCCAGACCGATCAGGGGATGAAGGGGATCTTCGACGCCCATGGCCACGAGAATGGCGTAGTAACCCGCCACGCCCAACAGACCCAGGCCAACCACCAGCAGGCCGGTGATTGCACCGCCGCGAAAGGCGATTTGCAGGGCGGCGTTGATGCCCTTGTCGGCTGCCTGGGCAGTGCGTAGATTGGAGCGAACCGAGATGTGCATGCCGACATAGCCGGCAACCCCTGAGAAAACGGCGCCGATGGCGAAGCCAATGGCCGTTGCGGTTCCCAGGAAGTACCAGAGTATGATGCAAAGGATGACACCGACGATGCCGATAGTGGTGTATTGGCGATTGAGATAGGCCTTGGCGCCTTCCTGTATTGCGCCGGCAATCTCACGCATCTTCTCGTTGCCTTCTGGCTGCGCAAGTATCCATTTTACGGACATGAAGCCATAGGCAAGTGCGGCAACCGCACAAGCTAGGGCGAAGATCAGTTCAGTGTTCACTTATACATCCTCCAATGAGACGAAATGGTATCGGTAACAATTCATTTTCACCACCTACAAGCCCTGCTGCAATCCTCATAGGTCCTGGTTTGGTCAGCGGACCATTCTGGCAGGGTTAGGCGCACAAAAAAAGGGGCTTGTTAGGCCCCTTATTGATCTAGATTAAAGTTTGAAGCTATCTAGCTTCTTGGGTACCGCTACACCCTTCATGGTGACATAGTCTGGCATGCCGTTTTCCGTGTAGGGGGGATAGGCCTCTCCCTTGATCAGCGGATAGAGGTACTCCTTGCAGGCGGCGGTAATGCCGAAACCGTCATCGGTGATGAACTCCATGGGCATCATCTTCTCCACGTTAGCCACCTCACTCAGTGGCGCCTCTCCGATGCTCCATTTATAAGGGTTGGATGATTCGCGTACCACGGTGGGCATGATCGAGTTTTTGCCCTCCAAGGCCTTTTCCACCGCCACTTTGCCCAAGGCGTAGGCCTGTTCCACGTCGGAGGCCGAGGCGAGGTGACGGGCGGCACGTTGCAGGTAGTCAGCTACTGCCCAGTGAAATTTGTGGCCCAGGGCATCTTTGATCATGTTGGCGACCACCGGTGCCGCGCCACCCAGTTGGGCATGACCGAATGCATCGCGGGTGCCCTGCTCAGCGAGAAATTTGCCGTCAGGCCAGTGACACCCCTCGGAGACCACGATAGAGCAGTAGCCGAACTCCTTGACCTTGGCATCCACCTGGGCGAGGAATTTCTCCTGGTTGAACTCCACCTCAGGGAAGAGAATCACCACCGGTATGCCGTTGTCTTCCACCAGGCCGCCGGCAGCGGCGATCCAACCCGCATGCCGACCCATGACCTCGATCACGAATATCTTGGTTGAGGTTGCCGCCATTGAGCGAACATCGTAGGAGGCCTCCAGGGTGGATACGGCGATATATTTGGCAACCGAGCCAAATCCTGGGCAGTTGTCGGTGATCGGCAGGTCATTGTCCACGGTCTTGGGTACATGGATCGCCTGAACCGGGAAGCCCATCTTTTCCGAGAGCTGGGAGACCTTGTAGCAGGTATCGGCAGAATCGCCGCCGCCGTTGTAGAAGAAATAGCCGATGTTATGGGCCTTGAAGATCTCGATCAGGCGTTCATATTCTCTTTTGTTTTCTTCCAGGCTCTTCAACTTGAATCGGCAAGACCCGAAACCACCGGAGGGTGTGTGCTTGAGCGCTGCGATGTCTTCAGCCGATTCGGCACCGGTATCGATCAGGTCTTCAGTAAGGGCGCCGATGATGCCATTGCGCCCTGCATAGACGTTGGCAATCTTGTCGGGGTGTTGGCGGGCGGTCTCGATTACTCCGCAGGCGGAGGCGTTGATAACCGCGGTTACCCCGCCCGACTGGGCATAGAAAGCATTTTTAGCAGTCATTTATTTGATCCCCTTTAATTATTGATATCTGTTTAAAAAAATTTGGTTCTAACTCTGTGACCTCTAGTGTGCCTCGTCATAGATTCTGTACCATTCAGCGAGTCAGCAAAGGGCTAGCCGCGCCCCGAAGGAAGTGCCCCTGGGGTGCAAGGCATGACTCGCAGGGAATGGCCGGGTCCTTTCCAAGAGGCATAACGCCGCGGATGGCCCTTTGCTGGCTCGCCCGAAGGGAGCGACCCCAATACGCCAGCTCTGCGTTGTGGCCCTTGTTAAGGGCGCGCCATTGACTGCGAGCCACGCCTTGATCTGGCGCATTGGGGTGGCTCTGAATGGTACAGAATCTATGACGAGGTACACTAGATATCGCCCCTCTCCTTTGCCGCATGATCGGCCTGGGCCTGCAGCAGGGAGACTATGCACTCAGTGAGGTCGTCATATTCGTCGACACCGGTGCCGTACTGTTGATAGCCCCGGTAGAAGAACTGGCAGCGGTAGTTGCGGCTGCCGGTTTTGAAAATAATGAAGTTGCAGCCCTCCTGGTTCCAGTGGATGACAGGACAGCTGGAAAGCTCTCGATCGGAGGGCATCAGGCGTATCTCGGCATCCGCTAGCTGGGTCTCGACCTTGCCACCGTAACGTTCAGTCAGGGTGGTTTCGACGATCCAGTGTTCTGAATCTGTTATATCTGGAATTTCAGGCATGAAGAATACTCTGCATTCGGCCACTACATGAGGCAGAGAAGAATAATCTAATTGTTCTGTTTAGTACATAAAGTCCGTTGACTTTACGGGAAATCTTGGATTAGCTTACCCAAGCTCATAGCTGGCGGCCAATGCAAAACTTGGATGGCGCCATGGATTTTCTTAATTATTACCTGTCACAGTGGTGGTCCGGTGGGCGCAAGGCCCTTGCAGGTGTCTGTCGAAAACAGATTAACTGTTTGTAATAAAAAGGAAATATGACTTTTTGTTTGTAGCTTTGGAGAGTTGAGGGGATGCGAATTGTAATACTTGGTGCGCCAGGGTCGGGTAAAAGAACGCAGACAGAGCTGTTGGCGAACAAGTACGGCCTCTCCTCAGTGATGACAGGCGAGCTGGTGAAGACGGCCGTGCTGGAAAGGACCCCACTGGGTCTCGAAATAAAAGGGCTGCAGGACGCAGGCAGGGTGGTAACGGAGGATATCATTCTGGCTCTGCTGAGGGAGCGGTTGTTGAAAAGCGAGCTTCAGGCAGGCTTTATCCTGGATGGCTTCCCCAGAAACCTGCTACAGGCGTTGACCCTTGATGAGCTGATGGTCGAGATCAATCAGCCGTTAGACTTGATTCTGCTTATCGATATCGAGACGGATACTCTGATGGAGCGCCTGGTGGGGCGACGCACCTGTCGCAGTTGTGGCCTGCTCTATAACATATATAGAAACCCAACCATCGTAGAGGATGTGTGTGATGTTTGTGGTGGACGTCTGCACCAGAGATCCGATGATAACGAAGAGACGGTAAGCAGTCGTATTCATGTCTTCGACCATCTGATTTCGCCCCTGATCACCCACTATGAGAAGCAGGACAAATTGGTCAGAATTGAGGGTAATGGCGACATCGATCAGGTGTTTAAGCTTATCTGCGAGGCGATCGATCAGGGGAGTCGATCAGCAGTCCAGGATCACAGGGCTCAGATCCAGGCGGAATTGGATACGCCTACAGAAAACCAAGATGAGGCCCCTGCATTGGGCGAGACAACGGAAAGCGCTGCCGATGAGGAGGATGCTTCTGCTGTGGCAACGAGCAGCAAGAAAGTGCAAAAGCGAGAGCCAGCCCAAAGCAAGGTAAAGAAAAAAAGTGCGGCTAAAAAGAAGCAGACACAAAAGAAGAAGGTATCCAAGCGGGTAGTCAAGAAGCAGCCAAGTAAGAAGAAGTCTGTTGTGAAGCAGGCAGCCAAAAAACGGATTAGCAAGAAAAAGCCTGGTAAAAAACAGCCAGCCAAAAAAGGGATCACTAAGAAAAAGCCTGCCACCAAGCAGGTAGCGAAAAAAAAGACAGGTGGAAAAAAGAGCCCAACCAAGCGGGTGGTGAAGAAGAAGGCATCTCAGAGAAGCGTCCATAAGAAGCGGTCGACCACTAAAGCGGCAGTGAAGAAGAAGGCAGCAAAAAGGCCGGTTGCCCCGAAAAAGGCAAATAAGGGCAGGGTGACCAAGAAGAAGGTGGCGGCTAAAAAACCAACGAAGACAAAGCTTAAAAGCAAATCCGGTAGGGCCAAGCAAGCTAAAAAAGTGGCAGCCAAGACCCATCGATCCACAGCGCAGCAGCGTGGCAAGGGTGTAAAAAAGAGTGCCAAGGGGAAGCCAAAACGCACAGCGGCCCAGGCAAAGGCCGGAGTGAAAAAAAAGGTCACCAAGAAGGCCGGATTGAAAAAGGTTAAATCGAAGCGTTCCAGTTCCAGAAAAAAATAGGGTTTGAATGGCAGGCAAACCTTGCTGCCGCCCCTTGGGAACCATGCTACTTGTCTTATATCCCCTAAAAGTTTAGGGTATTGGCATGGATGTCGGAAATAGGGACCTGCCTCATGGAAAGGTACGAGTACTTAGGAATGTTTTTTGGTCTTTTTCTGCTGCTCTCAGCAATGCCTGTTCAGGCCACCATGTACAAATGGTACGACGAAGAGGGTAAGTTGAACTACACACAAACACCCCCGCCTGCCGGGAGTCGACGTGCCACTATCAATACCGATACCTTCAGTTCGGTGAACATGTACAAGGCGCCTGCCATCACGCTTACCAATAAACCTAAAAAGCGCAGCAAGGCGAAACCCGTGACGATCAAGAAGAAGCGAACCAGACGGACGACCCGGTCCACCTGTCCGTTGCGCCGTTAGTCGTCCTGTCAGAGCCTATCCGCCATAGGGTGATGTGGCCAGAAGGGATCCCGATACATGATCTGTGGTTTGTAAGAGAGACTGCCACTACATCGAGGTACGCTTAAACTCTGTACCCTTGCAGCCGGAACAGGGTGGAATGTGGCCGGTTTTCTTAAAGTGCATCTCCTTGTTGCATTGGCTACAGATCAGGGTGCCTGGTCCGGTCACTTCACCTGTATGGTAGAGAGACGACTGCTTGGCCCGCTCTGCCAACTTGGTCAGCTCAAGTTTGGTTTGATCGGCGACACCGGTGAACATCTCAAACAGGCGGTTTTCCACCTGTTGCACATCGAATCGCCACCAGGCTGAGAGCTGCTCGCCGGTCTCCATCAGGTAGTTGGCCGCATCTTTCATGTCCCGTTCGATGTAGCCGGATACCTTCTCCGCCTCCTCGCGGCTGAGTTCCCCCAGCTCGATCAGTTTCTCCCTGGCGTCTGCCAAGTACTCCTTAAGGCCTGGTAGGGCACTCTCCTTGGCCGACTCCGCTGCTTCGTGCACTTCTTGCAGCATCTTGTCATAGGCTGCGGTCAAACGATCGAAGGGGTCTTGGGGGGCGGATGATGACATGGCTAACTCCTTGGGTCTGGAAACCAATTCTTGTTGCTCTATATGTAAGGATGGATCAATTTTCAGCTGTCGCCAAGGGTACAGGGTCTAGCGCCAAGTTCGGTTTTCAGCTTGCCGCATCAAACCAGCTTTTCAATAACAGAAATCCGCCCCCTGCACCTAGACCTAGTCCCAGGGCGGTAGCCAGGGTGGTAGGCAGCAATCCGCCGCTGCCGAATACCAGCAGCAGTGAACCACTGAGTAACATGGCGCCACCCGCAACCGTGGTGACGGTATTCCGATGGTTGTGGCGCAGCTGTTCACGCAGCAGCTGGAGTTCGTCGGATTTCCATTTGATCTCCAGACGACCGGATGAGGCATCGTCGATAATCTTATGCAGCTTGTGGGGCAGATCGGGTAGGTGTTCCGCGATTTCAGGCAGGTTCTTTTTCAGTTTGCCGACGAAGGCCCTGCGTCCGACCTGCTCGCTCATCCAGCGTTCCAGAAAGGGTTTCGCGGTGGTCCAGAGATCGAGCTGGGGATAGAGTTGCCTCCCCAGGCCCTCGATGTTCAGCAGGGTTTTTTGCAACAACACCAGTTGTGGCTGGACCTCCATGTCAAATCGCCGCGCGGTCTGAAACAGCCTGAGCAGAAAGTGGCCAAAGGATATCTCGCTCAGGGGTTTCTCGAAGATCGGTTCACTGACGGTGCGGATAGCCGATTCAAACTCCTCGACCCGGGTCTCCTCGGGAACCCATCCCGACTGGATATGCAGTTCAGCCACCCGTTTATAGTCACGATTGAAGAATGCCAACAGGTTGTCGGCCAGGTAGCGCTTGTCTTCCTCGGTGAGGGTCCCCATGATGCCGAAGTCGACGGCGATATAGCGGCCGTTGGCTTCAACAAAGATATTCCCGGGGTGCATGTCGGCATGAAAGAAGTTGTACTTGAAGACCTGGGTGAAGAAGATCTCCACGCCCCTTTCGCCCAGCAACTTCATGCTGATGCCCTGTTGGCGCAAGGCCTCGATGTCACCCACTGGGGTGCCGCTGATACGCTCCATCACCAATACATTCTGGCGGGTAAGGTCCCAGTAGACTTCCGGCACGTAGAGGGCCTCGCTGTTGAGAAAGTTGCGTCTCAATTGTGAGGCATTGGCTGCTTCCCGCATCAGGTCCAGTTCGTCGAAGATGGTCTTTTCATACTCTTGAACAACCTCGATGGGTCTCAGGCGGCGTCCCTCCTTCCAGTACTTTTCAGCCATCCGGGCAATGGTATAGAGCAGATCCACGTCCCGTCGGATGGTCTTTTCGATCTGCGGTCGTAGTACTTTGACCACCACTTTTTTTCCATCCTTCAACTGGGCGGTATGCACCTGTGCAATGGAGGCGGAGGCTAGGGGTTGTTCATCGAAGGCCTCGAGCAGTCTGTCGATGGGTTGACCATAGGCCTTCTCGATAATGGCGCGGGCCTTGTCTCCCGGGAATGGCGGCACCCGGTCCTGCAGCTTGGCCAGCTCGTTCGCCAGGTCATCGGGCAACAGATCCCTTCGGGTGGAGAGGATCTGGCCGAATTTGACGAAAATAGGTCCCAGATCCTCCAGCGCCCGCCGGATACGTACCGGATAAGGGGAGCGATCCTTGCGGAACCAGTACCAGGGGGAGAGATAGATGAGAAATCGAATCGGCCGGAACAGATGGGTCGCGAGGATCACCTCATCCAGGCCGTGGCGCAGCAGAACAAGATTGATATGTATCAGCCGGATGGCCTGGGAGGGGTGTATCACGAGGCCTTACCCTTAACATCCAGCTGCTGTTTGAGCCTCTGGATTCGGGCCTCCAGTCGCTCGGTGTCATCGCGCAATCGGTCGACCTCATTCAGGAAGGAGGATATTTCATATCGCGCTGGAAGCAGTCGCAGCTCCTCCTGCAGATACTCCTGCAGATTCTGTTCTGTGGTCCGATTCACCGAGCGTCCCCAATTGAATGCTGTCCGAACGAGATTGCCGATTTCGTGAGCGGCAACATCACCCGTGACACGGGAAAGCTGCTCCTCCCAGTCGATCTCCAGGTCAGCCAAAATTGCGCCGAATTGGTGCGCGAGTGCGGTATCACCCTCAATCTCAACCGCACCCTTGAAGAGTTGATCCGCGCTCTCCCGGGTGCCGCGCATACGCATCAGATCGATGGGTGTGCCGCGTAGACGACAGTCGGCCTGACCTTCGAACTCATTCAGAATTTGAATCCCGTTGGGATCGGGGATGAGATAGAGGGAGGCGCCCATGCCCAGCAGTTCCAGCTGAATCACCTTGCCACGCATGGGTCTGAGTCGAGCGGGTGTCTCCGGATCGAGGAGAATGGCCTGGTTCAACAATGCCTCGAGGGTTGCTGATAGTGCAGCAGTGATGGTCATGACCCCTGATTCTCCTGTGACCTAGAGTTTGTAGCCTCGATGAATAGCCACGACACCGCCCGTCAGATTGAAGTAGTCACAGCGCTCGAAACCGGCGTGTTCCATCATTGCCTTGAGTGTCTCCTGATCAGGGTGCATGCGGATGGATTCAGCCAGGTAGCGGTAGCTCTCCTCGTCATCGGTGACCAGTTTGCCGATTTTCGGTAACAGGCTGAATGAGTAGAGGTCGTAGACCTTCTCAAGGGCCTTGTTGGTGGGTTTGGAAAACTCCAGCACCAACAGGCGTCCGCTTGGTTTGAGGATACGGAAAATCGCATTCAATGCCAGCTGCTTATCGGTAACGTTACGCAGGCCGAAGCCGATGGTAACACAATCGAAATGGTTGTCGGGAAAGGGCAGATGCTGGGCATCTGCCTGTACATAGTGCATATTGCCGACCCGTCCCTGGTCCTCCATACGCTCTCTGCCTACGAATAACATCGAGGCGTTGATGTCAGAGAAGACCACCAGGCCGTCATCACCCACCAGGCCGCTGAACCTGGCTGAGAGATCACCGGTGCCGGCGGCCAGGTCCAATACCCTCTGCCCCTGACGGACACCTGACAGTTCTATGGCTTGACGTTTCCACAGTCGGTGTATGCCGAACGACATCAAGTCGTTCATCAGGTCATACTTGTTGGCCACCGAGTCGAATACCTCGCGTACCCTGCTCGCCTTCTCACTGACCGGGACATCCTGATAACCGAAATGTGTGGTCTTCTCATCCTTCATGAATCTTTACCTGTCTTCCACAGCCGTGGTTATGAGGTGCAATTTTACTAGGGCCTGTTAACAGGCCCTAAAACAGCCGGTTGTTTAAGCCGATGGCTCCTTGCGCTCAAAGCCGGCACTCTGCAGTCGTTGCAGGTAATCCTGCCAGTTCCGCTCATAGTTCAGGCCAAGCTGATAGAGCGTATCCCAGGAGTAGATGCCGGTGTTGTGTTCATCATCGAAGTGCAGGCAGATGGCATAATTTCCCACAGGATCGATATGGGCAATATTCACCTCTTCCTTGCCGACCTGCAACACCTCTTGGCCGGGACCATGGCCCTGTACCTCCGCTGAGGGGGAGAATACCCTGAGATACTCGGCGGGATAGCTGAATTTACTGCCATCGTCGAAGCTGATTTCCAAAACACGGGACTGCTTGTGCAGATGGATCTCTGTCGGATTGGGGTGTGACATGGTTTCCTCTCACTCTTGGGGCTGTTAACGACAAACAACCATTCTATCCCCAGATCATTGCGATATACCCGGCAGGTATAGGGTGATCTGGCATCCAGACCTCATAGGATGTACTGACTCAGATCTTCATCCGCCGCCAACTCCGAGAGTTGATTGTCGACGTAGCTTTCATCAATGACAATGGTTTCACCGGCATGCTCCGAGGCCTTGTAAGAGATACTCTCCAGCAGACGCTCCATGACCGTATGTAGGCGGCGCGCACCAATATTCTCTGTCCTTTCATTTACCTGCCAGGCGGTCTCCGCAATGCGGCGAATACCTGCTTCGGTAAAGCTCAGACCAACCTCCTCCGTCTCCATGAGGGCCTGGTACTGCTCGGTCAGTGATGCGTCGGGTTCGGTAAGGATGCGGGTGAAATCATCGGTCGTCAGCGCGGTAAGCTCCACCCGAATCGGCAATCGGCCCTGGAGTTCGGGTATCAGGTCGGAAGGTTTTGCCAGATGGAAGGCGCCGGATGCAATGAACAGGATGTGGTCGGTCTTGACCATGCCGTGTTTGGTGGAGATGGTACACCCCTCCACCAGGGGCAGCAGATCCCGCTGCACACCCTCGCGGGAGACGTCGGCGCCTCTGGTTTCGGCGCGACTGGTCACCTTGTCAAGCTCGTCGATAAAGACGATCCCATGCTGTTCCACCATCTCGAGGGCACGCAGTTTGAGATCCTCCTCATTGATGCGTTTGGCCGCCTCTTCATCGCCCAGGACCTTGAACGCATCCTTGATGCGTAGTTTGCGTCGACGGGTGCGGCCGGTCCCCAGGTTCTGGAACATGCCTTGCAGCTGGCTGGTCATCTCCTCCATGCCGGGGGGCGCCATGATCTCGACCCCGACAGGGGTGGTGCTGACCTCGATATCGATCTCCTTGTCGTCGAGCCCGCCGCTGCGCAGCTTGTCACGGAATTTTTCACGGGTTGCATCGGAGACCCCCGAGCTGGTTTCGCTGTCACCCCAACCCGTGGAGGCGGGTGTGGGAAGCAAGGCGTCAAGGATCCTCTCCTCGGCGGCCTCTCTGGCATCACCGGAAACCTTGGCCATTTCACCCTCGCGCACCATTTTGACGGCTGAGTCGGTAAGTTCGCGGATGATCGAGTCGACCTCTCGGCCCACATAACCGACCTCGGTGAATTTGGTGGCCTCCACCTTGAGGAAAGGTGCGTTGGCCAGTTTCGCCAGGCGACGGGCGATCTCGGTCTTGCCGACACCGGTCGGACCGATCATGAGGATATTCTTCGGTGTTATCTCGTTGCGCAGGCTTTCCGGCACCTGGGCGCGGCGCCAGCGGTTACGCAGGGCGATGGCGACGGCGCGCTTGGCATCTGTCTGGCCGATAATGTGTTTATCCAGTTCAGCGACGATCTGTTGAGGCGTTATTTCCGGCATCAATGGTTTCCGCAAATTGTTGTCCGACTGTGAATCTGTGGCGAGGTGCCTTAGCTCTGGCTGTCCAGCTCTTCCAGTACGAGATTATGGTTGGTGTAGATACAGATATCGGCAGCGATACCGAGTCCCTTTTCGACGATTTCACGGGCACTGAGTTCCGTATTGTCCAGCAGCGCCCGTGCCGCGGCCTGGGCAAAGCTGCCACCCGAACCGATGGCCATCAGATTGTGTTCCGGCTCGATCACATCACCGGTGCCGGAGATGATCAGCGAGGTCTCGTTGTCGGCAACACACAGCAATGCCTCGAGGCGCCGCAGCGCCCGGTCGGTACGCCAATCCTTGGCCATTTCCACGGCTGCCCGGGTAAGGTGCCCCTGGTGCTTTTCCAGTTTGCCCTCAAAGCGCTCGAACAGGGTAAAGGCATCCGCGGTCGCCCCGGCAAATCCGGCGATAACCTTTCCTTTATAGAGCTGTCGTACTTTTCGGGCATTGCCTTTCATTACGGTATTGCCAAGGGAAACCTGGCCGTCACCGCCAATGACCACTGTACCGTTACGCCGGACTGAGAGTATGGTTGTGCCTTTGAAGTTTTCCACGCCGTTACCGAGAGTTCTTAAGTGAGCTGGCGATTGTACCTGAGGTGGAGGCCGGTGAAAAATCTAGAAGGTGTTGGATGACTTTTTTTGGGACGTTCAATATAAGGGTTTTCACTTCCTTGTGTGGTCTGGGTATCCGTGGCAGAGTCATGACTATGTCAATCAGACTTACCCGAATTGCTGTCATTGGAATGGTCTGTCATCTCGTCCCGGTTGCCCAGGCAGAAGATGTCAGCCGCCTGATACAAACACCGTTAAGTGCCGATGCGGTTGCCCAACAGGTCTATACTGCGGCTCATGGTGGCCTGGTGGATAATGCCCTCAGCAAGCGCCGGGGGAGAGAGGTCGCGGTGGTGGTCAATCGAGCACCCTTGGCGATGCGCACCCAGGGCCGGGTGCCGGGGGTGCAGACCTTTGATACCTATGTCAACAATGCACCGCAGGATCCGGCTATCGAGACTCTGCAGATGGCGATCCTCACCTCAGGCAAGACCAAGGGTACAGGTGTGCTGTTCACCCGTTACACCGATCCCGGCAAGGGTGCTGTCATCTCCATGTGGTTACCTGCCTTGCGTAAGATACGACGGATCAATGAGCCCTCCCATGAAGATGTCTGGTTCGGCACCAATCTGACCTATGGTGAGTTGGTGTTGCGTACCCCTGGGGATGAGGTTCATGAACTGCTGGGAGAGGCCAAGGTGGAGAAGTGCCTGGCTGCGATGGAGTTGCAGCCCTGGGAAAAGACCCGCTACACAAGGCATCTGCCCGGCCCGCAATGCGCCCATATCGGTAAGCCGGTCTATCTGCTGAAGAGTACCACCAAGTTCAAAAACTGGTGGTACGACTACCATGTCAGTGAAATCGATAAACGTACTTACGCCCTCTATAAAACGGTCTACTATAAGGGTGGCGAGATGATCAAGACGGTTTATATTGATTGGCAGTCCCTCGATCAGCCGGACCCGCGTATTACCTATCCCAGGTATATCTACGCCATCTCTCACCAGGATGGCAAGGACAGTATGGTGTATGTGCCACGGAGTACGATCTCGTTGAATGTGGAGCTTGCCGACGAGTTCTGGTCTGAACAGACGCTGCAGAATTATGCTCGTTAGGGTCAATTGGATGTGGCTTAACTGGCCCTATAACAATGTGTAATGACGACACAGAATAGAGATTACGCAGACGCATACGCCCGTTTTGTGCTCAGGCATCGTCGGGCGGTGATTATGTTGCTGTTTGCTTCGACCCTGCTGGCGCTGTTCTTCGTCGACCGGGTGAATCTGCGCAATGATCCGGACTCCCTGTTGCCTCTCACGAATCGTTATATAGCCACCAATCTCTATAGCGACCTTACTTATGGCATGGGCAACCTGATGGTATGGGGTTTGAAGGTCAAGCAGGGGGATATCTATCAACCCTGGTTTCTCGAGATGGTGAATGATTTCTATCGGGATGTGAGTGGGCTGGAATACGCCAACCCGGTCAACTTTGTCGGCCTGCCATCATCCAAGTTGCGCAACCTTGGGATTACCGACTCCGGAAGTCTCGATTATCGGCGTCTGATGCCGGTGAACGGTCTTGCCAATGATCGACCCCAGCGGCAGCAACAGATCGATTACCTGCGTCAGGGCCTGGAACAGCACCTGGTACTGGAGCCCCTCCTGGTCTACTACCAGGATGCCGAGGGCAACAAGTGCGAGATGATCGGCGCGGACGGGAAGATAAGCAATGCCTCGGTGCGGCATGTCCACGAGAACTGTCGGGCAGTGGGGACCTTCATCATCGGTGATTTCAGCAATGAGCTGAAGGATAATCATCTGCAATGGATTGACGCCGCAAAGGGGGTGATGGCGGAATACCAGACCCGGTATGGGGATCGGGTCGAATTTACCATTTCAGGAGAGCCCTACTTTCTCGCTTCCATGGTCCAGGAGCTGTGGGACAAGGCGTGGCTGTTCGGGGTCTCGCTGCTGATTATCCTGATCGTGCTCTGGTATGAGTTTCGGCACTGGAGCTGTGCGGTTCTGCCCCTGCTGGGTGTCGGCATGACCATCATCCTTACCCTTGGCTTGATGGGATACACCCAGTTCAGACTCACTACCATGATGGCCCTGACCCCCATGCTGCTGCTGGCGATCGGTATCGGCCACTCCATGCAGATCACCCGGCGCTATATGCAGGAGCTGCAAAAAAGCGGGGATCATGCTCAGGCGGCCCATACTGCGATTCGTTTTACGGTAGTACCGGCAGCCCTATCCATCGGTACCGATCTGCACGGTTTTTTTGCCATCTCCTTCATCGATATCTCGTTTTACAAGGCCTATGCCTATTTCGGCATTTTTGGCATGTCCACCCTGATCCTCACCACCACCACCCTGATTCCGCTGTTGATGATCACATTCCCGCCCAAATTGCATGACCGGGAGAGCGGGCGGGGTTGGGAGTTGCGACTGGCCAAGGGGATGACCCGGCTGCTGACGGGGCCGCTCAAGTGGTTGCCTGTGGTAAGCGTTATCGGGATCTGGTTGATCTCTGCCTATGCCGCGGAACTGGACAGGGGCTTCACCGCCCTGATAGCCGGGGAGGCGGGTCGGGATGATCCGGAGATTGCGCGCATTCAGGATGAGTTCGACATCATGCCCGGTGTGGAGAAAGGCATCCACTATCCCCGGGCGGCCTATAAGGATCACTATCTGCTGGGTGGCTTATTGACAGGCAGTAGTGAGGTCAAGGCGATAGCCGATCTGGAGGCCCTGTCGAGCATGATGCCGGGGGTGATTACGGCGAATCTGGTGATTCGTTCCAAGGCGGGCAGCCTGCCACCCTGTGGTCTGGACGCCTGGAGTGAGACCGGGGAACGGGTGGTGGGAGCCGACCGATGTTTCGATAGTATGGAGGATCCACCCCAGGGTATCTTCAATCGAGCCGAGGTGTTGAGCGCCCTCTCCGATTTCGAGGATTGGCTGCGCGGTCATCCCCATATCGGCTTTACCGCTTCCTATGTGCAATTCGTCAAAACCCTCAACATGCTGCTGAACGCCCCGGAAGGGGAGGCGCCAGTGGCGCATATGAATCTCTACGCCATACCGACCCTGCAGCACATGCGGCAAAACGCCTACGCCTATCGCCTCCCAGGAGAGGCCGGGCGTTATCCCGATCCTGACCAAACGGTGCAGCTCTATAATGGTATGTTGACCACCAGTGCGGAGGCGGGGGAGCTGGAGGCCTTTGTCAACACCCGAAGTTGGGATGAGGGCATTGTAGTCGGTTTCGTCAACACCATGGATCCCAAACAGACCCACCAGACAATCCTCGATATTCAGCGCTATCTGCAACAACATGCAGACGATCCGGGCATGGATCTGCTGCGTATCGGGGTCGAGGCTGGAGAGGAGATCCAAATCCCTGCCAAGGCTGAGAAGCCGGCACACACCGTCGTGACCGGGGACTCCATACCTGGTAAGGCCGCGATCGGTGGCTTTCTGGGTGTAACCGAGGCAACCCGGGATGTGGCCTTCAAGGAGTGGCTGAACGCCCCGGTGGCCACATCCCTGACCGTGTTTCTCATGACCTTGATCATGTTTCGTTCCTGGATGATCGCCAGCATCCTGATCAGCCTCTGTTTCATCACCCTGATGACCCAATATGGCCTGGGTGCCTATATGACCTCTATCGGCGAGTGGTCCGCCAATCTTGCCTTCCATGTACAGGTGGCCCTGAGTATCGCCATGGGATTGGGTGTGGACTATGGGGTCTATATGGTATCCCGCCTGCGTGAGGAGATGCGCGCCTCCGGTGAGGATTGGCGCACTGCCCTCGAGTCCACCCTGGAAACCACCGGATCGGCGATACTCATCTCCATGCTGGTGTTGCTGGGGAGTTTCATCCCCTTGATGAATACCGAACTGGCCAATCTCTGGTCGGTCAGCCTCTACATATCCGAGGCCCTGATCATGGATGTTTTCATCGCCCTGCTGGTACTGCCGCTGATGGTCAATTGGCTGCGCCCGCGGTTTGTCTTTGCAGTTGATCGGGCAAATAGGGAGAAACAAGCCGCAAATGAAGCCAAATCGCCGCATAATTAACACCAAATGCGCGATCAGAGTGTAGGGTGCGGCTTGCCGCACCATGACACTACCCTCCCGCGAGGGATTGCAGATGCTTAATCCCGCTTCTTTTTCGCCCTTGGATGGGCCTTGTCATAGACCTCCGCCAGGTGCTGGAAATCGAGATGGGTATAGATCTGGGTGGTGCTGATGTTGGCGTGCCCCAGGAGTTCCTGAACCGCGCGCAAGTCACCGGATGATTCCAAGAGATGGCTGGCAAAGGAGTGGCGCAGCAGGTGGGGATGGACATTGCGGGGTGCGCCCTGGGCAATCGACCAGCTGTTGAGTTGACGTTGAATGGTGCCGCGATTGATACGCCTGCCCCGCACCCCGACGAACAGCGCGATCTCATCCTGGGCCGCCATTTGCGGCCTGATGGCGAGCCATTGTTGCAGGGCCTGTTTGGCAAATTTGCCCACCGGCAGTCGCCGGGCCTTCGCCCCCTTGCCGGTGACCTCAACCAGTTGCTCCTTCAGGTCGATATCCTGCAGATCGAGGCTGACCAGTTCCGCCAGGCGCAGCCCGGAGGAGTAGAAGAGCTCCATGATCGCTCGATCGCGTATTGCCACCGGGGAGTCGTCATGGATATCCAGGAGGCGGCTGACCTGGTCCGCATCCAAGGTAACAGGCAGCTTGCGCCGTATCTTGGGCGCACGGACACCCAATGCCGGATTGGAGTCAAGCTGCTGTTCCCGGATGAGAAAATTGAACAGTCCGCGTAGGCTGGAGAGCTCCCGATGCAGGCTCTTTGCCGCCAGCCCTCCCCGGTGCCGGCTGGCGATGTAGTGTCTTACATGGTGTTGAGTGACCTCTCCCCAGTGTTTCAACTGATTGGCCTCCATCCAGGCCAATGCTGCCTTCAGATCACGCCCGTAACTCTCCAGGGTGCGAGGCGAGAGGCGCCGTTCATGGCGTAGGTAGTCCCTGTAACGGTCTATCCACTCCTGTAGTTGCAGGCTGCGAGGAGTGGACATGTAGTCTATATGCCGGGAAGGGAGACGGCTTGCAGGGTGCGACTGATAATCTCGCCAAGGCGGGTGAGAAACTCCGTGCCATGGTGGGGGGCGAACCGATCGGGCTCACAGCTGCCGATGGCGAGCAGGCCGAGTGCTCCCTCACTCTTTAGCGGGATCAGTGCGGTTGAGGCGATCCGGTCACCTTCGGTACCGAAGATATAGTCGAGTTGATCCTGTTCGAGCTTGCCGCAGATGGGTTGGTTGTGGCTGAAAAACTGCTCGAATGTGGCGGTTTGACCACTCAGGGCCTCGTCCAGGTGATCATCGATATGGCTGGAAGAGAAGAGTCTCAACTCCACCGCATCGGCCTTGAAATCGTCATGCAGCTCATCCTCCAGTGCATTCAGGACCTCTTCGAAGGTAGCAGCGTCGATCAGCTCCAGGGTCAGGCGATGCATGCGCTCCTGCAGCTGATCATTGGTGCGCGCGACCTGCAGCAGTTCTGAGAGCTGTTGCTGAGACTCCTGTAGCTGGTTGCGTAGGGTCTCGACCTGGCGTTCGATCAGGGAGACAGCCGCGCCGCTCTCGTGGGGTATCACTATCTTGCCGAGTAGCTCGGGATGATCCGTGAAGAAATCGGGGTGCTGATCCAGGTATTCGACTACTTGCTCTTCGAATTCATCCACTTGGGTCGATTTTTTGGGTGCTTTCTGTTTCATAGATCGATGGTTCCTTCGTACACGGTCTCTGCCGGACCTTCAATGAGTACGGACTGGCCTTCTGAGTGCCACTTTACCACAAGATCGCCGCCAGGTAGGTGTACCACGACCTCTTCATCCAGCAGACCGAGTTGGCGGCCGGCAACCACGGCTGCGCAGGCACCGGAACCACAGGCGAGTGTTTCTCCTGTGCCGCGCTCGTAGACCCGCAGATGTATCTCTGAGGAGTGGACCACCTGCATGAAGCCTACATTGGTGCGTTGGGGGAAATCAGGGTGATTTTCAATCAATGGTCCGAGGGTTGCTACCGCTGCATGATCGACACTGGGCACGATCAGTACGGCATGTGGATTGCCCATGGATAGTGCCGATATCGATAGTAGCTGATCATCCACTTGCAGGGAGTAGGTTTGCGCTTGTTGCGGTGCCGTGAAGGGTATCGAGGCGGGTTCGAATATGGGTGCGCCCATATCCACTTCAACATTACCGTCAGTCAGCAGTCGCAGGGTGATCTTGCCAGCCAGGGTTCCGACAGGGATTGAAGATTTTGTGCTTAGACCCCTATCTTTGACAAAGCGTGCAAAACAGCGCGCACCATTGCCGCAAGCCTCCACTTCGGAACCGTCAGCGTTAAAGATACGATAATAAAAATCTGTATCGTCGTCTCTTGGGGATTCGATCACTAATACCTGGTCGCAACCGATGCCGAAGTGTCGGTCAGCCAGTTTTTGGATTGTTTGTTGCGAGAACTCTATGGGTTGACTGATAGCGTCGACTACCACGAAGTCATTGCCAAGCCCATGCATTTTTGTGAAACCAACTTTCATGGCTTTTGTACTTCTGCCGGTTTTTCCGACGGCTCCTCGGCTGGTAGATGCAGCGGGCCTTTTTGCCCACATGCGCTGATCAGCAGGAGTAGCGACAGGAGGGGTGTTGTCAGTTGCAGTAGCTTTCGGTGCACGCGCACTCTCCGGATGGATTTGCCCATGTTTTCACCGTGCTAGCATACATCATTTATGCTTTAGGCGTATGCGGCAACAGGAGAAGGCTTAACTGTTCGATGCCTGCTGACTCTGTGTCTGTCCAGTGACCAGACTGATGAAGTAGAAGAGCGTGTCCCCAGCGATGGTAACCAAGCGGAACAGGAGTGCAAGGATCAGTGCATTCGCCTCACCCGTAAAGGGTGAGAGCAGCAGGATCAGAATGGCTTCACGGATGCCGATGCCGGATGGTGCGCCCGGGGTCAGGAAGCCGACTGACCAGGCAATAGCGAAGGCGCTGAGAACAATGAGATAGTCCGAGTCCAGGGTGAAGCTTTCCCCATAGACTCCGATGACCACCAGGGCAATACCGGAAACGAGAAAAAAAAGCGCATAGTAGATAAGCGGAGGCAGCATCAATAGTGGCGATGCGGATGTTGCGACCGGTTTAAACTTTTTGATTAACCAAGGTGTTGCAAGATAACCGGCGATGATGACCGGTAATCCATATATCCACCATGTTATTGATGTGAATTGATCGAGTACCCCCCTGCCGCCAATCAGGGTTATGATCAGCGAGGCACTGACCAGACCGATGATTTCATACAGTGCGGCAATCGCAAGATGGCCGTGGGATACACCCACGAGCCTGCCCATGGTATGTCTGCCTGCGATATGGGCGATATTACCCGGGACATATTTGGCAATCTGACTCTTGCCGTAGATCCTGCATAGTGTACGCCAATCGACAGTTGTTTCGCCACATACTCTGAGTAGTCGTATCCAGGCGGCGGCCAAAAGATAGTTAGCCAGGGCATAGGTGATTATACCGAATCCAACAGGTAGAATAGTCGCGGTTGTTGGAGTCCATGACGCTAGGGTTTCACGGTATCCCCAAAGCTGACTGCCGATGTAATAGAAAGACACAAGGACAAGAAGAGTGCCGAGGATTGAAATCCATTGCTGGGGGGTGCGTGTTTTATTATTTGGATCAGGCTTCATGGGAAAAGTGGTTTGCTTCGATGTCGATTATCGAATGGATAGCGTTTCTGTCGTGACTGACAATCCGGTCGGTGTATGAGCAGATCGTCCGGGTTTGTCACGCCTCTGATTGGCCATTCGGTGCCATTTCTGGTGCTGTTCTTGATTGCCGTCGTCATGTTAGGGGCGAATCCCCTGGCCGGTGAAACCATTGCGCCGTTCGATATTCTTACGCGCCTGCCTGGTTGGAAGAATACAGGGATCGTAAGTCCGGTCAAGCATCATAAGCACTCGGATGTGCTTGATTACAAATTGCCATCCTGGCGTTTTGCGCGAGAAAAACTGCGCCAGGGAGAGCTGCCTGTTTGGAATCCCCATGTGCTCGGGGGCGAACCCCTCTTGCTATCGATCACGCGCTCAATAATTACCCCGGCGTTTGCCGCCTATGCAGTGATCGATGATGAGGGTGTTGGTCTATATGTCTCGGCACTGCTCAATTTGCTTGTGATCTCAGTGGGGAGCTATCTGCTTTTTCTAAGTCTGACCGGCAATCGCCTGGCGGCGCTGTTGGGTGCCGTTGCATTCAGTTATTCAGGTTTCAATCTCTCCTGGTTTCTTTGGCATCACGTGAATACCAGTATCTGGATTCCATGGCTGCTCTTTTTTGCCTTACGTCTGCTGCAGACCGGTGATGCCAGACATGTGGCGTGGTTGGCGCTCTCCTCCGCGATGATGCTGCTGGGCGGTTTTCCCACAGTGGCTGTGTATGGCTATATCGCCTTGCTGTTGTTGCTCGTTTGCTGGTCGCTGTTTTCAGGCAACAGGTTGCGATTGGTGCTGCAGAGAGATGTACTGGCATCCCTGGGTATTCTCTTGTCGTTGATGCTGGCATTCCTGTTTCTGTTTTGTCTTGACGAATCCTTGGGGCGGTTGGATCTGAGCTATCGACGGGGCGGCACTGCTTTCCGCTCGCTTCAGGACCTGCTGTTGTTTGTGCTGCCATTTAGCGATGGGCCGCTTACCTTGGGAAGAACAGGATATGTCGGGCTGCTACCGTTGGTGCTGTTTTTTCCCGCGTTTTGGTTGGCGTGGAAGACAAAACTGGATTGGAGATATGCCTGGGGTTTTTCACTCATCATAGTGATATCTCCAATCGCCTTTGCCTGGGTTCCGATGGAGGCCATCAGACAGATACCGCTCATCGGAACCAGTATGATCAGCAGGTTGATTCTGATTATCGGTTTGGGTTTTTCAGTCCTCACCGTATTGGTCCTGGCTGCTGGATATGAACGCTTCGGTAAAGGTGCGCCAAGATGGGCGAATCTGGTTCTGGTCCTGCTGTTGCTTGTTCAGGTGGCTGATCAACGGCATGTTTTTCAAACACTGGTTGGTCATGTAAATGCTGAAACCATCTATCCATCGACAGCGACCATCGACTATGTCAGCAACAATATCGAGCCACTGCAAAGCGTCTTATCGGACCGGGGTTATCTCCTGCCCGGCGTACTTTCCGCGTATGGCCTGTCTGAGTGGTTTGCCCATGGGTTTCGCACTCGTCAAGAGAAGCAGCTGCTTGAAGGCGTGGTAGATGGACCGTTTCTTACGCCTACAGCCGCCGGCTTTTTATGCGACCAGGTCAGGTTTGATGATGCACAAGGCCTGACTCAATTGGCTGTCAGATATGTACTCTGTTCCGTTGGTCCCAGGCACGGGGATAATCCTGGAAGGCAGCTTGTGTTTGATACCGTGGCAAAACAATCGGCCGAAAACAGAGGATTGGATCTGGCTCGGCATAAGGTTGTTCAACTGGTCGATTTGTCCGATTCAATCACTTTTGATCGAATTGAAGTGCCGCTGCTATCAATCAACGCTGCAAAATCTCCTATGCTGAGTCTCGAGCTTATCAGCCTGTCGAATACTGCCGCGGTATCGGCGCCCTGTGAGCTTCAGCGGGATAGCAAGTCAGATTACCTGTTATGCAGTTTCCCGGAGCAGGTCAGACTTGACAAGGGGCGTTATGAAATAGAGCTGGTAATGGAGAGAAGCGAGGAGGATGTATCAGTAGTGGTAGGGGTGTATGATTCAAATACCGATCTACTGCAGCTCGCCGTCGATGATGTAACAAGTGATAGAGTGCTTGGTCTGCGTGGTTATAGGCCGCTGCAGCCGTCCGCCTATCAGACGCTATTCAGCGGCGGCAATCAAACCTATAGTGTGATTGAACCAGAACCCGGTATGGTCCTGGTCGAGAACAGGCGAGTCAAGGGGGGTGCTTACTTCGTTTCAACGCTCAATGGTCAACCTCAATATGACCTGCTGAAGACGAGCCGTTATCGCGCAACTGCGATGCAGTTTGAGTATATGGGGAACGAACCCGGTTGGGTGGTTATCCCGGTGAGGAACTATCCGGGCTGGTCGTTTGCGGTAAATGACAGACCCGTTGAACCGGATCTGCTCAAGGGTGTATTGCCGGCTGTGCCTGTGAGGGGTGGCGAATCAATCGAATATAGCTATCGACCTGTCCACTACCTAGGGCCGGCAATGGTATCGATTGTAGGGTTACTGCTATGCCTGGGACTGTTTTTTAAAGCGCGAATAATAAACCAATGGTTATCGGATCAAGAAAACTAGAATCACCAACCCGTTGGGCCACAGCTGCGTCGCCGGACTGGGGTGGTGTAGTAGTCCTGGCAGTGCTCATTGCCGCGGTTTTGTTTCGTTACTGGATAACCGCGGGCCTGCCTATTACCGCCCATGCCCATGGTACCTTTGACGACGCACTATTCATGCGCCTTGCACAGAGCATTGCTGCAGGGGAGTGGCTGGGTGAGTATGACAAACTGACCTTGGTAAAGGCGCCACTCTATTCCATCTTTATTGCGGCCAACTATCTGTCTGGTCTGCAGTTCAAATCAATGGAGCATTTGCTCTATATCCTGGCATGTGTGGTGATCTACTTCGCCCTGGTGAGGGCCTCTGTCAATCGCTATCTTGCGCTGCTGCCTTTCCTGTTCTTGCTCTTTAATCCCTATCACCATAGCAGCGTGGAGCGCGGCTGGTTTTATGCAGCGGTTGTTTTCCTGGTGATTGCCGGTTTGCAGTATATGATCACGATGCGTGCTGTTTCAGGTCATATAAAATGGCATCAACCCTTTTTATTGGGGCTTGGTTTGGCTGCGATCTATCTCTCGCGGGAGGAGACTATTTGGTTGTATCCTCTTCTAATGGTCGCATTTGCTCTGCTCGTCTATCAGGCGGACAGGCTCAGAATGGTGCAGATGGCAGCCAGGATACTCCCAGTGCTGTGTCTGGGTTTGGCCATTCCGATAGTGACGGTAATGAGCGCGAATTATATGAAATATGGATATTTCGGTGTTACCGATACGTCGCTCAAGCAGTTTAAGTCAGCGACAAAACTGATAAAAAGCGTACGTACCGGTGAAGAGATACCCTTTGTGGATGTCACGCATAACTCCCTGCGGCAGATCTATTCCGTGAGTCCTGCGCTGGCCAAATTTCAACCCTACCTGGAGGGGGATTTGGGCAGGCAGTGGGGAGGGCTGATGTGTAAGCGCTATTCTCAGGCCTGCAATGAGATCGGCGGCGGTTACTTTTTCTGGGCGCTGCGGGATGCCCTTGCTGCAGAGGGCTATTTCCAGGAGCCGGCCAAGATGCAGGGGGTGTTTTCTGCGATCAGTAGAGAGCTGAATGAGGCCTGTATCACTGACCGGTTGGATTGTTCGCGTCGGGCCTGGCCGCTGCGTTATCCGATTAGAATTGAGAGGGTAGATGATTACCTGGCCAAGATGCCGGGCTTTGCCAAGTATATGCTGACTGGATTGAATGGTCGCCTGCCTGGCTATGGTTCCCCGAAGGGGCCAAAGGATAGGCTCAAGGTGTTCAGGCAGTTGTCTAACGCATCCTTAATGCCCCATTCAGATCAGGATATGTTCTATGTGTCCGGATGGCTGCTCTCAGATAGCCCAGAGAAATATGTTGCGATTGTACCGACCCCCTTTGCTGCCTATACCAACCGCTTCAGTCTCAAGGCGAGTAAAGACGTCCAGCGCCACTTTGAGGAGCAGAGTCATGCGGGTTTGTCACGCTTTAGCGTTGAAGGGCCGTGTAAGAATGGTCAGTGTGAATTGTTGCTCATGTCCGGTGGCAGGCAGACACGTATCGATCAACCATTGGTCCGTCCCGGTGCTGACTTAAAGCGAGACGGTTTGCATCTGCATGTCGATACTGTTGAACGTATAACCGGTGAGTCGCAGCTGTTCGGGGTTGAGAAGTGGAAGATTGCGGTGTTCAAGAAAATCGGTGGAATATACAATAACCTGTTGCTCTACCTGTCACTGATTGCCACGCTTATCATTGCATTTGCCTGCTATGCCTTCCTCTTCAGAGGTTATCGAAGTCTTTTGTTGGGAGGTGTTTTAATTGCCGTGATGGGGATAGTTACCCGCTTGGGTGTGCTTGCCTTGTTTGATGATTTTACCCAAAGCCCGGTGCTTGGGCAGATTCGGCATTTCATCCCGGTGATGCCCCTGTTGCTACTCTATATAAGCCTGAGCTTTCTGATTCTGTTTGAAATGTTTACCGGTATGCATAGGTTTAGTAAAAAGAGTGTTGAATCTTTAACCCTAAACTCTGACAATGATCCTTTGACATAATTGCGGATTTGAAATAGATGGCGAAACAGAGCAGAGGGCCGTTGGTCGAAGACGGAATCGTGGTGGGTAATACCACGCAAAAATATGAGTCAGGAAATCCGCTAACCCGTATATTGGTGAATAACTTCTGCGAAGCTGTGGGTGAATTGGCCGCCCAGGTCGCACCGCAAACGATCTTCGAAGTGGGTTGTGGCGAAGGGCATGTTACCAAGGTGCTGCTGGAGCGAACCAAGGCCAACATCGATGCCGTCGATATTTCCGAAACCATCCTGGATATGGCAAGAGAGAATGTAAACTCCAGCAGGGTCAGTTTTGAGTGCGAGAATATCTATGCCATCGAAGGTGAAAAGCGACGTGCCGATCTGGTGGTTTGCTGTGAAGTGCTTGAGCACCTGGATGATCCGCAGCGGGGGCTGGAGATACTTGCCGATGCTGCCGCACCCCACGCCATCCTGAGTGTGCCAAGGGAGCCACTCTGGCGGGTCTTGAACATGGCGCGAGGCGCCTATTGGAATGATTGGGGAAATACGCCGGGTCATCTGCAGCACTGGTCAAAATCCGGTTTTGTGAATTTTGTCTCGCAGGAGTTTGAAGTCATGCAGGTGCGGTCCGTTCTCCCCTGGACGATTCTTATCGCCCGCTCGCGGCGCGCCGTATGAGGTATGCAGGGCTATTTATGTACCGAGACCACTTCTGGCTCCACGGATTCGCTATGCTCCGGGACCAACTGGCCTAGCACTCTTTTCAGTTCATCATCATTGATCGTGTCGCAAGCTGCTTTCATCTCATCCAGGCTGTTCAACAACCAGTGCCAGTCCACATCCCGGTGATGTGCCAGAAAGACCTTTTCGTGGGCGGTCTTGTGTAGATGCTCCATCTCGTGAAATAGCTCTTCGTAGAGCTTTTCCCCAGGGCGCAGACCGATGTACTCGATATGTATGTCTACATCTGGCGTCCTGCCGGATAAGTGAATCATCTGTTCCGCCAGATAACTGATCTTGATGGGCTCGCCCATGTCGAGCACGAAGATTTCGCCACCCTCACCCAACACCACCGTCTGCATGATCAACTGACAGGCCTCGGGGATGGTCATGAAATAGCGCTCCATGCGTGGATCGGTAACCGTGACCGGCCCCCCGGCCTCGATCTGCTTGCGAAACAACGGGATCACACTGCCGGCAGAGCCCAGCACATTGCCGAAACGTACGGTGATGAATTTGGTGTCGGAGTGGGCATCGAGGTTTTGGCAATAGATCTCCGCGCCTCTTTTGCACGCCCCCATCACGTTGGCGGGATTGACGGCCTTGTCAGTGGATACCAGCACGAAGACACCGCATTTGAAGCGGTCGGCGCTCTGCGCCAGGATACGTGTTCCCAGAATATTGTTACGCACAGCCTGACGCAGCTGATGTTCGAGCATGGGAACATGTTTGTAGGCGGCTGCGTGGAATACCACCTCGGGTTTCGTCTGAGCAAATAGGTTTTCCACCATCGGCTGGTCGGTTATATCGCCGAGATGGCACTCGAGTGAGAGATCGGGATAGTTGCTGAGCAGCTCCATTTCGATGGTGTAGAGATTGAACTCGCTGATCTCCAGCAACACCAGTCGGGCCGGCTTGATAGTGGCAAGTTGGCGACACAGCTCAGAGCCGATGGAACCGCCAGCGCCGGTGATCAGGATAACCTTGCCGGAGAGTGCGCTGTCGATACTCTCCCAGTCGAGGGATACCGGGTCACGTCCCAGCAGGTCTTCGATGGATACGGTACGCAGATTGTTGATCTGCACATCCCCGGATATGAGGTCGTTCAGTTGCGGTACTGAGCGGAAAGGAATATCCGCTTGTTCACACAGCTCAACCACACGCCGCATCTGCCGGGAAGAGGCGGATGGGATAGCCAGCATTACGATATCTATGCCCAGCTCTTCGCACAGCCGGGGGATATCGTCACAGGTGCCGGAAACCGGGATGCCATGGATCTCGCGCCCCTGGCGCCGCTGTTTGTCATCGACAAAGGCAACCGGGCTGTAGTCGCCCCGGCGATTACGCAGGATATCCCGTGCAAGCATCTCGCCGGCCTTGCCTGATCCCACGATCAGGACCCGTTTGCCAGGGGAGAGGTCCAGGCGATGGTCTTTCAGCAGGCGATAGATCAGTCTTGGGCCGCTCAACAGCATGACCAGTAGAATGGCATGGATCACCGGCACCGAACGGGGAACACCACCGGCACGTGTGAAGATAAACAGTAAGGCCACACTGACCACCGTGCCAACCGCTACAGCCTTGAGGATGCGGACGATATCGGGCAGAGAGGCGAAGCGCCAAATGCCTCGATAGAGGCCAAACAGCATAAAGGCGGTGAGTTGAATCGGCAGCACGAAGAGCAGGCCCACCAGGGCATCCGTATAGTAGGCGGCAGGCACCACCTCCAGGTTGTAGCGCAACCAGTATGCCAAGAGCCAGGCAATAGGTACCATCATCACATCGTGCGCCAGCGCTACCGCTTGCGAACGTAGATGGCGAGGTAGTATGTCTTTGCTCATGCAGGCTCCCGGGCCCCGTAATCGGTATGGAAAACTGATTTTGAGCCTATTCTACCCCATTGTGGGAAATGGGCAGAGCGGTGTCTGCAGATTTCGTGCGGTTGGCGCCATCCTGCCGAGACTGTCTACCTATCTATACTTCCGGCTGGATCTTTGGCCAACGATTGCTGGTATAATTTTCTCAAGTATCCGCCATAAACCATCCACAGTGAAGAGACCTGATAATGAAAACCCATCCCTGTCATAGCCGCTACAGCGGCTTTACCCTGATCGAGCTACTGGTGGTCATGGCGATCCTCGCGATGCTGGCCGGGCTCGTGGGCCCCAAGGTCATGAATGCCTTGGGCGAGTCGAAGAGCAAGACCGCCAGGGTACAGTTGGAAGAGTTGTCGGCGGCGTTGGATATCTATCGCTTGGATACAGGTAACTATCCCCGCGGCCATCACGGCCTGAGGGCACTGGTGGAGCGCGTCGACGGGGTAGAGAACTGGAATGGCCCCTATCTGAAGAAAACCAAACTGCCTAAAGACCCCTGGGGGGTGGACTATATCTACCGTTTCCCCGGCGAACACAGTGATTATGACCTCTACTCCCTCGGCGCGGATGGTGTTGAAGGGGGTGAAGGTGAAGCAAAGGATATAAATGGTTGGGAGTGATACTCGATGATCATCTGAGGATCCCAAGATGATCCGGTTTGACCATATTTCACTCAGGCGTGGCACCAAACTGCTCTTGCAACAGGTGGACTTCACCCTCTATGGGGGATGGAAGGTCGGAATCACCGGCGGTAATGGGAGTGGTAAATCGAGTCTGTTCCATATGATCCTGGGTGAATTGCAGGCTGACGAGGGGAATCTCAAACTGCCGCAGAACATCGAGATCGCGCATGTGGCCCAGGAGACGCCGGCTTTGACGCGCTCCGCCCTCGATTATGTCATGGATGGTGACCGTAGATTGCGGGAAATCGAGGGGGAGTTGTCCCAGGCCGAAGCGGACGATAACGGTGCCGCCCTGGCCCAGTTACATGAAGCATTCCACCATATCGATGGTTACAGCGCCAAGGCCCGGGCCGGCGAGTTGCTGCATGGACTGGGCTTTACCCCTGAGGATGAGACCCAGCCGGTCAACCGCTTTTCAGGTGGCTGGCGTGTACGTCTCAATCTTGCCCAGGCCTTGATGTGCCGTTCCGACCTGTTGCTTCTCGACGAACCAACCAACCACCTGGATCTGGATGCCGTGATCTGGTTGGAGTCCTGGTTGCGCAACTATGCCGGCACCCTGTTGTTGATCTCCCATGATCGGGATTTCCTCGATCAGGTGACGGACCATATAGTGCACATTGAGCAACAGCAGGCGACCCTCTATAACAGCAACTACAGCGGTTTTGAGCATACCCGGGCTGCGCGACTGGCCAATCAGCAGGCAGCCTACGAAAAACAGCAGCGCGAAATCACCCATATTCGCAGCTATGTAGACCGGTTTCGCGCCAAGGCCACCAAGGCGCGTCAGGCCCAGAGTCGCCTGAAGGCCCTGCAACGGATGGAAATGATCGCTCCCGCCCATGTGGATTCACCCTTCCATTTCAGTTTTGCGGAGCCGGAGAAAAACCCGCACCCACTGCTGCAACTGAGTGATCTGGCGATGGGCTATAACGGTCAGACCATTCTCAAGAATGTCCAAATCAACCTGGCGCCGGGGGACCGGATTGGCCTGCTGGGACCAAACGGGGCCGGTAAATCGACCCTGATCAAATTACTCGCAGGTGAGCTCGAACCTATCGCGGGGCAGCGCTCGCCGGCACAGGAGTTGTGCATCGGTTATTTCGCGCAACATCAACTGGAGCAGCTGGATCCTGAGGCCAATCCGCTGCTGCACCTGCAACGAGTGGATCCCAAGGCGAGCGAGCAATCCCTGCGTAACTATCTTGGTGGGTTTGGCTTTCATGCCGACCAGACGCTCCAGCCGGTGGCGCCCTTTTCTGGCGGTGAGAAAGCGCGCCTGGTGCTGGCATTGCTGGTCTACCAGCGTCCTAATCTGTTGCTCCTGGATGAGCCGACCAACCATCTCGACCTGGAAATGCGCTATGCCGTTGGCCAGGCCCTGCAGGATTTCCAAGGGGCGATGGTGATCGTATCCCATGACCGACACCTGTTACGTATCACCACGGACGAGTTCTGGCTTGTGCATGGGGGTGGGGTCGAGCCCTTTCAGGGTTCCCTGGATGACTATCCAGCATGGCTGGCTGCGGAGAGTCGTGGCGGGAGTGGTGATTATACCGCCGAGGTGGATTCACAGAGTGGACATACCGCCTCTGCCAGAAAGGATAGAAAACGTGAACAGGCAGAACGACGAAAACGCCTTCAGCCATTGCGCCAACAGCAGTTGAAATTTGAGCGGGAACTGGAAGAATTACACCTCAGACAACAACAGTTGGATGAGCTGCTGGCTGATCCCATGCTCTACGATCCATCGCATAAGGAAGAATTAAAACAACGGCTTATTGAAAAAAGTGATCTAGAGAGAGCGTTGGCCGACTGTGAGCATGGCTGGTTGAGCATCAGTGAGCAGCTGGAAGCTGCACAAAGTGATGAAACAGTCTAAAGTGTCACCACGAGGAGAGGATTAGCTTCCTTGACAGTGTGCCCAGCAGGTAGAAGTGGCTGGCTGTGCTTTGCTATCAAATAATTAGTGCATTGGATTGTTTGATCGCATGGATTAGGACATGCACATATTTTGAGAACAAATGATGAATATTTATGTAGGAAATTTGCCCTGGACCGTTAAGGATGATGAGTTACGTCAACTTTTCACAGAGTTTGGAGATGTCTCCAGCGCTAATGTCATCATGGATAAATTTTCAGGGCGGTCGAGAGGGTTCGGGTTTGTTGAGATGCCAGACTCATCCGCGGCTGAAAGTGCAATCAAGGCACTGAATGAAAAGGAGCTTGGAGGGCGTAATCTCCGGGTCAACGAGGCAAAGCCTCGTGAAGAACGCCCCCCGCGTCGATCCAGACACTAAATTTGAACTTGCGGGGATTGCTTGCAGAGCAATTCCCGCTCTTAAACGTAACAATATGATTGCCTGTAGCAACAGGACAGAGACCTATTCGCAATATGAAAGGCTTCTTAGCACTACTTTTTCTGATTGCCCTGGCATTTCTGATCTGGCCCTATACCGCGGTCTACCGACTGGATAAGGCCCTGCAGTCGAATGATCAGCAGGCACTCAACGAGTTAATCGATCTGACAGCAGTGAGAGAGCAGATCAAACGCAAACTCAATAAGAATGTAGAAAGCACTATCGGGGATGTCTCGAATAGTTTCATCGACTGGTTACAAGGTGGCATCCAGCGAATGGGTGCCGATGCGGTGGAGCGGATGGTCGATATCCAATGGGTAGTCGCCCAGTTGCGTTCGCACAACCGCAAACCTGGTCAGGGCGGTTTTCTGGATCGAATGACCTATGCCTTTTTCGATGGACCGGACAGGTTGCTGCTGCGCATCGGTGATTGGGATGACAATCCGGTGCATGCCCACCTCAGCCTGCAGGGTGTGGAGTGGCGCATCACCGCCGTATATAACTGATTTCCTTGCCGGTGTCTCTTGGTTGGCTGAAGAGGCCTCCAGAAATTATTTAATTTTCAATTAGTTAATTCGATATTTGCGGTTGGCCGCCGATTTTCTCAGGGGACCCGGATTCGGCCAATCAGAACTAAAGAATTACGCCAAACAGCCGCTCAATCATTCTGAGGTTCAACAATGTTGAGTCCGTGAACCTATGTTGACATAAAAGTGCGCCCCCGAGGTTGCGCTCAGGATGATAGAGAGAATCGAATCATGGCCGAAATCAGTTTTAACCAAAAACTCTTTGATGTCTGTCCTACTGGTATGCTGGCTATTGACAGTGAAGTCTGTATTCGATGGATGAATCCCGCATTGGAAGCGATGCTCGATCTGTCCGGTGAAGAACTCATTGGTAAAGACAAGAATACACTGCCAGCGAGCCTGCACGCCCTGTTTGACGAGACCGATATGCTACATCTGTCACTCAACGGTGATGGTGAGCGATGGTTGCAGCGGGAAGTGCGAGAAGTGGTGGATGGTAAGAATACCCAACTGCGACTGCATTTCTATCATGATATTAGCCAACTGGTGCTGGCTCAACGGGAGAGCGACCAGTTACGCAGACAAGTTGAGGATCTCACCATTACCGATGAGTTGACCGGCATGGCAAATCGTCGTGCCACGATTCAGGCAATCGGTGCGCAGGTTACCCGCAGCAGGCGTTACGGTAATTTACTAACCCTGGGTGGCATGCGCTTGAGCCATCCCGACCAGGCAGGGGATTCACTCCCGGAGACCTCCATCCTGGTAATGACCCAGTATCTGCGTGAACGGTTACGTTGGGCCGATGTCATTGGGCGCTATGAAGATCAGCTGTTTCTGCTGGTGATGCCGGAAACCAGCATAGCGGATGGCAAAAAACTGTTGCAGCAGATCGTCAACGAGTGTCGTGGCGGCGCTCTGCAGGGTCTGGGGGATAATCCAGTTCCCGATTTACAGTTTGGTGTTTCGGAATGGTCCAAAGGTGATGATGCACAACGTCTGATCGTTCGGGTAATCGAGTCGATCGAAGCATAGGCAGAGTGCTGAATCCAGGGTGTCTGTTTCGCCCGCCACCCCTCTGGTATGCGAGGTCACATACCAAGCCCTAGGCTGAATCTTATGACATCCATGTGCACAGTCGGCAGCGCCAGTCTCCTGTTGGTTCAATATCGGTAGTAAGATAGATGCCCGAATCGCAACGCATTACCTTCGAAGAGGGTATCAGCAGAAAAGAGCTAAATGCAGTTCGACAGCGCTTTACGCGCTTACATCGTGAACGCCTGCGACGAATCCTGGTTGAGTTGCGGAAGAGTCAGCAGGAGTTCCTGCATCTCCTGCCACTGCTGTTTCATATCAATCATCCCATGTTACCTGGTTTCGTGAGTAGCGAGACCCCCACCGGCATCTCTGATTACAGCCCATCCAGGAAGGCCCTGGAAATGGCCAACAAGCTGAGTCGCAGTTTCGAATACAAGAAACGCGCACAACGTGTCTACCATGTACATGGTCTCTATCTGATGGGCAGCACCGGAACCATAGGCCAGTCATCCGGCAGTGATTTCGATCTGTGGCTCTGTTTCGACTCGGGATTGAGCGATAAGCAGCGCCAGCAACTGCAACAGAAAGCGACTCGGATAGAGAAAAGCGCAGCAGACCTGGAATTGGAACTGCATATCTTTCTCATCGATCCCGCACGTTTCCGGCAGGGTGAGAAATCCAAATTGTCCAGGGAGAGTAGTGGTACAACGCAACACAATCTGTTGCTGGAGGAGTTCTATCGCAGCGCGGTGCTGCTGGCCGGGCGCTATCCCTTGTGGTGGCTGGTGCCGCCGGAGAAAGAGGACGATTATCAGGCCTTTGCAGACTATCTGCTCACCAATCGCTTTATCAAGGCAGTGGAGGTTATTGACCTGGGCGGGCTTGATCATGTGCAGGCCGGAGAGTTCTTCGGTGCGGCCCTGTGGCAGTTGTACAAAGGTATAGATTCACCCTACAAATCGATTCTTAAGATCTTTCTCATGGAGGCCTATAGCCGCCATTACCCCTCGCCCCCGTGGCTGGCGCAACAGGCGAAGCGGGCCATCTATGAGGGTGAAAAGGATATCGACAAGCTGGATTCCTATATTCTGCTCTATCAGCAGGTTGAGACCTATCTGAAACAGAACAAAGACCTGGATCGGCTGGAGCTTGCCCGCCGCTGTTTCTACTTCAAGGTCGGCGAACGTTTGAGTCGTACCAAGAAGAGTGAGAACTGGCGCTTGCGATCCATGTTGGAACTGACCCGCCAGTGGGGCTGGGGACAGACCCAACTACAGATGATGGATACCCGGGCGGAGTGGAAGATCGACCGGGTCATCAAGGAGCGCAACGCCCTGGTCGGGGTATTGACGCGCAGCTATCGGCTACTGACCGATTTCGCCCGCAGGTATGCCAAGGAGAGCCATATCGATCCCCAGGAACTCAATTTGCTGGGGCGTAAGCTCTATACCGCGCTCGATCATCGGCCAGGAAAGATCGATCATATCAATCCTGGTATCTCGAAAAATCTCGCCGAGGAGCAGCTTTCACTCCACCATCGATCTGCAAGGGACGGGGAGCCGGCATGGATGTTGTATCGAGGCAAACTTGAGGCAGGAGAAGTCATAGAGCATCGGCCCATAAAGATCTCGAAAAATCTGATCGAGATCCTGTTGTGGAGTCATGTCAATCAGGTGTGGGGGAAGGGTACTGTTATTACCTTCGATTCAGGCGAGACTCTGCTGCGCCGTGATGAGCTGTTCTCACTGCAGCGAAGCGTGAGACGTCTTTTTCCCCAATACATGCCACCTTCTGCGGGTATGACTGTGCTTGCCAAGCCGGCGACGATTATCATGAGTGCGCTGTTTATCAATATCGGTGTAGACCCAATGGAGCATCTGACCAAGGAAGGGAAGCAATTGACCAGTGAGCGTCATGACCCACTTAGTTTTGCCTCGTCCCGCACCAATCTGGTGACGAACTTGGAGAAGATTCATCAGACCAGTTGGGGGGAACTGCAGGTGTCTCGCCACGAGGGCGCAGAGGGGTTGATGGATGTGCTCTGCTATATCCTCAATCTGCAACCGGAACCGGATGTTGCGCCTTTGCAGATACATGCCTACAGCTATTCGGGTGTGCGAGGCGGTCAGATTGCATTGAGGGTTACCGAATTGTTCAACCACGTGGTTCAGCGATTCCGCAATGATGATCTAGGCAATGGCCGTTATGTATTCCGTATGGGTAAGGCTTTTTTCATCGTTCAGAAGCAGGCAGAGCATGGTTTTGTCTGGCAAAGCCTGGAGTCGTTCGAGAGCCTGATCGATGAGTTGGAACAGCCGCAACAGATCTACCGAGCCCTTGAATTCGATCCTGAGATACTCGTAAACAGTCCCTATCCTGTACTCTTCAAGTTGAATAAACCGGATGTGATCCAACTCTTTTTCAGGATTGGGAAAAGTCAGGCGGAAATCTATGTGCTTGATGAGCAGGGGGCTCTATTTCAGCAGTCTATAGCAGTGGATAGCCCGCGATTCCTGATGCGACAGCAGCGCCGTTTCCTCAACAGCTTGCAGCAGCTGAGAAATCTGGTTCTGGACTCACCAAGTGATCTGCTGCTCGAGCCGGAGTTTTATCAACTGTCGGCCGACAACGAAGGGCAATATTATGCCGAGCGTCGACGGGTGCCGTTGCTGGATAATGATGACTATCTGGAGTTAACCATGATCGGCGATTCCGGTTTGACCAGAAGAGAGCCCGTGTCCCTGATCTGCGGTGATAAGGAGTTCACCCGTCTTGAGTATGGCGATGAACTGTATGCGGCAATTGTGCAGTACATTCATGGCATTCGTGACAGCGACGAGGGTTATCCCATCTATCTGACATCAATCCGTTTGAGCGGCATGGAGCCTATCCAGACTCTCTCCACGGTTGATTTGTTAAATATGAAGAAACACGTGGAGAGGCGTCTGAATTCGGAAGCGATGTAGCTCGGCCGTTACTGTACCAATCAATATTTATTTAGTGGCACTGGGTTTTTCAATAACCTTGATTAGCTCCAGCTCAAAGATAAGCGTCTCGTTGGGACCGATTTTCTTACCTGCCCCTCGCTCCCCATAGCCCAGCTCAGGGGGTATGACTATTCTCCACTTCGCCCCGGGCTTCATCAGCAGCAGGGCTTCACTGAAACCGGGAACAACCCTGTCAACATTGAAGGTTGCCGGTTTGCCACGCTGTCGTGAGCTGTCGAAGACTGACCCGTCGATAAGTGTTCCATGGTAGTGCACTTCTACCGAATCACCGCTTTCAGGTGATGCGCCCTCACCAGGTTCCATCACTTCATACTGCAACCCGCTTTTCTGGGTGACCACATTTTTCCGTTTGCCGTTTTGAGCAAGATAGGCTGCAGCCTTGGCCTTGTTGTCCGCAGCGGTCTTTGCACGTTTTGTTTCCATATTTGCATAGTGCTTCTTCATGGCGGCGCGCATCTGTATGGCGTCGAGTTTTAGCTGCTTGTTATGCAAGGAGTCTTCCACGGCTTGGAGAAAGACTTGCATATCAAGGTCACCGGTTTGCTGAGCGCGTAACATCTTGCCTATCTGAACACCGACGGTATAGCTGTACTGCTGTTTGTCTGAGCTAAGTTCAGTGGCGAAGCTAGGTAGTGAATAGAATAGCGCTGCAGTAAACAATGTAATGTTCAAACGTCTCATCGTTACAAAATTTCCTAAGTGTTGGGGTATGTAGTATTTGTATTGAGTCTTATCAAGGCAAGGATTCTGATCTATATCAGCGATTGAAGTTCAAAATCTATTTCTCATTCTCGGACTTCTTCATGTGCTTGCGCCGTCACAACATCGGCAGACTGCTCGCGACTGGGTTGGCTGATGTGCTCAGAGGGTGAGAGTGTTTCGGATACGATATACGAAGGCCTTCTTTTAACCTCACGATATATTTCGCCTATATACTCCCCGATCAATCCCAGGCTGAAAAGAATCATGCTGCCGATGCCCAGAATCAGGAGAATCACGGTCGGGAATCCCTCCTCGGCAAACCCCATCCACTTGTACCACAGGGTTTGAATAGTCAAAGCCAGACTGAAGATCAGTCCAGCGACCCCAAGCCATGTCACGATTCTGAGGGGCAGGGACGAAAAGCTGATGATGGTCGATCTGGCGAGGGCCAATAGGTTGTGCAAGCTCCACCCGCTCTCTCCCGCCTCTCTATCGGGCGGTTCAAATTCGATCGCCGCGGCGTCGAATCCCATCCAGGCAGTCAGGCCACGGAAATAGCGGTCCGTTTCCGGTAGATTGATATATTGATCCATGACACGCCGGTCGAGTAACTTGAAGTCGCTGGCGCCCTGCATATCAAGTCCGCTCGACAGGCTGAAAATACGGTAATACAAACTTGCCCCCATGCGTTTCATGAATGATTCATGCTGGCGTTTCCGTTTTACACCCTCTACGATGGGGGTTCTTCCCTGGTCCCAAAGATCCAGCATCTTCGGTATCAGTTCGGGGGGGTGTTGCAGGTCTGCGTCAAGTACGATCGCGGCGCTACCCTCAGCCTGGCGCAAGCCGGCCAGGATTGCAGCCTCTTTGCCGAAGTTTCGACTCAGGCGAATGGCCGCTACATGTAGCGATGGCCGGTCTGTTGTGGTGAATTCGGATATCAGCCGCCAGGAGTCATCTGAGGAGCCGTCATCGACCATCACCAGTTCGAATTCGTAGCTGGTTTGTTCCAGCACGGCAGTGATTGCCTGCCAGAAACGGTCGAGCCCGGCCTGCTCATTACGGATTGGAACAATCAGTGAGATAAGCATGCTCTCTCCTGCTTATGATAGAAAAATCAGCCGCTTCATTGTAATGTAATTGATGCCGACCAGGATAATTTCGGTGACCAGTTTCGCCGCAACCGGCTCGAGCCCCAGAACATCGATAAACAGAATAATACAACCAATGCTCAGCAGGTATGAAAAAACCCACAGAAGCAGATAGCTTAGAAACTGTTTGCCTAGTGCATGCCGAGCGAAATTTCTGTTTTTATATACAAAAACCTTGTGGCCTGCAAAAGCGACCAGTGCTCCGCTGACTCTTGCCGCGGTCTGGGCCCAGACGATTCCGACTATAGAGTGGCATACAACAAATACCGCGAAATCGATTACCCAGGCAGTGATGCCGACCATCAAGTAGCGTGAAAACTGTAATGAAACAGCCTTTTCGATGAGGTTTCTGATTGAGAGTGATTTCATCAATGGGATCTGAGAAATCCACCACAGCCGTCTTGCCTGGTGCTTTGGATCAGTCTGACGGGCGTCAGCATGGATCTTGTCAGCAGGCAAAGCCGCGATTGAGAATATTGGGCTGTTGCTTCGTCCGGGTATTTCAAACGTAGATCGAATCTATACCTCTGCCTATGTTGAGTATGGGTATCGGTTTTGAATGAACTCAGTTGCGTCTGTTCCGGTCTGTACGGCGTCACAAATAAAAACTGTTGTTCAATATCTTCCGGTGGTAGCTCCGTCCAACCCGTGAGATATAGATTTTTGCCCTTGGTGCTGATCGCTTCGATTACTCCGTTGGCATGTTCGAAGAGTGGTGGATAGGGCGGGGAGAGTGTCACTACAAGTATCGCGGGTTGCCAGGCTTGCTCGGCTGTTCCGTTTGCGGTTATCCGCGCGTCAATCTCGCGTATGCAATTGCATGACTGATCATACTCAACCATAGAATAATCTGTATTCTTCAGGCTGGGTAAATAATCTCGTTGGGTCAGTATACCAACTCTTTGCAGCCCGGCACCGTCTACCTTGTTGAGGGCATTCCTGATGCCGTTTAAGACAGTGTCCTGGTGATATGCGTTTTTGTTGTTTGAAAAAAATACCGTGTTGGGTGCCGGTGAAGTGAACAGGCGGTAAACGGTATCGAAGCCGTCAAGTCTGGGTTGAACACTGTCTCGTACCTGGTGGGCATGCACGGCAACACTGAGTAGCAGTAGTAAGCTGATGCCCCTCCGGTAGGGATATCTCCATGCTGGCAGGTTGGCGAGAGCGATCGCGGTAATGATGGAAATCAGCCACCAGGGCAGGAAAAGATAGCGATCCGGTCGCGTGATTCCGGGAAACCCGAGCAGTGGAACCATTGGCAGCAAAACAGCAGCTCCTGTAACCATGGTCAAGGGCAGGTTGAGTCGCTTCCTGTACAGGGTGTATCCCACCAGCGCCACGACAATTGCCATTACCGCGATGTTCAAAGGGGTTGTACCGAATAACAATTGGGGAATTGCAATAAACTCGAGAAGTTTATCCGACCATGAGTGTCCATGGGGCGAGGCATCATAGCCACCGATCAGACTGCCTAGTACCAGAAACCGCCACAGGGTGTAGCAGAGCGTCCAGGTAAACATCGGTGCGGCGTGCATCAGGCGCCGGTTTGGTGTGGCTTTATTTATGAACAGCAGGATGATCGGCAGGGGGACATAGATCTCCTTGCAAACGGAAGCCAGCATATAGCACAGTGTTGCTGTCAGAGCGAGACGCCAACTCGCTCTCTCCAGGCTACGCACATAGAAGTGAACAGCCAATATGCTAAACATGAGCCCGGCAATATAGTGGCCAACCATCAGCTGTTGCGAAACGATCAGTGACGGTGCACCGAGCAGGAACAGGAGTGCGCCTGAGAGTGCAAAGCGAAGATCCAGCCAGAAACGCAGCAGCAGAAATGTGGCAATCCCACAGCCGGCCATGACCGTCAGGTGTTGGAGATAAAATCCACGCGGTGAGACGCCGAACAACCAGAGATTCAGGTCGTAGATAAGAGGATTGAATGGCGTCAGGTTGTTGAACGAGTAGCCCCGTGTGATTGCCGGCACAAGGAAATAGTCTGAGGGAGAGAAGCGGCTGGCATAATCGAGAAGCCAGCCGTCGTCAAAGCGCCAGAATGCAGAAAGTGCCGTGTGATTGGCAAAAAAAGTCACCACGAGCAAGGTTAGAATGGTTGCTGTGGTTGCCATCTGTGGACGCATTGTCGATAAAAATCCGTTCAATTTTCATCTCATGGAATCATGTCGGGGGTGCAAACATGATTGGTAGTATTCCCGCTCTTGTTTCAGTCGACGGGATATTCGCTTCGGCATAGACGTTACCATGAACATCACCCCTTAAGCGAACCCTATCGCGATACGATTCGGCATTGAGAATCAACTGTTGTATGATGCTCACCCTATCCATTCCGCTGGAAGTTTAAGAAGATTGTTCAAGCTTTATCTAGATCTCTTCCGTCATCGTCAGAGCCTTTTCTTGATGGTGCGGCGCGATACCCTGCTAAGGCTGAAAGGCACCTTGCTGGGCCCGCTTTGGCTGTTGGCGCAGCCGCTGTTTTTACTGCTTGTGTACAGCTTTGTCTTCTCAGGCATACTCAAGGTCAGTTTTCGACCCGGCGGTGACACCGGCGATTTCGCCCTCTATCTGTTCGCCGCCCTGATACCCTTCGGCGCCTTGCAGGACGGCTTGTTGCGGGCCAGTGGCAGCTTGATGGAAAACCGCGACCTGCTGCTTAAAACCCAAATGCCACCGGCGGTCTTTCCGGCCGTGGCGACGATGGCAACCCTGGTACAGGAGGTGACCGGCCTTTTGATATTGATCGTGGCTGCCTGGTTGATGGGGTATGTGCCGGGGATTACGTTGGTTTTGTTGCCTCTGCTGGTGGCCCTGAGACTGTTACTGACTTTCGCCTTGGCACCGTTGGTGGCGCTCCTATCCGTGTTTATCAAGGATCTTGGTCAGCTGTTACCCATGTTGTTGACCGCACTCTTCTTCACAACGCCGATCATCTATCCCTTGGAGATGGTGCCTGAGAAGTATCGCTCAATCATTGAAGCCAATCCGATCACCTGGTTGGTTCAGTCCTACCGTGCCGTGATTCTGGAAAACCAGTGGCCTGTTTCAGAACTGGTGGTGCTGGCCATAGCAAGCTTGTTCCTGACCCTCCTGATCGGGGCCCTGTTCATGCGTCTTCAGCATCGGGCCAAGGATTTTCTGTGAACGCGATTCAAGCCCAACAGCTGTCGAAAATCTATCGGCAGTACGCGAAGCCCACTGACCTCTTCAAAGAGTGGCTGCTGAAGAAACCCTTTCATGCCGAGATCAAGGCCTTGACTCCTCTCGATCTTAGCATCGAGAAAGGTGCGACATTCGGCGTCATTGGCGATAACGGAGCAGGCAAGTCGACACTGCTCAAACTGCTGGCGGGCACCTTGCGGCCCTCAACCGGTACACTCCATATAGAAGGGCGTAAGTCTGCCATCCTGGAGTTGGGATCGGGTTTTCATCCGGAATTCTCCGGACTGGAGAATATCCGCCTGGCCTGTTCAATGCTCGGTCTGAGTGCGGCGGAAACCAAGGCACGTATACCCGATATCATCGCATTCTCCGAGCTGGGTGAAGCCATATTGCGACCGGTCAAATCATACTCATCCGGGATGTTTGTAAGACTTGCATTTTCTGTTGTGACCTCGATTGAACCCGATGTACTGATTGTGGATGAGGCCTTATCTGTCGGCGATGCACTGTTCCAGAAAAAGAGCATGGACAGAATGATGGGATTCCGCGATGAAAAGCGCACCCTGGTATTTTGTTCACACAACCTCTATCAGGTGAAGGAGTTGTGCGAGCAGGCGATCTGGCTTGATCACGGCGCCATCATGGCCCAGGGCGATTCCGCCACCGTGGTGGATGATTACCAGGATTATGTCCGCTCCCGGCAGGGGGGCAGTCCCACGGGGCAGCGGGTTTCAGGTGAGATGGAGACGGTGAGTGATGTCTATCTGCAGGAGGTCGCTCTCGAGGGGGGGATAGATACAGCAGAAGGCAGCCCGTTATTTCGCCAGGGAGACGCCCTGGCGATCAATGTGCGGGCGGAGATCGGGTCCCGCCCGGTGGATGATGTACATATCGGATTGGTGCTGATCCGCAATGATGGACTGCAGGTCTACGGCGTCTCCACCCTGATCGATCAATGCAATCTGCTACCTGTAGACGGCAGCGTCTACGGTACGAGTCTACACTTCGATCCACTGATGTTAATGTCGGGGGACTATGCCTTGGAGGCGTGGTTGATCGATCGCAGCGGATTGCATGTCTACGACTCGCGCCCGGTCTGCTGTCAATTCAAGGTACGCCACGAAAGCAGTGAGGTGGGTCTGGTGAAAATGGCCCATCGATGGGGGCCCCGGTAAAAACATGCAGCCACCACTTGAACACTGGGATCTTGAGCTGAAATACAGGCTGCTTTTCCCTGCTTTGTCCCGTCTACCCAGATATATCGCCTATCGAGCGGCGAGTCTCTACGGCAAGTTGGAGTGTGCCAAACAGAAACAGATGGCTGAGCAGATAGCACATCAGATGAGTCGGGCCCTGCCAGGAGAGGCCGAGGCGCAGTATCGGCAATGGACCAACTATTTCTATGCAATGCAACAGCGAGAGATCCTCGACACCTGGTACTATCCGCAGCTGAGAACCGTGGAGCAGGTGGCGAAAACCATCCAGGTCAAAAACTTTGAGCAGGTCCTGGAGGCAAGACGGGATGGTCGACCGATGATATTGACCGGCGCCCACCTGGGCCGGTTCTGGATGTTGGGTGTGACCACGGCGGCCTACGGTATCGCGACAGGGGCCCTGGCCAGGGACGATGAAGGGCAAAACACCTGGAACCTGCCCGAGCCTGAATTCAGATACCGCAGGCTGAAACTATCACGCCTCAGAACATGCTATCGGGGCGAGTTTCTGATGCCGGGGGCATCCAATATGCGCCCCCTGCTTGAGGCGTTGCGCAAGCAGCCGGTTGCCATATTGCTCGATGTTCCCTATACAAAAGGGAGTGCCGGTCTGGTTGCTGTTCCCTTCTTCGGCCAGCAGGCCTTCTTCCCCGAGGGTACGGTCAAGCTGGCAAAAAAGACCGGCGCCCTGATTCAGCCCTTCTGTGTGGAGGAACATCGACATGGATTGATACTCAACTTTTTACCGGCCCATGAAGTGGGGACACTGTCTGCCGATGAATCAATGGCCCTGTTGGTGGCGGACATTGAGGGTAGGATTCGTAGCAACCCGGGGCGCTGGTGGCAATGGCCGGCGCTGCAAATGTTCTGGGGAGAGGTGTGAGGGATTCAAGAGGGATTGAACCGGTCTATACGGTCTCGTAGAATCTGCGCTCTTCAATCGGATGAAATTATTATGCTTAAGTATTTGAAAGTTGATTGCATGCATCAGTTCAAATGGTTCGCCCTGCTGACGTTCTCCCTGATCCTGGGGGGCTGTGCCAGTTCACCTCAGGAACAGGCCCTTTCCAATGAGGAACTGGTGGCGCAAAGGGCGAAAGCGCGGTGGGCGCTTTTGATCGATGGGCGCCTGGAGTCGGCCTATGCGTATCTGTCGAGCGGATATCGTCAGGTAACCCCATTCCCCCACTACCGGAAGACTGTAAAAGGTGTGGGAATCTGGAAATCTGCAGAAGTTGCAGAGGTTTCTTGTGAGTCCGCTGAAGTTTGTACTGCGGTGGTCGATATAAGGGTGGAAATCCGCTATCCACTGATGCGGGGGCCGGTTGAGACGGGCAACCAGATCAAGGAAAAGTGGGTGAAAGATGGGGATGGAAATTGGGGTTTTCTTCCCACGATGAATTAACCACACATAGGGCTTCTTGTTGTATTTTTGATACATGGGTTTACATTTCCTTATTTTTCATTGACTTATGAGTTTATGTTTTAAGGGTATCGATCATACATCATTAAAGTTGCTCTATAGCTGGAAAATTCAGGTGGTTTCAGAGCCTCGCCCCTATTTGAAAAAGCCACTATTTACAACAGTGCAAAAAATACTTTATCTTTAATATCAATTGGTTAATGCCTTTTTTGGTAAATTTGCAACATTTTTTGTTTTTTTTGCTAGAATAGCGTTTGTTAGGTAGAGGATTTATGGTAGACTTCCATGCGTGAGAATTAGGAGTGTAAGGTAACTTGTTGCTGAGACCTCCCTCACAAAAGGAATGATCATTCCCTTGCACGGTCTTGGGTTTGGGTCGATAATCCTCGACATGCGCCTGATCTCAAGGCTTTTAGCTGGCCGCATAAACAGGCTCAGTTAGTTTTTTAGTGTTAACACGAAAAGTAATAGGAGACACAACTGTGTTGAGAAAATCTAAGATCGCTGCAGCCATGCTGATGGCTACCGCTACTGCCGGAGTCAATGCGGCTCACGTCAATACAGACGGAACAGGTCAAGTTGCGCTGCTGCCTTACTACAATGTAAACAACAACTTTATCACCAACATCAACATCACCAACACCACGGGCGAATTCAAAGCCGTCAAGGTTAGATTCCGTGAGTCGCGCATCTCTGCTGACGTGCTCGACTTCAATATCTACATGTCGCCTTTTGACGTCTGGAACGGCACCATCCGTTTGGTTGGTTCTGTTGCCAACATCATCACCGAAGACGAGACTTGTACCTATCCTGGCAAGGCTCTGCTGCAGGCTGGCGTCGACTTCCGTAACATCTACACCGCTACCACCGACGAAGATCTGACCGAAGGTTATGTCGAGATCATCGAGATGGGTGTTATTGCTGACGGTACTGGTGTGGCTGTCGACAACGGCGAATTTGCAGAGATCGACGCTAGTGGTACCGCTGATGGTGCCATCAACACCGTTGCTGGCGACCGCTCCATCACGGCTGGCTTGTTGCATGACGCAAGCGGCATGCCTGCTGACTGTACCGTTGTGGATGATGCCTGGACTGCCGGTGCTGCCGGTGCTCCGATCAATGGCTTCGAGCCCGGTGCATTGAACTTGGAAGGCGTAGCCACAGATGGTGGTGCAGCTAACCTGCCTTATGCAGACACCTTGAATGCTGGTCTGGTTGTGCCTACTGGTGGTATCAATGCCTACTCCATCATGATCAACACCGCTACCGGTGCTGCTTTTGTTGAGCAGGGTACTCACGTCGATGACTACTCGACTGTCGCCCAGCACTATCAGTCGGATGATTCTTCCAACTATCTGCTGCCTTCTCTGGCCTCTGGTGACGTACAGGTTGCCAACATGCTGAACGCGGCCGGTACTGCTGTGAAGAGCATCGCTGCTCCTCTGGTCGAGTATGACACAGGCTCTATCAACGATATCGCGCCTAACCCATCTATCCCAATGGGTTCCAACCCACTGCCGATGGCTCTGATCCTGAGTGCCGATGCGGTTTCCGCACCTTACTTCGTTGAGGCCAACATCAGCGGTGAGACCGATATCGTCATGACCTTCCCGCTGCGTAAGCACGGTATCTTCAACAGTGGCACCCTGACCAACGATCTCGATGGAACCGGTCCTCTGGTTGCTTGTGTTGGTACGCTTAACGATGGTACCGACGATGGCGCATCCGTGGCACTGCCGACTTTGGGTACAACTGCAAATGACTACCCGAATGACGGTGCTGGCGCAATCTGTCTGAATGCTGGCTACGCTGCCAACGCTACTCCTGACGTTGAAGTGGGTCTGACCTACTACGACTATGAAGAGCAGACGGCTACAGTTGTTGCAGGCTCAAGCGACTTCTCGCCTGTGCCGATCGACGCACCAACCATTGTCGCTCTGGAGCGTGAGGTCAACGTTATCTCCGTGAACCGTTCTACTGGTGGTAACCAGTCCGTTCTGGGTACTCCGGCTGCCAACGTGTTCGATTGGAACCTGGATGCTGGCTTCGAGGCTGGTTGGGTGACCATCAGTGCAGCTACTCAGTACAACTACAACACCAATGCAAGTATCATCGCCATGACTGAAATCGTCGGTGGCCTTGGTGGCGGTAGCTGGACTGGTGTTCCGGTCATCGGCTTCTCCGCCATGGCGGGTGATGTCGGTCCTGCCCAGTTGGGTGAGACTGTTGACCTGATCCGTAGCGTCAACCGCAACTAAGTACGAATCGCGTAAGCGAAACGTGGAAAGGCAGGCCGAAAGGCCTGCCTTTTTTTTTGTCCAAAGAAAAGCATCGTGGTGAAGACAGTGGTTTATGTACGAGCCAGTCAAGCTAAACGACCTGTATTAAGGTTGATCGATAAAATTGCTCGGTACTATTGACGTATTTTAATCATTGTTATTGAACTGGTCCCTAATGAAGCCGTCTATACACCAATGGCGTTGTTGGATTCGCCACCGTATAATTCCAATCCTATGTTCAGCATATTTCTTAGAGGATAATCAATGAGGTTCTGTTTGTTATTGGTAGTGGTGCTCTGCCTATCACCTGTTGTATTGATAGCCGGCGAGACTTTGATGCTCGGTGGCGGTATCGAAGTCGAGGATGTGGATCTGGATGCGTTGTTGCTGAGTGGTCCGGAGGATGCCAGGAGTCAGGTGGTCGGTAATCACAAACAGTTACTGAAACTGTTGCGCCAGATCTACCTGATTCGCGCCCTATCGAAAGAGGCTGAAAAGAGCGGTCTTGCCAAATCCGAGCTGTTTCAGGCCAAACTACGCCGTCAAAGGGAAAAGTTGCTCTATCTGGAGCGCCTGAAACAGATTGACGCTGAACCTGTTCCTGAATTCGATCAGGCTGCGAAAGAGCTCTATCTGGGTAACCCTGAAGCGTATACGATTCCCGAACGATTTGAAGCGAAACATATCCTGATCTCCACCACCGACAGATTGCCCAAACATCACCCCAAGGAAGAGGCCCTCGAGATTATCAAGAAGGTGAAAGCGGAGCTCGACAGCGGAAAACGCTCATTTGATGATCTCGTGATGGTCTATTCAGAGGATACGGTGACGCTCAAGAATCAAGGCTCATTGGGCCTTTTCAAGCGTGGTTCTATGGTAAAGCCATTTGACGAGGCAGTAGCAGCCATGCATAAGCCGGGTGAGGTCAGCGATATCATTGAAACCCAGTTTGGCTATCATATCATTAAGCTGGTTAACCGTTACTCGCCGCAGAAATTAACCTTCGATCAGGTGAAGGATAAAATTGTCGAAAAACTGCGGAACGATTTTATTCAAAATCGTCGGGATGCTTACTTCGATGAGCTGCTAAAGAAAAACAAGGCGAGTATCTATGAGGATAAAGTCGAAGAGTATACACAAAAGCACCAGCAGCAAACTGGTGAGTGAGCAGCTAGGCCAGGTATGTAGCTGATAATGGCAGCTGGATGGTTATTCTTCGAATAGCCGGTAATCAGCGGTAATACCCGATTCAATTAATTCGTCGATAGTTTAACAATATTCACGTGGCTGAATACGATTTTAAACTCGATTTGAATGTCGAGAACAATTCCCATACCCAGTTGGTAAAGCGCATACCGACAGGCAGTCGGGTGCTTGAGTTGGGTTGCGCCACCGGTTATATGTCGGACTATCTGCGACAGGAGAAGGGCTGTTATGTGGTCGGTGTCGAGATCGACCGTGGGATGGCGAATAAGGCCAAATCGAATTGCGACCGGGTCATCGTAGGGGATGTTCAAAACAGGGGCTGGTTGAAGAGTCTTGGTGATGAACGCTTCGATGTCATCACCTGCGCCGATATTCTCGAGCACCTGCGGGACCCGACTGCCCTGTTGAAAAAACTCCCCGATCTGTTGAACGATGGCGGGCGGCTTCTCGCCTCCTTGCCAAACGGTGCTCATGCTGCGTTGCGGCTGGAACTGTTGGAAGGAAGGTTCACCTACGAAGATACCGGGTTGCTGGATCGCACCCATCTGCATCTCTTTACCTACAATTCACTCCGCGAGATGTTTGCTCGGAGTGGTTTCAGGGTCAATGAGCTGACCTATACCTTCCATGACATGGCTGACTCGGAAATTGAGCAGCGATTGGAGAGGATGGGATTCGAGGCGACTGAACGGGGGCTGGCCCTGTTCCATACCCCGGATGCGGCAGCCTTTCAATATATTGTCTCCGCCACGCCGGACAAGGATGTCTCCATCGACGAGTTTCCTGTGCTCAACGATAAGCCTATGCAGGCCTCGGTTGAGGTATACAGGAATCTGCTCGACGAGTTGCATCAGGCTGGCAGTACCGCAGAGACGCGCCTGAAAATGGTGGAGGAGCGGGACAGGATCTTACAGGAGCAGCAACAAGCCCTTAGCACCTTGAACGATGAACTGGGCAAGCATAGAGCGAGTATCGAGAATGCGGTACAGGAGGTCCAGCAAGCGCACCGGGCACTAGCAGAAGAGAATCGGCGTAGAAGTGACCTGGAGAATCAATTACGCAGCATGGAGAGGAGTAACCGCTCCCTCAACCATGAACTGTTTTTGCATAAAAATGACCTCAAGCACGCCAAGCAGAATCTACGCGATGTTGTGAACAGCCGGGGTTGGCGTGGCTATATGGCTTTGACCAAGCCGGTGCAGCTGTTACGCAGGTTTGCACCCGAGTTGAAGAAGGTTAAGAGTGATCCCCGCATAGTGCGTGATTGGGGTCAGGAAGCGGTTCGGCTCTGGAAAAAGGGTGGCTTGTCGGCAATACGCGAGCATCTGAATACCGAGGCGTCTCCAACCTATGACTATTCATTGTGGATTAGGGATGTGGAGCCTGTTGGTGTGCCGACGATTGAGATGGTTGAGGAGCTCAATGAACACCCGGACAGTCCACTGATCTCGATCATAATGCCGGTATACGATGTGGATGAGTATTGGCTTCGCGCTGCCATTGACTCAGTGCTTGAGCAATCCTATGAGGCATGGGAGTTGTGTATTGCTGACGATGCCTCCACACGACCCCATATAAAGCGGGTGCTGGAAGAGTATACGCGCCGTTACAAACGCATCAAGGTTACCTACCGGGAGGAGAATGGACACATCTCAAAGGCAACGAATTCGGCGTTGGAGCTGGCAAGTGGCGACTTTGTCGGCTTGATGGATCATGATGACCAGCTGGCACCCTTTGCGCTCTATTTTGTGGCCCAGGAGGTTGTGCTCAATCCGGACGCGCAGATCATCTATTCCGATGAAGATAAGTTGAACAGTGAAGAGGTACGATTCGACCACTACTTCAAACCGGATTTCAACCCGGACCTGATGCGATCACATAACATGATCTGCCATTTCGGTGTCTATCGACGCTCCCTGGTTGAACGGGTGGGTGGTATGCGGGAAGGTTTTGAAGGTGCGCAGGATTACGACTTGGCGTTGCGCTGCTTACGGGAGGTTGAGCCGCGCTGGCAGGTGCGCCATATCCCATGGATTCTCTATCATTGGCGGGCGATACCGGAAAGCACCGCTTCCGGTGGTGAGGCGAAATCCTATGCCATGAATGCGGCCATACATGCAATCGAGGATGATCTTGAGGTTCGTGGTCAAGCGGCGGAGGTGACGGAATCTGACCTTATCGATGGCATGATCCGGGTGCGTTATCCAATACCAGATCCTCAACCTCAGGTATCGATTATCATCCCAACCCGGAATGGTGGAGAGTTGTTACGGCAATGCTTTGAGAGCATTAGAAACAAGACCCGATATAAGAATATCGAGTTTATTGTGGTCGATAATCAAAGCGATGATCAGCAGACCCTCGACTATCTCACAGTGTTGGATAGTCAGGACCATATCAAGGTTTTGCGCTACGACCATCCCTTCAATTTTTCCGCGATCAACAACTTTGCCATCAAACATGCGAGTGGAGAAATGCTCTGCTTCATGAATGACGATATCGAAGTGATTGCCCCCGGTTGGTTGGGAGAGATGGTTAGTCACGCTGCCAGGCCCGAGATCGGCGCGGTCGGCGCCAGACTCTGGTATCCGGATGATCGGCTACAGCATGGTGGGGTAGTTTTAGGTCTTGGTGGTGTGGCCGGTCACGCCATGAAATATTCCACAAAAGAGAACAAAGGTTACATGGGACGTTCCGTGTTGATTCAGAACTATACCGCCGTGACCGCTGCCTGCCTGTTATTGCGTCGAGAGGTGTTTGAAGCCGTGGACGGCTTTGATAGCGAACATCTCGCGGTTGCCTTCAATGATGTGGATCTTTGTATTCGGATATACAAGGCGGGTTATTACAATCTCTGGACACCATACGCGGAACTGTATCACCATGAATCCGCTTCCCGCGGGGCTGAGGATACACCGGAAAAGCAACTGCGTTTCAGTGGTGAAGCTGAGTATATGTTGAATAAATATGGGCCCCTTTTAGAGCGTGATCCAGCCTACAATCCCAACCTGACACGCTGTGGAGAGGATTTTTCACTAAATTGGAAGGGAGTCGATGACGAGGATGAAGATGTCTGATAAAGAAACAGAATTTACAGAGTTTACGGCCGTGGCAGAGCGTTTCATCGCCTTGGCCAACGAGATCAAGAGTGAAGGTAAACCGCTGACATTGGTGAATGCGGCCTTGATGTCGGCATCGGCAACATACAGCACCTATGTGGCTGCGGGTAATCAGGGTTATTTGAAACCTGGTGGAGTTGATCGCCTGGTTGATACCTATCGTGCACAGTTGGCCAATATACAGGATATCAAGCGCAAGGCAGCGGAAAGCAGCGTCAAAAATGCGAGTAAGGATAACTAAGCATTAATAGTAACGGCATGAAACTTGTGATCTCCATCGTCTACTATGATAGTGGGCTGCCTACCCTGAGAGAGACGCTTGTCAGCATAGTCAAGTCCCTTGATTATGCTGCTTCAAGTCAGAAGGATCTGAGGGCGAAAGTGGTGATCGTGGATAATGGCGGGATCCTAACCCAAGTCAGGCAGTTGGTATCCGAAGTGTTCGCCGATAGCCCCCATGAGTGGATGGTACTCGGGACCGGTGGCAATATCGGCTATGGTGCTGCCCACAATCTGGTTATCCTGAATGAGCAGAGTGATTATCATCTGGTCATCAACCCGGATGTGGAAGTGCTCGAAGATGCGTTCTCGAAAGCCATCGATTATATGCATCACAATCCCAATATCGGATTGCTTTCCCCCTATTCCGAAGACCCTGAAGGCTACAAACAGTATTTGTGTAAACGTTACCCTGCGGTACTCGATCTGTTTTTGCGCGGTTTTGCCCCGCGATTCGTAAAGCGTTATTTCGCCGGTCGATTGCAAGAGTATGAGATGCGCTACGATCTACAGGGTAGAACCCTGAGTAAGGAGGTTATGGCCAGTGGCTGTTTTATGTTTGTACGGCATAACGTGTTGGTCAATGTAAAAGGCTTTTCTCCGGATTTTTTTGTCTACTTCGAGGATTTCGATCTGTCGATCAGGATAGGCAAGCGCTCCACAATCGCCTATGTACCGGATGTGCGTATTGTCCATGGAGGGGGTAACGCCTCGAAAAAGGGAATCAAGCATATTCTCATGTTTGCCAAGTCGGCGTTTGTGTTTTATCACAAGCACGGTTGGCGTTGGGCTTGAGTAAGTCGGTTTTTATAATTAACGAAACACGCTTGCCTTCCGACCTGGGCGTATGATCTGCAAAAGCCCGCCTGTCTAGTAGCTCCGGCCATACCATGCATAGGCCGTGTGGTTATTGAAATATGGGAGTGATCGGATAAATGATATCCTGTCCGCTATGGTGAGCTGCTCATGAGCGCCAGAGATAATGAACTGACACGCGGTGGTCTGCTGGCCAAGAACGTTGTCTGGAACTTGTTCAGCATCGTTGTACCTTTTCTTGTCGCTATCATTACCATACCGATCCTGATAGATGCCATTGGCAAGGATCGTTTTGGGCTGTTGGCGATCAGTTGGATGTTTGTCGGCTATTTCAGTCTGTTTGATTTTGGCCTTGGGCGTGCCTTGACGGTATTGGTTGCGAAGTGTCTGGGTGAGCAGCAGCATGCCAAGATACCCGGCCTGATATGGACTGCAATGACCTTGATGGCTGTTCTGGGCGTGATCGGTTTCGCTATCATTTTCTGGCTCACACCTTGGCTGGTTGGCTCTGTGCTGGAGGTGCCGCTCGAGCTGCAGCAAGAGACGAAAAAGGCCTTCTACCTGCTTTCTCTATCCATTCCATTCGTCATCATTACGGTTGGCCTGCGTGGAGTAATAGCAGCATATCAACGTTTCAAGCTGCTCACGGCCATACGCATACCCATGGGTATCTTTACCTTTGTCGGTCCGGTTGCCGTTTTGCCATTCTCCACCAGTCTTTATCCCATAGTGGCGGTATTGGTTGCAGGTCGTTTTGTCGCTGTTTTGGCTCACATGCTGTTGATGTTTCGAGTCGTGCCGGAGGTGCGCCAATCCTATCGATGGGATACAAGCCAATTGCGCCCCCTGTTCGGCTTCGGCGGTTGGATGACTGTGAGTAATATCGTTGTACCGCTGATGGTGTCTATGGACCGTTTTGTCATCGGTGTGGTACTGTCGGTAACCGCCGTGGCCTTTTATACGACGGCCTATGAAATCGTATTCCGGTTAATGGTCATACCCACTGCCTTCGTGGCGGTTTTGCTACCTGCCCAATCGACTACCCTGGCGATCGAACAGGGCAAAGATCGCAGGTATTCCGCAGAGCTGTTCAACAAAGGGCTTAACTACATCTTTATCACCTTGTTTCCTCTACTGCTGGTGATTTCGGTCTTCTCATTCGATGGCCTGAAACTGTGGGTCGGCGCTGAGTTTGCAAGCAACGGCTATCAGGTGATGCAGTGGCTGGCAGTCGGGGTTCTCTTCTATGGGCTCTCTCTGGTGCCTTTTTCCCTGGTGCAGTCCGCAGGCCACCCTGACTGGTCTGCCAAGCTGCATCTACTGGAACTGCCGATCTATCTTGCTGGGCTTTGGTGGGCCTTGTCACACTATGGAATTCTTGGTGCGGCACTGGTTTGGACACTCAGAGCGTGGCTTGATGCGCTTGCCCTGTATGCCATGGCGTTGATGTTGATACCTGAGTGCCGGGCATCGGCAATATACTTCGGAACAGCCATCATTGTGGCGGTCACTCTCTTCATTATTGGTGCCCAGTTTGATCATTTATTGGAGAAGCTTGTTTTTACAATGACTGTGTTGGCTGCTTTTTCCTACCTGGTATGGCGTCATGTGTTGGAGCAAAAAGAACGTCAATGGTTACTGCGGGGGTTGGGTATTGGTATACGATGATGGACCCTGTTCTGCGGCATCCTGTTCAATCCGGGTATAATGCATATTCAATTCGGTAGTAACTGGTTATAACCTCCATCGATCTAACTTGGTGACACTACATATGTCTCGTGCCATTCCTAACAGCCGATTGATTTTGTTTGTGGTCAACGATGCCGGATTTTTTCTCTCCCATCGTTTGCCACTGGCCTTGGCGGCAATGGAACAGGGCTATGAAGTGTGTGTTGCAACACCGCCGGGTGATGGTGTGGAACAGATCAAGGCCGAAGGATTGCACTATAGGCAGGTTTCGCTGAGCAGAAGTGGTGCAAATCCCCTGGCCGAACTCTGGACAATCTGGAATCTCTACAGGCTCTATCGGGAACTGCAGCCGTTAATTGTTCACCATGTGACTATAAAACCTGTCCTGTACGGCACATTGGCCGCACGTGTGGCCAATGTCTCAGCAGTGGTGAATGCGATTTCCGGGCTTGGTTTTGTTTTCCTGGCACGTAGCTGGTTCAGCGCCATGGCGCGCTCTGCAGTGTTGACCAGTTATCGCTGGCTATTTTCCCGCAAGCGACTCTGGGTCATTGTGCAGAACCGGGATGATTACGATTTCTTGCTGGATAAAGGCTGTCTGACCCGGGATAAGATTGAATTGATACGGGGTTCAGGAGTTGATGTGGAGCATTTTGCCATGTCTCCGGAGAGAGATGAGACGCCCCTGGTGGTACTGCCAGCGCGTATGTTGTGGGACAAGGGGGTTGGTGAATTTGTTGAGGCTGCTCAATTGTTACACAGCATGGGAATCAAGGCCCGATTTGCCCTGGTGGGTGGTATAGATCCTAATAATCCCGAGTCTGTGCCTGCCGAACGGCTGGCGGAGTGGGCCAGGGAGGGTGATGTGGAGTGGTGGGGTAATCGCCAGGATATGCCAGCAATCTACAGCCATGCTCATATCGTCTGCCTGCCCTCTTATCGAGAGGGGTTGCCAAAAGTACTGCTGGAGGCGGCTGCAACGGGGCGGGCCATCGTCGCCACCGATGTCCCGGGTTGTCGTGAGGTGGTCATTGAAGAGAAGAATGGTCTGTTGGTACCCGCCCGGCAGAGCAGGCATCTGGCAGAGGCGCTGCGACGTTTGATTACAAATCCAGCCCTGCGTCAGTCCATGGGTCAACAGGCCAGGGAAATGGCGGTAGCGGAGTTTTCCATCCACTATGTCGTTGAACGCCATTTGGATATCTATCAACGGGCATTGATTCAATGAAGAGTGTTCTGGTTACAGGAGCGAACGGATTTGTCGGTGAACATCTTTGCCGCTATATGCTCACCAATGGGTATCAAGTAAGGGCCGCGCTGCGTGAAAACAGTTCACGCTGGGAATTATGCGAGCAAGCCGCGGTGGGAGAGATTGAGGGCGCTACAGATTGGCGCACTGCCTTGGAGGGTATGGATGCGGTTGTCCATCTGGCTGCCCGAGTACATGTCATGCAGGAGTCTGATCCCGATCCCCTGGCTGCCTTTCGGCGCGTGAATGTTGCGGGCAGCAGCGCCCTTGCCCGTCAAGCGGCTGAAGCCGGTGTCAAACGCTTGATCTATATGAGTAGCGTTAAAGTGAATGGCGAAAGGACAGAGGGACAACCCTATAGCGCGGACGATCCAGTGCATCCGCAAGATGCCTATGCTATTTCAAAGTGGGAAGCGGAGCAGGCATTGAAGCAGATTGCGGAGCAGATGGATCTGGAACTGGTGATTGTGCGGCCGGTCCTGGTTTATGGTGCCGGAGTGAAGGGAAACCTAGAGCGTTTGATGGCACTTGTCAGGACAGGTGTGCCTCTGCCGCTGGGTGGGATCACAAACCGTCGCAGTCTTCTGAGTATCCAGAATCTACTCGATTTCATACGCTGCTGCATTGACCACCCGGATGCCGCCGGTGAGGTGTTTCTGGTCGCGGACGGAGAGGATCTGTCGACACCCGAACTGATTCACGAACTGGCGCATGTCATGCAATGCAGGACCCGACTATTCCCTGTGCCGTTGACGCTGCTGCGTTTTGCAGGATGGCTGACCGGGCGTTCCTCAATGATAGCGAGGTTGACTGAAGACCTTCAGGTGGATCTCGCAAAGAACAGAGCTAAACTGGGCTGGTCACCGGTGATTGGTACGCAACAGGCCTTGCTGGAAATGGTGAGCGCTGAAAATGGCTGAGTCGCTCCATTTGTATTGGGTGATGGCGCTGAGTTTTTTAATCTCCCTGGGATTGACCTGGCTTGCGCGTGCCTATGCCTTGCGCCGTGGTTTGATGGATCAGCCGAATAAGCGAAGCTCCCACATGGTTGAGACGCCTCGTGGAGGAGGGATCGCCTTTGTTCTGGTCTACCTGGCGATCCTGCTCTGGTCCATGATTTCCCCATTTACAACCGGCGAACATAGTGATCAGCTCTATCTTACACTACTCATGGGTGGTGGCTTGGTAGTAGTGATCGGGTTCGTGGATGATCATCGTCATGTTGCCGTCATACTGCGTTTCGCTATCCATCTCATTGCCGCAGTTATTGCGGTGACACTGTTGCAGATGCCTAGCATTGATCTCTGGCCGGGTTTGACCTTGGATGGATGGTGGCTCAAGACAGTGAGCGTATTTGGATTGGTTTGGCTGCTGAATCTCTACAATTTCATGGATGGTATCGACGGGATTGCCAGCCTCCAGGGGATTAGCGTGCTGTGTGGTGCGACCTTGATTCTGATATTCAATCATGCGGCTTCAGAGGCGACTGACTGGTTGCTGGTGCTGGCGGCGTGTATGGCCGGCTTTCTATTCTGGAACTGGCCTCCGGCAAAGGTCTTCATGGGAGATGCAGGAAGCGGATTCATCGGTTATGCATTGGGTGTGTTTGCCCTCTATACAGCCGATGCCTATTCTATTTCCCTATGGAGCTGGCTGATCCTGCTGGGCCTGTTCGTTGTGGACGCTACTTGGACCCTGGGGGTGCGCATGCTGAATGGTGAAAGATGGTACCAACCCCATGCCAAACATGCCTACCAGCATCTGGCCCGGAAAAGGCAGTCTCTGTGTATCAGTAGCGGCGTATCGGCGGTACGCTGTCGTACCCTGGCCCATCGATGGGTCATCCTGCATGGCCTGCTGATCAACCTGCTATGGCTGTTACCATTGGCATGGTTTGCTGCGGTATACCCAGGTTACGGATTGCTGTTGACCCTGGTTGCCTTCGTGCCCCTGCTGATCCTGGAAAGATTACTCGGGGCGGGGTATGAGTAACTAATCTTACCTGCTCTCTTCAGGTTCTGATTCCAGCTTCCTGATCCGGTACTGTACCTCTTCCAACAGCTTTCGGTTGACGCTCAACAGATCGGCGATGAATGCTACCAATATGGTTTGAAAACCAATCCCCATCATGACACCGGCCAGGACGACGGATTGTATATGTCCCGTACCATTACCAAACAGATAGAAATAGAGGAAGCGCAGGCCCAGGATCAAACCCATGCCGAACAGAATTAGTCCGGTGATGAGAAAGAAACGGAATGGTTTATAGACGACAAAGATTCGCAGTATGGTGACGATGGATTTCTTGATGTAGCTGCTGATGCTTTTCACCAGTCTGGATGGTCTGAGGTCCTCATTGACCTCCACCGGCACCGATGTTACCGCCATCTGCTTTATGCCGGCCTGGATAATGGTTTCCAGGGTGTAGGTATACTCATTGAACACATTGAGTTTCATCGCCGCATCGCGACTGAAGGCCCTGAAGCCGCTTGGCGCATCTGGGATATCGGTGTGACTTACTTTACGCACCACGCTGCTGCCCAGGCGTTGTAACATCTTTTTGGTGAAAGAGAAGTGCTCTATCATCTGGATTGGCCTGGCGCCAATCACCATATCCGCTTTTCCCTCCAGAATCGGCTGGGTCAGGCTAGGGATATAACTGGCATCATATTGATTGTCGGCATCCGTATTGACTATCACGTCGGCGCCTTGCCTTACACAGGCATCCAAACCCAGCATGAATACCTTCGCCAGTCCCTGGTTCCGGGTGTAGCCGACGATATGGTCGACCCCGTGATCGATGGCTACTTGGCGGGTGGCGTCGGTGCTGCCGTCATCGATTACCAGCCATTCCACTTGGTCAAACCCCTCTACCTCTCTGGGAAGTTCCGCGAGTGCGAGAGCCAGGGTTTGTTCTTCGTTGTAGCAGGGGATCTGTATTATCAGCTTCATCGTATCGGCACTCACATTGTCTCATCCATGAAGAGTGTTTATTCCACAACGGGGTTGAATAACGGTTGCCGCACAGGGGAAATTTAACAAAATTGATGAAAATGTGTTAATTTCCGCGATTTGGTACTTAATATACCATTTCTTGTCGGTTTGGAGATGTAACTTAGCATGGATGGGCTGAAAAAGTGATTTTTTTAATTGCTTTCATGGACTCTCGATTGGTGAATGGAATCATGCTATCAGCATCCGCTGTTAATGTCTGGGCATTCATGGCCGATAAAGAGATACTTGGCTAGTTGGCATTGAATGTCGGATATGAATCAACATAATCTCGAAATATTCAGTCAGAGTTTGCGGCGGGTGACTGTGTCAGCGGACTTTTACGACTGTTTTTATGACAAATTTATCAGCCGATCTGATGAAATCCCTGCGTTTTTCAAGAATAGGGACATGGCGCAGTTGAAAAAGAAGTTGAAAGATACGCTCTTCATGCTTGCTGAATCCGCTGAGGGAGGGCCCGGAGTCAAGCTCTATATCGAGATGTTGGGGCGCATACACAAGCGCTTGAATGTGCAACGCAGACACTTCACCATATGGGAAGAGGCGCTGTTGGAGGCGGTGAAGACCTATGACGATGAATTCGACGACAAGGTACTCGCTGCATGGCTGGATGTGATAGACAATGTCATTGAAAGGATGTTTGCCGCTCTCGATGAAGCAAGAATGATCGCATCTTAGCCAAATAGGCTAAAATCAATATAATGTAGACCGCCAAGATTTTCACACCTTAAACAGTATGAAAACAAGAATCACCCAGGTTGAAACCGAGTATGCCTGCCTTTGGTTCTATCCCGAGGTCGGTATCATCCACCATCAATTTCTGCAACCAATTTCCGGCGACGACTTCAGGTCCGTGTTGATGTCGGGATTGCGCTTGATGCAGGAGCATGGCGCACAAAAATGGCTCTCCGATGACCGGAAGAACTCCATCCTTCCTGCTGAAGATAGCGCCTGGTCCCAGGACTACTGGTTACCTCGAGCCTACCAGGCCGGATGGAAATACTGGGCTGTCCTGCCACCAGCCAAGGCGCGTGGCCAAATCAATATGAAACGGTTGATGGAATTCGTTGGAGAACAGAGAAAAGTCCTCATCGATGTCTTCTCCGATCCTGACCAAGCCTGGCAATGGTTGGCAAGTCAATCGGCCGAATAGCTTAACCGCTAGCTCCCGTTACCAGGGATTGGGGGGTGTGGGAATAAGGCGTTACATCTTTCTGTCAGCGGCTAGCTGCGGTATCCTTCCGCGGTATCAGGCTCCTTTGAGAGGCTCGGGGCAAACCCCTGTGAGGTAGGCCCAGCGGTTTACCCCGTTTATCAACAATCCAGTCGGACCATATCATGCAGAAAATCTACGATCCTGCGGCCCTCGAGGCAGAGGTGCAGGCATATTGGGAAAAAGAGAAGACCTATGAGGTCGATGAGGACCCCACTAAAGAGAAATTTTACTCCCTCTCCATGTTTCCCTACCCCAGCGGCAAGTTGCACATGGGGCATGTGCGTAACTACACCATTGGTGATGTGATCGCCCGCTATCAACGCATGCTGGGTAAAAACGTACTCCAGCCCATGGGTTGGGATGCCTTCGGCCTGCCAGCGGAGAATGCGGCGTTGAAGAACAAGGTAGCACCGGCTGGCTGGACCTATGACAACATCGCCTATATGAAAGGCCAGTTGATTCGGCTTGGTTTTGGCTATGACTGGCGCCGGGAGCTGGCAACCTGTCAGCCCGATTACTATAAATGGGAGCAGTGGCTGTTCACTGAGCTGTATAAAAAGGGATTGGTCTATCGCAAGCATGCCGTGGTCAATTGGGATCCGGTGGATCAGACGGTACTCGCCAATGAGCAGGTCATCGATGGCCGTGGCTGGCGCTCCGGGGCCGTGGTTGAGCGGCGTGAGATTCCACAATGGTTCGTCAAGATCACCGACTACGCGGATGAACTGCTGGATGAGATCGATAACCTGGAAGGTTGGCCTGAGCAGGTGCGAACCATGCAACGCAACTGGATCGGTCGCTCTTTTGGGGTGGAGATGGTGTTTGATATCGAGGCATCGGATGAGGCCCTGACTATCTATACCACACGCCCGGACACCCTGATGGGCGTCACCTATGTCGCCGTTGCCGCTGAACACCCTTTGGCATTGCAGGCGGCTGACACCAATCAGCAACTTGCGGCTTTTATTGAAGAGTGTCGTCAGGGCGGAACGTCCGAAGCGGAACTGGAGACGATCGAGAAAAAGGGTATCCCGCTGGGTATCAATGCCATCCATCCGGTAAGTGGTGAAATGGTACCGGTCTATGCCGCGAATTTTGTCCTCATGGGCTATGGTACAGGGGCGGTGATGGCGGTTCCGGCCCATGATGAGCGGGACCATGCCTTCGCCCTGCAATACGGTATCCCGATCAAACAGGTGATCCATCCCAGCGAAGGCGATAATCCGGACATACAAGCTGCGGCCTATACCGAGGCGGGTGTCTTGCAGGACTCGGGTCCCTTCAATGGACTCTCATCCGCCGCCGCCTTCGATGCCATAGCGGAGTGGCTGCAGGAACGGGGCAAAGGCCAGAAGACCAAGCAGTACCGGCTGCGTGACTGGGGTGTTTCACGCCAACGCTACTGGGGTGCGCCAATCCCCATGATTCACTGTGAGACATGCGGAATTGTTCCAGTGCCGTTGCAAGATCTGCCGGTGCGCCTGCCTGAAGATATCGTCTACGATGAAAACACCATCAATCCGATAAAAAACAGTCCTGCCTTCTCCGCCTGCAGCTGCCCCCAGTGTGGCGGTGAGGCACAACGGGAGACAGATACCTTCGATACCTTCATGGAGTCGAGCTGGTACTACGCGCGCTACACCTGTCCGGGTGCCGATGCCATGCTCGATGAACGGGCGGACTATTGGTTACCTGTCGACCACTACATAGGCGGTATCGAACATGCCGTACTGCACCTGTTGTATGCCCGTTTCTATCACAAATTGTTACGCGATGCCGGACTGGTGAAGAGTAATGAGCCGTTCACACGCCTGTTGACCCAGGGAATGGTGGTGGCCGATACCTACTATCGCGATCAGGAGGATGGTTCCAAGCACTGGTATAACCCGACCGAGGTGGAAGTCCAACGTGATGAGAAGGGGCGTCCGCTCGCTGCGCGGTTGAAGGAGGATGCTGGGCCGGTTGCCATAGGCGGTATCGAAAAGATGTCGAAGTCGAAGAACAACGGGGTCGACCCACAGACTCTTATCGATCGCTATGGTGCCGATACGGTTCGACTCTACACCATGTTCACCTCTCCCCCCGATCAGTCCCTGGAGTGGAACGATGAAGGGGTTGAGGGCGCGTACCGTTTTCTTAAACGTCTGTGGGCATTGGCGGAGGTTATTCTCGCCAAGCCGATGGCGGCGGACTCGACGCCGGTTGAGTTGGATGAATCCCAGAAGACAGCACGGCGGGAAATCCACGAGTCATTGAAAAAGGTCCTGTATGACTATGAGCGTCAGCGTTTCAACAATGTGGTCTCCGCCTGCATGGGGATGATCAATATCCTCTACAAGCTTGGAGATAGCGCTGCCGACCTTCAGTTGCTGCGTGAAGGCGTCTCCCTGGTGCTGAGATTGCTGGCCCCGATTGCACCCCACATCACCCACCGCTTGTGGTGTGATCTGGAGTATGGGGATGAGATACTCGATAGCGAATGGCCGCAGCCCGATGAGGCAGCCCTGAAACAGGAGAGTCTGCCTTATGTGGTGCAGGTGAACGGCAAGGTTCGAGCAACCATACAGGTAGCGACGGATGCCGAGAAACCGGCTATCGAGGCACTGGCGCTGGCAAATGACAATGTGCAGCGCTTTATTGGTGACAACAGGGTGCGAAAGGTTATCGTCGTACCCGGGAAACTGGTGAATATCGTTGCCAAGTAATTCAATCCGGTTTCGCCAGCAGCTGTTGTGGGTGGTGTTGATATCCACCCTCGTTACAGGGTGCGGTTTCCATCTCAAGGGGTATAGGCAACTCTCAACCGCGCTCAACGGCCTGTATATCATCGGATTCGAGAAACCTGAGAGCCTGGCGGCTGTTCTGCATGACAATCTGCAGGGCAGGGGTGCGGCATTGGCGCCGGAACTGGCGGCTGCCAAGCTCAGTATTGAGATCCTAGAGGAAAAATTCACCAGCAGGGTGCTGTCTGTGGATGCCGGCGGTAAGGCCCTCGACAAAGAGATGCAACTATCCGCACTGATTCGCGCCAGGGTGCCGGGGAGTGGCGAAAAAGGTGTGGAGCAGCAGTTGGAACTGCTACGTCAACTCAGCTTCAGTGGCGACGATGAGTTGGGTCAAAGAAACGAAGCCGATTTGATGAAGTATGATATGCGAAACGAGATGGCGGAGCAGATAATTCGTCGCCTCGAAGCCATCAAATAGCTGGCGATCATCAGCACAGGTCACACCATGCGTCTGCGAACTGAACAACTGGCAAACCATCTGCAGCAACAGCTCGCCCCTGTCTATCTGCTGAGCGGGGACGAGCCCCTGCAGATGCAGGAAGCAGCGGATGCGATACGGCATGCGGCCCGTGAACAAGGCTACAGCGAACGGGAAATCCTGGATCAGGGGGGTGGTTTTGACTGGTCGAGTTTGCACAATGCCGCTGAAAGCCTCTCCCTGTTTGGTGATAAGCGTCTCCTGGAACTTCGTCTCAGCAGTGGAAAGCTGGGTGCGGAGGGGGGGAAGTCCGTCAGCGCCTATTGTGAACGCCCTGCAATGGATACTGTGCTGTTGATCACCCTGCCCAAGTTGGATCGGGCCCAGCTGAACAGCAAGTGGTTTCAGGCGGTTGAACGGCTGGGTGTGGCGATTCAGATCTGGCCGGTCGAAGGAAGGCGTCTGATGCCGTGGATTGAGCAGCGACTGCGACGTGCGGGGTTGATTCCCGAGGCGGGGGTGGTAGAGATGCTTGCCGATCGGGTAGAGGGTAATCTGCTTGCGGCCAGCCAGGAGATAGAGAAGTTGCTGCTGTTGTATGGCCAGGGTGTGGTTAGCCCGGAAAAGCTCATCGAGGCCGTGGCCGATAGTGCACGCTTCGATGTCTTCAGCCTGGTCGATACCCTGCTCGATGGGGATATCAGCAAGGGATTACGTATCCTGCAGGGGCTGAAGGGCGAGGGTGTTGCCGCCCCGGTGGTGCTTTGGGCGGTAAGCCGGGAGATTCGTCTGCTTGCCGAGATGGGATTTGAGTTGAAGCACGGCGGGGGGGTGGACCAGATTATGGCAAAACATCGTGTCTGGGACAGACGCAAACCGATCCTGCGAAAGGCATTGCAGCGGCAGGTGGATCATTGGCAGGGATTGCTTGCGGATTGCGCAATTGCGGACAAGGCGATAAAAGGTCTCCATCCCGCGGATCCCTGGTTGTTGTTTCAGCAACTTGCCCGGGGAATGGCCGGATTACCGCAGATGTGACCTGTTCCTCACCCTGTTCAAGTAGTGATTGGCCTTAAAAGAACGAAATTCTTATTTGTGAACCAGGTCAAGCCATTATTTCTCCCGGCGTTGTCTGATCTGACACCCGGGCCCATCAGGGGCTTGGAATCCTATTCTCATCAACAAGGAGCAAGTGATGACAAAAACCACTATGAAACAGGTGATTGCAATTTTTGCGGTGGGCGGTGTATGTAGCGCCGTAGCCGGGGAAGATGCCTTCATAAAGTTGGATAGCAATGCCGACGGTTTCATTTCAGCTGAAGAGTCGATTGTGAATGAATCGCTTTACAACGGCTGGTCGGCCGCCGATGCCAACAACGATGGCAGAATCGATGCTGCCGAGTTCAGCGCCTTTGAAGTCAACAGCGACAAACAGGGACAGAAGGAGTAATCCTTGGCAGCATGTCGGCTGGGAATTAAAGTTGTTATTCTGTGATTGACTTCACTTAATTTCTAGTCCCAGAGTTGTCTCATGAATTACCGGAGGGCCCCTGGAATGAAGGGCTTTTTGGATCGAAAATCATTACATTCCGTTAAGGAGATTACGATGAATAAAAAAACTATCCTCAAGTCTGCACTAGCTCTGGCAGCAGCAGGTTTTCTTACTACCGCAATTGCTGGCGAGGATGCTTTCAGCAAACTCGACGCCAATGCCGATGGTGCCATCTCTTCTGAAGAGGCTACCGCAAGCGAGATGCTCTATAAGGGCTGGGAAACCGCTGATGCAAATCAGGACGGTCAGGTTGATGCGGCCGAATTCAGTGCATTCGAGGCCACTAGCAGCGCACCTGAAGGTAAATAACTTTGCTAGGTATGTGTGACCCCGCTCAGGGGGTCGCAATGCCGGCAGCCAGCTTTGTCTGGTTGCCGGTCTCCACCCTGGCCAGATGGCAATGACTCAACTGCAGCTGGGGTGGTTGAGTGGAAAAGATGAAGGGTGCGGTCTTCGACAGTGCACTCAATCCCAGAATCTGGCGGGTTTTGCCGGGAAACACCGCAACGTCCACCTCATCCAGTAGACACTCTTCGCCAATTCGTACATTGGTAATCGTGTAGACAGGCACACTCAACACGTCTCCATTGGCCAATATGCCCTTCAGGTCCCGTAGATAGCGTGGACTGCCGTTGGCCTGGAGTTCACTCAAGGTGGCCTCGTTGATCGTCATGTAGCTGGAGCCGGTATCGACCATGAACTCTGTCTCGGGCATGTTGCCGATCTTTCCGGCTATGTAGTAGGTGCTGGCTCCCTTGGAGTACATGGGTACATCAAACACGAACTGCTCCGCCCACAGCTGACCGCTATAGAGGACTATCCACATAACGCTTAGTAGTGCTTTGATCATGGCTGTAGGCTTTGCTCATTGATTATCTGTCTTACTACATAAGATCGGTTAAGTGCTCTCGAACTTAAGTAATTTGGTAGCCGAGGGTGACAATAATTCCCACACCCGTTGTCAACATACTGCAGACAACCCCTGCCATGGCTGCCGTATATAATAAATTACCTCAATATATCAATGAGATATGGTGTCGTTAGCAGGGGGGCAGGGCAGGTCCTGCATCTCCATACATCAATAGTGGTTTTATCGATCCGAGGTTTCCGCCGTTTGGGGCTTGGATATCCAGGCTGTGTTTCCGGGCCAGGCAGGGCGTTATTTTGTTCGAGATTTGTTAAAGTTAACGGTTTAACTGGTCTGCTTGCCCTGACCGGTGCTGCAGTTTAAACGAGATAAGCATACGAACATGTCAAAACAGATATCCGATGTCGCCAGCTACATGCAGGTGCTTGGCCAGGAGGCGCGTCAAGCCTCAAGGGTGCTTGCCAGCGCCACAACCGCGCAAAAGAACAACGCTCTCGAAGCCATTGCCGATGAGCTGGACGCCTCCAGAGATGAGTTGATGGCAGAGAATGTAAGGGATTTGGAGGCAGGTGCGGAGAAGGGCCTGGATGCTGCCCTGCTGGACCGCCTCGAGCTGACCCCCGGGCGCATCGATAGCATGACCGAGGGATTGCGTCAGATTGCCGCTCTTCCCGATCCCATCGGCGAGATCTTCGATATGAAATATCTCCCAAGCGGGATCCAGGTGGGTCGGATGCGGGTGCCCTTGGGTGTCGTCGGTATCATTTATGAATCGCGTCCAAATGTCACAGCTGACGCTGCGGCACTCTGTTTGAAATCGGGCAATGCCGCGGTTTTGCGGGGTGGCAGTGAGGCCTACTACTCCAATCAGGCGATTGCGGGTTCAATCCATACTGGCCTGCAAAAGGCGGATCTCCCTGAGGCCGCGGTACAAGTGGTTGCCACTACCGACCGTTCCGCAGTGGGCAGGATGATCACCATGCCTGAATCGATCGATGTCATAATTCCCCGTGGCGGCAAAGGCCTGATCGAGCGTATCAGTCAGGAAGCCAGAGTACCGGTAATCAAACATCTGGATGGGATCTGTCATGTCTATATCGACGATCAGGCCGATCTGGAAAAGGCATTTGCAGTGGCCATGAATGCCAAGACGCAACGCTATGGCACCTGTAATACCATGGAGACCCTGCTGGTGGCGGATGGGATTGCAGAACAGTCCCTGCCAAGGCTTGGTGAAGCCCTGATAGAGAAGGGGGTTGAACTGCGGGGTTGTGAACGTACCCGTGAGCTTATCGCCGATTGCAAGCCGGCGAGCGGGGCTGATTGGGATACTGAGTATCTGGCGCCGATACTCTCCATCAAGGTGGTCGACGGCCTGGGAACGGCCATAGCGCATATCAACCGCCACAGTTCCCAACATACCGATGCCATCGTGACCGAGAACTACACCCGTGCCCGCCGTTTTCTCACCGAAGTGGACTCCAGCTCGGTAATGGTCAATGCCTCGACCCGTTTTGCGGATGGTTTCGAATATGGGTTGGGTGCTGAAATCGGTATTTCCACAGACAAGTTCCACGCCAGGGGGCCGGTCGGGCTGGAGGGCCTGACGTCGGTGAAGTTCATCGTGCTCGGTGATGGCCACATCCGTCGTTAGCCTTATATGGCCCCTGACATGATCGGTGTCTTTGGCGGGACCTTCGATCCGATACACTTTGGCCATCTGCGCACAGCGCTGGATGTGATGCAGTCTGTCGGTCTGGACGAGATCCGGTTTATCCCCTTGCATAACGCTGTTCATCGGGATCAGCCTGAGACCCCGGCTGAATTGAGACTCGAAATGGTGCGTCTCGCAATCAGTCAACAACAGGGCTTCGTTGTAGATGAGAGGGAGATACGACGTACCGGGGACTCCTACACGGTGGAGACCCTGGCCAGCCTGCGCGAGGAGCAGCCTCAGAGGTCGCTATGCCTGTTGTTGGGAATGGATGCCTTCAACGGTTTCGCCGATTGGTATCGCCCGGATGAAATTCTGCGCCTCGCCCATATCATCGTGATGCAGCGCCCAGGGGAGGAAGGCCCCAAGGACTCCCGGGTAAAAAGGCTGCTCCATAGGTCTCAGGCCAACACGCCGGCGCAACTCAGGACAGAGGATTGCGGCCTGATACTGCAGCAAGCGGTAACCCAGCTCGATATTTCCGCCAGTCACATCCGCAGTTTGCTAGTCCAGGGGCAGACGCCACGCTACCTGCTGCCTGAAGCGGTTTTGCAACTCATTGAAAACAATCATCTATATCGGGTGGATCATACAAAATAGCGACAATAGGTTATGCTTGTCCATGAGATTGGGTAAAATCGCTGCTCACCGGCGATCCGGTCACTTAATTAGGCAACAGATACAGGACTCAATGCGAATAGAAGAACTCAGAGACGTCGTTCTGCAGGCACTGGACGATATGAAAGCGAAGGATGTGGTGGTACTGGATGTACGTGAAAAGACCAGCATAACAGATATCATGATTGTCGCCAGCGGTACCTCTGACAGACATGTGAAATCAATTGCCCAGACCGTGGCCTTCAAAGCAAAACAGGCAGGTGAAGCCCCTCTCGGTACCGAGGGTCTGGATGATGGTGAGTGGGCCCTGGTGGACCTCAATGGCGTCGTGGTGCACGTAATGCAGCCAAAGGTGCGGGACTTCTACCATCTGGAACGACTCTGGTCTCTGGATGAGCCTGATGATAATGCCTCGCAGAAACTCAAATCTATCTAGGGTCTAGGCCCTAGCCCCCTGCATGGATCGGTTTGACCGGATATTTGAACTCAACCGTATCCTGCAGGCAGCCCGTTATCCGGTTTCAAGGCAGCAGTTAGAACGAGAGCTGGAGTGCTCCCGCGCGACCGTGAAGCGCCTCATTGAGGAGATGCGTCTCTATCTGAACGCGCCGATCGTCTATGATCGAAAACTCAACGGTTATCGTTACGATCCCCGGGAAGGGGAGATGTATGAGCTACCGGGGCTCTGGTTCAATGCTTCTGAGCTGCATGCCCTGCTCGCTGTGCAACAGTTGTTGGAACGGGTGCAGCCCGGTCTTCTGGAGAGCCATCTGCAACCCTTGCGTCGCAAGATCGATGACCTGCTGGCGCGGCAGCAGGGTGATACCGGTGAATCCCTCTCCAACAGGATTCGCCTGATCCGGGCCACCGCTCGTCCCACCAGCCCCTTCTTTACCCTCCTGGCAGGCTGCCTGGCTGCCAGACGCCGCCTCCATCTCGTCTACTACAATCGCGCGCGTGACATGCTCAGCGAACGTGAGGTTTCACCGCAGCGCCTTACCCACTATCGTGATAACTGGTATCTGGATGCCTGGTGCCATTTACGTGAAGGTTTACGCACCTTTGCCCTGGATGCGATTCGGCAGGCATGGCAACTGGATCAAGTGGCGCAGAATGTGGAGGAAGCGGTGCTGGAGCGCCACTTTACAGATGCCTACGGTATATTCTCAGGACAAGCCAAGGAGCTGGCGGTGGTACGATTCAGTGCCAATGCGGCCAGGTGGGTGGCCACGGAAGAGTGGCATCCAAGACAACAGAGTCGCTGGTTGGGTGATGGACGTTACGAGTTGACACTACCCTATTCCGATCCATCGGAACTGTTGATGGATCTGTTGAAATATGGGCCGGATGTGGAGGTCGTTTCACCCCCTGAGTTACGCAGTCAGGTCCAACAGCGGCTGCGATCGGCGCTGGATATCTATAACCCGTAGTTGGGCTAACACTTCTTTTTCAGCTCCTTGTAGCGGCGTATAGCCTTCTTGCGTTGGGTATGCAGAATCTTGATCTCTGTGATAAGTCGTTTGCGTTTGGTACGGTCCTTTTCATTCGCCAACTTCTCTTTGGCCGCCCGCTCCTGCTTTTTAAGCTTTTTCAGGAGTTCGGCTATGCGATCACATTTGGGCTTATCCTTTTTCGAGCCCGAATCGAGTAGGTTTTTGAGTTTATCAACGATTTTGTTTGACTGGGGCATGCTAGCTACCTTTTAAATACCCATTGATGACCGCACTCTGCTTCACACGATCTTGTGTCTTTATTTTTTGAGCGCCCAAATTGAGGATAGCGGTGATCTTAGGATCTTCAAGCAGTACTTGGTAAATATTTATGATCAATCGATTATCCTCGCAATTAGGCTTGATGGTCGATATCAGACATCTACTTGTCATATTTGTGTAATAATTACATCTGTTGCGTATCTTTATCTGTAGCGAAGTTTTGCTCTGAGTTGTCTGATATGGCAGGCGAGTCCTTGGGTGTCTCGACATTTCGCCAGGGTGGGCGATTTCAGGTAGAATTAGCAAGTTACTGCCATGCACATTGTTTTGTTGAGGCAGGGCTCCTTCTATCTTGATAGTTAAAATAATCGGATTTTTTGTCGATTCATGCCTTGCAGGTTATGCAGGATGTGAATTCCCATGACTGCATGCCCTTTTTTAGCCTATGGTGTAGGGGTTTTTAATCCAGGTGGTCTGAGCAAAAAGCCTCGCTCAGAGTAATCTGCCTGCCCTTTGTGGCAACAAGAAACCGATTCGGATTTTTTTAAATGGAAGAGTTGAGAACACTTTTCGATTCCCTTGGACTCGCGGATGTAAACTGGGAGCTGCTGTTGCGTGCCCTGTTACAAGTGTTCCTGCTCTCCCTGTCAGCAGTCTTTTCAGGTTCGGAGACCGCCCTCTTCTCCCTCAGCCGGATCGATTTGCAGAAATTGCGCCACAGTCGTGACAAGCATTCGGAGAGCATCCACGCCATGTTGGATGAGCCGAGACGCCTGATTATCTCGATACTGTGCGGTAATGAGCTGGTTAATATCGCCGCAGCCGCAAATATGGCGGCGATCCTGCTGTTGCTCTTCGGTGATGCCAATGTCACCTGGTTCAACATCCTTATCATGGTGCCACTGCTGTTGTTGATCGGAGAGGTGACGCCGAAGACCATTGCGGTCAGTTTTCCAGTCAAGTTCGCAACCCGTCTCACAGCCAGGATCCTGCCGCGATGGATTGTCTTTATCACCCCCTTGAGAGAGGCGGTCAGATCGGTATCCGACCGCATCACCACCATGATCGTGGGCGAGGCGATCAGTCGGGAAAATATTCTGCATGCGGATGAACTGCGTACCCTGCTGGAAGCTGGTGAAGAGAGCGGTGTGATCGAGGCCACAGAGCGGGTGTTGATCGATAATGTGCTGGAGGCGTCGGAGACCGATATCTCCCGCATCATGACCCCGGGTCCGCGTATCCAGTTTCTGGATGCGGATCTCCCTGTGCAAGAGCTGATTGAGGCATTTCGCAGCTACCAGCATCCGAGAATCCCGGTCTATCAGGGGCATTGGGACAATGTCATCGGATTTATCCACTCGGAGGATATCCTGCGACTCGTCAGAGGGGGCGGTGATCTTGAGCAGGTGACACTGGAGATGATCATCAAACCAGCTCATTTCGTTCCGCCGACCAAGAAGGTGGATGAGATGTTCGACTACTTCCAGGCCCACAACACCCGGATCGCCATCGTCCTCGGTGAATACGGAGAGGTGCTGGGTGTGGTCACCATGAAGGATGTCTTGACCTTTATCTTTGGCGAGATCACAGGAAAGATGGCCGGTTTGGAGTATTACCAGGAGGAGGATGCCAACAGCTATATCGTTCCCGGCGATATGCGCCTCACAGATTTTTACAACCTCACCAATTTCGATATCGAAGATCCGGTGATGGCAACCATCGGTGGTGTGGTATTCCGCCTCTTTGATCGTCTTCCCCAGGAGGGAGATAACCTGCGCAACGAAGGTTATGAGTTTATCGTCAAGGAGGTGAAAGGCCTGCGCATCAGTAAGGTTCAGGTGCGAAAAATAGTGGCCAGTGATGAGGAACCCCCTCAGGTCGAGGAAGAAGAGATAGCAGTTGAAATAGATAACCTGGACAAGCCAGCGGAGGGGGTTGAAGAGCAATCCTTGAGTGAACAACAGAAGATGGCCAAGACCCAATCAGAGGAGGTTGAGAAATGAGTTGGGGCGTTGAACTGGTAATGATCCTTCTGTTTCTGTTGCTGAAGGGTTTTTTCTCCGGATCAGAGATCGCGATGGTGAACTCTGACAAGCTTAAATTGCGGCATCAGGGGAAACTTGGCAATCGTGGTGCTAATTTGGTCCTTAAGCTGTTCAAGACACCGGATGTAATCCTTGGTACGACACTGGTCGGCACCAATATAGCCACTGTCACAATCTCAACCCTGGGTGCCCTGGTCTGTATCGATCTGTTTGGTAAAACCGGTGATCTGATCTCGGTGATCATATTGACCCCGGTGCTGTTGATACTTGGCGAAGTCGTGCCAAAGAGTGTATTCCAACAGGAAGCGGACAGCCTGGTCAGCCGCTTGATCTATATTCTGCGTTTCTTCTCCTATGTCTTCTACCCGGTCATCTTTATCTTCAGTCGCGTGGCCAGGTTGGCGACCCGGATAGTCGGTGGTGGCACGGTGCCGCAGAACATGTTTATCACCCGTGAGGAGTTGCGGGTGTTGCTGGATGTATCCGATTCGACCTCAGATCCGCAAACCATCGATCGCAAGCGGATCCGAAGAATCATTCGTTTTGCCGACACTACAGTGGGCGAAGCGATGATCCCACTACCGGATGTGGTGGGATTCAACGAGGTGCGTAACATGAAGGAGGCGGTGCGACTGGTCATGAAACATGGCTACAATCGCCTGCCTGTCTATCGAGGCAATATCACCAATGTCAAAGGTATCCTGACCCTTGATACCTGGGCCCTGATGTCCCCCGACCTGGAGGATAAGCCGATAGTTGACTACATCAGCCCGGTTCTCTATCTGTCGCCGAGGCAGACCATCGATCGTGCGCTGCCGATGCTGCAGGCAAGAAAGGATCATATGGCGGTAGTGGTGGATGAGTTCGGTTCCGCAATCGGTATTCTCACCATGGAGGATGTCTTTGAAGAGGTGGTGGGTGAAATCGACGTGGGTTATGACTTTGACGAATACCACCCGAAACGTCGGATCTACATAGAACATGAGAGTGAAAAAAGCCATCTGGTGAGCGGCAGAATGCCGATTTCTGAGATCAATGATATCCTGCATGTGGAATTTCCGGTGGAGGAGGCCTTGACAGTGGGAGGCCTGATCGTCAGTCGTCTGCGTCACATACCGTCAGAGGGCGATGCAATCGAGGAACAGGGTCACCGCCTGACCGTGATCGAGTCAGATGAGCGTTCCGTGCTGAAAGTGAGAATAGAACGACAGACCTGAGGTAATCGATACTTTGAATGATGAAATGGTAGAGGAGAGTGGTCATGCCCGACAAAACTGGCAAACAACCGATCCTGGTACCTGTCGACTTTTCTGCAGCATCTGAGGCGGCACTACTGAAGGCATTTGAACTGGCGGAATGTCTCAAGGTAAGGGTGGTGGTAGTGCATGTGGTGCATGATCCAGGGGATATGCCTGGATACTATTCGGACATGATTAAAAAGAAAAAACTCTCCAGAATGCAGGATGCCGCACGCATCATGTTGGAGGAGTTCATCCAGGAATTCCGCAAAAAAAAACCCACCAAAATGCGCCTGAAAAAGGCTGAGCGGATGCTTGTTATCGGCTTGCCCGTGACGCGGATTCTACAGGTCGCGAAAAGAATCGATGCTTCATTTGTGGTGATGGGGAGCAAAGGGGAGAGGGGACTAAAGCATCTGATGTTGGGATCCGTGGCCGAGCGCGTGGTTCAGCTTTGCCCTCTACCGGTAATGGTGGTGAAGGTAGCGCCACCACAAGCAGAGGCATCATGACATGAATCTCTTTAATCCCGTGCAAAAAACACCAACCAACCTCAGCCTTCCAACCTTCATTCTCATCGGCCTGTCAGGCCTGTTTTTCGCCCTGCCCGTGTTCGCGGATGGCGCTGCCGATGTGGGCATCGAATGGGGTGTGATGGGGATGAAGTTGTTTGGCGGACTCGCCCTGTTTCTGTTCGGTATGGAACAGATGGCGGATGCCTTGAAGGCGGTGGCAGGCGCACGTATGAAGGGTATCCTCGCCAAATTGACCACCAATCGTTTTATGGGAGCGGTCACAGGGGCCTTCGTTACAGCGGTTATTCAATCCTCCTCGGTCACCACTGTATTGGTGGTCGGTTTTATCACCGCCGGGTTGATGTCACTGTCGCAATCGATCGGCGTCATCATGGGGGCGAATATCGGCACCACCATCACTGCCCAGATCGTTGCCTTCAAAGTGACCAAAGCGGCACTGTTGATGATCGGTGTCGGCTTTACCATGTTGTTTGCATCCAAGCAGGAACGCTTCAAACACTACGGTGCCATGTTGATGGGATTGGGCCTGGTCTTCTTCGGCATGAGCATCATGAGTGATGGCATGAAGCCGCTGCGCACATACCAGCCGTTTCTCGATTTGATGATCAGTATGGAGAGCCCGCTGGTAGGCATACTGGTGGCTGCCGGATTCACAGGTTTGATTCAATCCTCATCGGCGACCACCGCTATCGTGATTGTGATGGCAAGCCAGGGATTCATCACCCTGCCAGCCGGGATTGCGTTGGCGTTCGGCGCCAATATCGGTACCTGTGTCACGGCCATGCTGGCATCGATCGGCAAACCGAGGGAGGCGGTAAGAGCGGCGGTGGTGCATGTCATATTCAATGTGTCAGGGGTGGTATTGTGGATCATGTTCATTCCCCAACTGGCCGAGGTGGTGGCCATGATTTCGCCCAGCCATCCGGAACTCTCGGGTATTGATCGTCTTGGCGCTGAAACGCCGCGTCAGATCGCCAATGCCCATACCATTTTCAATATTGCCAACACCTTAATCTTTATTTGGTTTACCGCTCAGTTGGCCCGCTTGGTGGAGTGGATGATTCCCGATCGCCTGCTGGAGGAAGAGGGCTTGGCGGTGAGTGCAAAATATCTGGATGACGAACTTCTATCCACTCCGTCCCTGGCACTGGATCGGGTGCGACTGGAGGTGTTGCACATGGGCGAGCGGGTGATGGAGATGTTGGATAAGATCATGCCGGCCATTCTCAGTGGTGATCACAAATCCCTGGATGACGTGGCACTGCTCGATGATGAAGTGGATATCCTGTATGAGCAGATCGTCGACTATCTTGGCAAGATCAGCAAACAATCGATGACGGATCAACAGACCGAGGATTTCCTCTCCTTGATGGAGGCGGTGGGTGACCTGGAAAATATTGGTGACACCATCGAAACCAATATGGTCGCACTAGGCCACGAACGCATCAATCACGGTTTTTCCATCAGTGAACCCACCAAGGATGTGCTTACAGGTTTCCATAAGGTGGTGAAAAAGGCGGTGGATGGTGCTGTTCAGTCGGTTTCCCAGGTTAATGCCAAGGTGGCGCAAAGTGTTATTGATATGAAAAACGAGATCAATAAGATGGCGGAATCCGCTGCTCTGCATCAAGCCTCGAGACTGGTTGCAGAAGAACCCAATCGTATCGCCGCCTACACTACTGAAGTGGATATTATTGAGAAACAAAAGCGGATCTATTACTTTGCCAAACGAATGGCGAAATCTGTTGTGCCGCCGGAAGAGGTCGTCGAGGAGTAAGCTTTCACAAGGAATATCCGCCACTCCTCCAGGTGTCGAAGAACGAAGTATGAAGATTGAAAAAATAATTCGGCAGCTGCATCACTATCTCAAGAAAGGGAAAAAAGGTACCGGTAATGATCGCGATCAGCTAAAGCAACTTATAAAACGACTCGAGAAGAGGAAGGATCATCTACGCCATCGGTTAAAAAAAGAGCAGAGTGCTTGCAAGCAAAAGCGCATGAAAGTGGAGCTGAAGTTCGTAGAGGCGAAACTGTTAAAAGGGAAAAAGCGTCTAGCACATTTCAGTAAAACCTAGGGCCTGTGACATTATACAATCAGTGAGTAAAACAGATCGTAAACCGGACACCCGAACGGCGATGCGCCAGCTGATCGATCGTGTGCGCAGGGATATCCCTTTCGATCTTCCTGAAGAGGTGCTGTGTGGTGATACCTGCCAGGGCTGTTCAGGCAAAGTACTGATCTATCTGGAAACCGAACTGGATGAGTGGGAGGGTAAGCTGGCCAATGGCGCCATTCCCAACTTCAGTGATCTCTGCCGTCTGGCTGAGAAGAGCAAAAAGATTGCTCGAGTGTTGCATCAGAACGGACTGTTAAAGAAACCCCCGGTCTCATAACTCCTTTTATATACCCACACTATTAATCCACCCTATCAGTAACTATCTGAAGAGTTTTTAGGGAAGGTCTGATTAATCCGTCATTCCGGCGCATGCCGGAATCTATGTGCTTGATTTTCCTGGATCCCGGCATGCGCCGGGATGACGAAAAGAGAGTTAATCAGAGGTTCCTTTGTTTTTAGTTTTTAGTGGATGAGTTCGCTTTGCTCAAAACTCAAAACTTAATCCTTTGAATGGTTTCTGCTTCATTCAGCTTTCATTCAGGCTTGGCGCCATATGCTTACTCATAAGTTCATACACTTTGGAGAACTATGATGAAAGCTAAAGCACTTCTTTTGGCAAGCGCACTCTCAGCCTCGCTGGTCACAGCTGCGCCGGCCCAAGCCCATGATTACTATGACTACCCCTATGGATTGCTGGGCGGGTTGTTCCTTGGTCTCTCCTGGAACCACTATCATGGCCACGGTCATTCCCATCGCCATGGTGATCGCCACTATCGTCACCGGGAGTACCGGCATAGTGAGAGTCGCGGCCGTGCCTACCGGGGTGATCGCAGGCGCGATGGTCACCGGGATAAACACCGCCATCGTCGGGACCGTCGGGATTGAGTTGGAGAGCAGCTATGGGTAGTTACGACAAAACCAGGTGGTATCCTTTACTTGCATTGCTGATGCTTGTGATCGGGGGGCAGGCATTTGCAACTGAGGGTGGTGTCAGACTCTCGCAATCCGTGGAGGGAGTAGTCAGCACCGGCGCCGAGAAAGGCGAGATGGAGCTTGATCAGGCCGATGTGGATGAACTTCAGGAGTTGGTCGTCTCGGGCAGTCGGATAGAGGCGACCGCTCAGCGCAGCTCCGCGGCCCATCCTGCGGGAGATCACCTGAGTATCTTTGATGCCCATTCCGTGATCAGCAGGGATGATGACGATGATGGTTATTATCATCGTTTGAAGGTGGTTTTCGATGCGGATACATCGGGGGAAGAGGTATGGGTCTATGCCCGGCTCTACCTCAGTTTGGAGGGAGGACCGTGGAACCACTATTTCACTACCGATGTGTTTCCCGTTTCGGGATATGTCAGTGATGATGAGTATGAGGTGGTAACCCGGTTGCTGGATGGCTATCCAAGCGGTTACTACGATGTCCTGATCGAGCTCTATGATGCGGATTATGATCTTCTCGAGGTCAATTACGGACCCTATGAGGATGGTGATCTGGCAGTGTTGCCATTGGAGGACTATTACCGGGATGACTATGGTGGCGGTGGCGCCACTGGTATGTTCATGCTGATGCTGGGATTGTTGGCTGTGGCTAGACGTTATGCGAAGATGTTTTATGAACGCTGTTTCAGCACCCGAGTATAGTGGGTAATCATAAAAATACATTTTAGGGGTTGCCGATGACTCACAGATATCTACTGTTTCTGATGCTCTCTCTCCCAATCTTGCTGTTGCAGGGGTGTTCCTCCCTGGAGCAGGTGGATCGGGTTATGGAGGGGCGCAAACCTACGGCGCAGGTTGAGGGTGTCAGGCTGAGCGGTCTCGATTTGGAGGGACTCGATCTGGTATTCGATGTGAATATAGATAATCCCAATCCCTTCGCCATCGATTTGACCGGTTTCGATTACGATCTGCAGCTTTTTGACCGTTCATTTCTCAAGGGGCAACAATCCCAGGGGTTGAGCCTGGCCGCCAAAAGCGACAGCAAGGTCCAGGTCCCTCTGCGACTCGGATTCAGCCAGCTGTTGAGCACCTATCAGGAGTTGAAACGCGCCCATCAGGCAAGCTATCGACTCGATCTGGGACTGGGTTTTCAAATGCCGGTGATTGGCTCGCTGCGCCTACCCATCAATGTCGAAGGCGATTTTCCGGTGCCGAAAATACCGCAGCTCAGGATCAAGTCGTTGGCGATCAAGCAGCTCTCCCTGGAGAAGGCCGATCTGTTGTTGCAGTTGCAGGTGGACAATCCCAACAATTTCTCTCTATTGCTGGAGCAGTTGAATTACCACCTCAAGTTGAACGGGTTGGCAATCGCCGAGGGTCTGATCGAAAAACCGGTGGATATCATGCAGGGTGGCAGCGCGGTGCTGAGCGTTCCTCTCTCCATCGATCTGCTGCAGGCGGGTATCGGTCTCTATTCAGCCCTGCTGGGCCGCACCGGCATCAGCTATGACTTGAATGGCACGCTGGATGCGTCCACCCAGAATGCGTTATTGAAACATTTTCAAATTCCTGTGGATAAACAAGGCAATATCAATTTGCAATAGTATCCTGCCAGGGGGCAGCCTGAGAATCAGTGTTAACAGGCCCTAGGCGAGCTAAAATTAAGACAGGAACAGACGTAGACCTTCAATCCAAATTCCTGCGGGAAGGAGGTAGTCATGAAAACCTTTATGCTGATGACCGGAAGCGGTCCGTTGATGATTCTCACATCCCACGCCTCCATGGAGGATCCTCTGATATTGGAAAAGCTGGCGAGCAAGGGCATTGAAAAATTCCTTGCCTACGAGGTGCCCTATGAGTTGGCCAAGGAGCGCTACGGCGGGCATTTCAGTGTCGTAGCCAACGACCTGCACGAGAGCGACGATCTGCGGGTGCTCGACTATAACGGTGAACGCGCCTTCAAGCTCTTCTCATTCGCCGAACTCGGTCCACAGATTGTGCATGAAGCCAGTGGTGCTTCCGTAGCTGAGGTGGCTTGATCGAGCACATGCTTAGTGTCAGTCACCCCTGCATAATGCCGGGTCGGACCAGGAATCACAGTTCGCCGAGGGATCGGTATATTGGGTGATGTTTGATTCGGAGTGTGCCACCCCACCAAGCTGGGCAAGCTTGGAACGGATCTCAGCGCCGACAAAGCGTTGCGGCATGGAGTGTTTGCGTTGCTCCCGGCGCTCTTTATCCTCAATCCATTCTGCGGCGATATCGAACGCCTCGATGAAATTGGACTGTTTATCCAGGGCGTGTTTGAAATAGGCAGTGCCAAAATCGGTGAACTCACTCTCAGCACCGCATCCGAAGGACTTCCGGTCGTTGGCTGCGGCAGTGATGATCAGGGTCTGAGGTGTGCGTAAGGGTTCGATGAATCCCCCCGAGTAGCAGCTGGATACGACAATCACACGCCAGCGAATACCCGCATCGTCCAGTGCTCGACGTACCTGCATGGGCGTCATGTCATCAAGCGGCACAGGACCGAAGCTCACGGAGAATTTATGCTCCTTGCTGCCGTGGGAAGTCATGAACAGAAACAGTACATCCTCGTCGGGATCGATGATCTGGCCTATCACGTCCAGACTATCCGCCAGGTTGTGGCGGTTTACCAGGGGATAGCGGGCCAGAGTCTCCACATTGTTTACCAGCACCATCGAACGCCCGGAGGTGTCGAAGCGTCGATCGAAGAGCTCTCGCACATACTCGACCTCATTGAGAAAGACCTTCTCCAGCCCATATCCTCCCACTGCGACCAAGTAGAGGTCAGGTATGCCGGGCCGCTGGGGTATCAACCCGTTCAGTGCTTGATCCACCAACGGGTATTGATTGTAGAAAAGATCCTCCACACTGAGATCGTTCAGCTTGGAATAGGTGCTATCACTCTGGGTAGGTTTATCGCTGTACCAGAGCTGGGTGTAGGGAAGAAACCAGATACTCGAAAGGTAGAGCACCAGGCTCAGGCCCGCCAGGGAGAATGCCTTGCCAAATTCTACCAGGAGTATGATGCGTAACAGGCGGATCATGATGTAGAGGTGCCAGAGGAACAGCAACAATAGCAGCGCGCCGCCACCCTGTGGGTGGGAGTAATAGAGTTGTTCAGGCAGGGCGAGGAGATGGATTGCAATTGTGATGAGAGGCATTGATGCCAGGTATGCAAGCAGCAATCTCCCCGTGTCCGTGGTTTCGGCTCGAGCCAGTCTGGCGATGCTCACCAGTATCAATAGATCAAACAGATAGGCGGCACCCAGGTGGTTGAGGCCATATGTGGAGAATACCGCCGGCTTATCCACTGTCAGGTAGGCGACTGTGATTTCGAGACACACCAGCAGGGCCAGGAGCCAGAGCCCCTGGTCGATGGAATAGATGAAGTTATTGCCTGCTACTCTTTGCCCGGTCACGAGACGCAACCCGGATTTGAGGTTGATTGTCAGGGCGATGAGCTGTTTTGCAATGAATTTATCTTCCATGGTTTACTCTTCCGTTCACCTCTAGGGCCTGTTAACAGGCCTTAGCAACAGGCATCGGCCGAAGGCAGAGAATCCTGAGACTTGAGCGAGTAGCCGTAGACCGTCTACTTATTTCCCAGGCTCATAAGCCAGGTTGGGCGCAAGCCAACGTTCTATTTCGGCAAGGGGCAGTCCCTTGCGTCGCGCATAGTCACTCACCTGATCCCTGTTCAGCTTGCCCACCGCAAAATAGCGGGCAGCGGGATGGCTGAAATAGAGACCGCTGACCGAGGCGGTGGGTACCATCGCTTTACTCTCCGTCAGCCAGATCCCGGTATGCTCTTCGACCGAGAGCAGTTCCCACAACAGCTCCTTCTCCGTATGATCCGGGCTGGCCGGATAGCCCATGGCCGGGCGGATGCCGGTGTAGCCTTCCGCTATCAATTCCTGGTTGTTCAGGGACTCCTCTTGGGCATAACCCCAGTACTCTTTTCTCACCCTCTCGTGCAACCACTCTGTCAGGGCCTCGGCCAACCGGTCCGCCAGGGCCTTTAGCATGATGGCATGGTAGTCGTCATGGTCCTGTTCAAACTCGTCGATCTTCTGTTCGATACCGATACCGGCGGTGCAGGCGAATGCGCCGATATAATCGAGTGTGTCACTCTCTTCTGGTGCGATGTAGTCGGCCAGGGATTCATTGTAGTGCCCATTGCCCTTGCCGCGCTGATCTTTCACGCTTGGCTGGCGGCCCTGTTTGCGCAGGTTATGCAGGGTTGTCAGGGTTTGGTCTCGAGCCTCATTCTGATATACGAGGATATCGTCGCCGCGGCTGTTGGCAGGAAAGAGACCGACCACCGCCGCCGCCTGCAACCAGCCCTCTTCGATAATTTTTTGCAGCATGGCGAGGGCATCGGTGTGGAGTTTTCGCGCCTCTTCACCTTTCTGCTCGTCATCCAGTATCTGGGGGTAACGCCCTTTTAGCTGCCAGGCGTGGAAGAAGAAGGTCCAGTCGATATAGGCGGTCAGCTCGGATAGGGGTATCTGCTTCATAACCAGCAGACTTGCACCTGGCTTCCCGCTGTCACTCTCCTGATCCAGACGCACCACGTTGGCAAATTCCGGAGGTGCAAAATCGGGGTCGCAAAGTTTGGGGCGTGCAGGTGTGTACCGGGTCCAATCGATCGGGGTCGGGTTGGACCTGGCCTCCTCAATCGAGATCAGGTTGCGTGACTGATTGATGCCGGCACGCCTCAATCTAACAGCCTCATACTCCTCCTGCAGCGATGCGGTATAGCTATCGCGATGTTCAGCCGATAGCAGGTTGGATGCCACGCCGACGGCACGGGAGGCGTCCGCCACATAGATCACGGGATTGTCATATTCCGGGTCGATCTTGACCGCCGTATGAGCAATGGAGGTTGTGGCGCCACCGATCATGAGTGGTTGCGCCATGCCCAGACGCTGCATCTCTTTCGCCACGTGGACCATCTCATCCAGGGACGGGGTGATCAGGCCTGAGAGGCCGATGATGTCGACCTGCTCATCCCGGGCTTTCTGCAGAATGGTATCCGCCGGCACCATGACACCGATGTCGATCACCTCGTAGTTGTTGCACTGCAGGACCACGCCGACAATGTTCTTACCAATGTCGTGGACATCGCCCTTGACGGTGGCCATCAAAATCTTGCCTTGGCTCTGCACGCCGCACTCGGCCTTCTCCTCCTCCAGGTAGGGCTCCAGATAGGCGACCGCTTTTTTCATCACTCGGGCCGATTTAACCACCTGTGGGAGGAACATCTTACCTGCGCCAAACAGGTCGCCCACCACATTCATACCATCCATCAAGGGGCCCTCGATCACCTCCAGGGTCTGCTTGGCCCGTTGCCTTGCCTCCTCGGTATCGCCCACGATGAATTCAGTGATGCCTTTCACCAGGGCATGTTCGAGACGTTTTTCCACAGGCCAGGATCGCCACTCCGCATCCTCCTTGCTCTCCACCACCGCCCCATCGCCTTGATATTTGGGGGCCAGCTCCACCAGGCGTTCACCCGCCTGTTGGTCGGTGTTGAGAACAACCGCCTCCACTGTGGTGCGAAGTTCCTCCGGCAGATCGTCGTACACCGCCAACTGTCCCGCGTTGACTATACCCATGTCCATCCCCGCCTTGATGGCGTGGTAGAGAAAAACCGCATGGATGGCTTCACGTACCGGATTGTTGCCGCGAAACGAGAAAGAGACATTCGAGACGCCACCCGATATCAGGGCATGGGGCAGCTTCAGCTTGATCTCCCGGGTGGCCTCGATGAAGTCGACACCATAATTGTTGTGTTCCTCGATGCCGGTGGCGATGGCGAAGATATTCGGGTCGAAAATAATATCCTCTGCCGGGAAACCGACCCTTTCGGTGAGCAGACGGTAGGCCCGCGTACAAATCTCGATCTTGCGTGCCTGGGTGTCCGCCTGGCCTGTTTCGTCAAAGGCCATGACAATGACTGCCGCCCCATATTGCCGGCATAGCCGGGCCTGGTGCAGAAAGGGCTCCTCGCCCTCCTTGAGGGAGATGGAGTTGACGATGGGCTTGCCCTGTACGCACTGCAGACCGGTCTCGATAATCGACCACTTGGATGAGTCGATCATCACCGGTACTTTGGCGATCTCCGGCTCACCGGCGCAGAGGTTGAGAAAGCGCTGCATGGCGGCAACGCCGTCCAGCATCGCCTCATCCATGTTGATATCCACGATCTGCGCACCATTCTCAACCTGTTCACGACAGACATCCAGGGCCTCATCGTAGGCCTCGCTGAGGATCAGGCGTTTGAATTTTGCAGAACCGGTGACATTGGCCCGTTCGCCAATGTTCACAAACAGAGAGTCCGCGCCGATATTGAGCGGTTCCAGTCCCGAGAGACGACACTGTATTTCGATACTCGGTAATTGGCGTGGCGCTCTACCCTCCATCGCCTCTGCAATTGCCTGGATATGTTGTGGCGTGGTACCACAGCAGCCGCCGACGATATTCAGGAAACCAGTATCCGCCCACTCGGCAAGATACTCAGCCATCTGCTGTGCATCCAGGTCGTACTCACCAAACTCGTTGGGCAGGCCGGCATTGGGGTGGGCAGAGACATAGGTATCGGCGATACGCGACATCTCCTCCACATATTGACGCAGCAGGTCGGGGCCCAGGGCGCAGTTTAGACCGACGGAGATCGGTTTCGCATGGCGCAGGCTGTTGTAGAAGGCCTCGGTGGTCTGGCCCGAGAGGGTACGACCGGATTGGTCTGTGATGGTGCCGGAGATCATCACCGGAAGCCGGACCCCATCTGTGTCGAATACCTGTTCACAGGCAAAAACCGCCGCTTTTGCGTTCAGGGTGTCGAACACCGTCTCGATCAACAGCAGGTCGCAACCGCCGGCAATAAGACCCCGGGCAGATTCCATATAGGCCGCTACCAGGGCCTCGAAGGTGACGTTGCGCAGGCTGGCATCGTTGACGTCCGGAGAGATGGAGGCAGTGCGATTGGTCGGGCCGAGGACGCCGGCCACAAAACGGGGCTTTTCCGGGCTTGTGTATTTATCTGCCGCTTCCCGTGCCAGTCGGGCACTGGATTCACTCATCTCAAAGGCCAGGGACTCCATCTCATAGTCCGCCATGGAGATGCGATTGGCGCCGAAGCTGTTGGTTTCGACAATGTCCGCCCCCGCTTCCAGGTAGGCCTCGTGAATTGAAAGGATGATGCTTGGTTGAGTCAGCACCAGCAGGTCATTATTCCCTTGTAAATCACAAGGCCAATCTGCAAAGCGTTCTCCGCGATAATCTCCCTCATCGAGTTTGTGTCGTTGGATCATGGTGCCCATAGCGCCATCGAGGATGAGAATGCGCTGTTTAAGCAGTGTTTCAACAGGGTGATCAGCAGTTTTCGAGGTTGCGGGTGACATCTAGATACTCAGGTTTTATCGGAAACAGCCGCCAATTATAAGGCGCTGTCGGGAGGCAGGCGAGAGATCTCTTGCGCGATGCGACTAAACTGGTAATCAAGCAGGATCAAATTAGTCTTGATTGAGGTGCCGACATAAACTTATCTGTTTAGATATATCCTTTGTTATCAAGGGATTAACCCAAGCGGTCTGATGACACAAGAGATGATCGCTTATGCATGGTCGGGAGCCGGACAAAAAAACACAAACCAAATCTCTTGAGGGATTTTTAACGTGTCAAAACAAGCATTTCTAGTCGACGATTCGAAATCTGCGCGCATTGTACTAAGTAGAATGCTGAAAAAAAGCGGCTTCGATGGTGTCGAGATGGCGCAGTCGGGCGAAGAGGCCTTGGAACGTCTCAAAGAGTCGACACCGGACGCGATCTTTGTCGATTTTCTGATGGACGGCATGGATGGCTTGGAGACTATTACCGAGATTAAAAAGGATCCGAGGTTTTCCCACACCCCAGTGGTCATGTGTACCGCCAATGAAGGGGACGAATATGTGCAGGCCGCGGTCGACCACGGCGCCCTTGGCATCCTGGCCAAGCCCCCGACGGATGAGAGTCTGGGTGTAATCATCAACCTTATCGAGCAGCACCAGCAAGACGTCGCGGCGAGTGTGGAGGCAGCTTCGTCCGATCATGGGACGGCAGCCGAAAGTGCGGTTGAGGCAGCAGGGACAGGGTCAGAGACGGTGGTGATGCAGAGCGGCCTCAGCGATGATGATATCAAACGTATAGCCAGAGAGGTTGCTGTTCAATCAGCCCGAGAGTCCGGCCGTGAGGCAGCCGAGAAGGTCATCGCGGAGAGCCTTGCGGATCGTGTAGAGAGCGCAGTCCAGGCCTACCTGGATAACAAGCTTGAACCGATGATTATCTCAGTGGTGGAGCAGGGTCTGCAGCAGGTCGAAGCGGAGAGTGTTGATACCGATGCACTTCGAGAGTCTGTGGTGAAGCAGGTCAACCAGGACTTGGATGAGTTTGTCAGGCAGCTTAATCAACGTACCGTCGGGGATCTGATCGAGTCGAGTATCTATGGACAGATGAAAGAGTTGTCCGATGACATCTCGCAACGCCTGTCTGATCAGGAACAACGGATCCTGAATCAAGTACCGGAAAAAAACGACATGATCGAACATATCCGGGTCATTACCGAGGGGTCCCTTGAGGCCCAGGTGCATGAGACCGCCAGCCAAGTGGCGGGTGAGATTGCCAATTCCGTGGCCACCGAGACGGTGGAGAGCCTGCTCGATCAACACCTGGCCCACCAGGCGATGGAGAGTCAGCAACAGAAGTCGAAAATGCCTTTAATGATCGTTCTGGCGTTGGGTCTGTTGGCGGTTGCCGGTGCCGCAGCATTCATGCTCTTGTAGCTGACGGACAGTGCATAGGCAATAATCCTTCTCCTGTTTCCAGAATAGCTGCTCTACGGCATGTCAAAGCTGTCGCTACTACCGCCTGGGTGGTGAAATAGAGCTACAGACTGTAGGGTTTGAGCCGGGTTTGGAAACGCTATATTCTGCAGATATCCCTACAGGAGAAATCCCATGTTCGGAATGGGTCGCAAAACCAAGTTGCCGGATCAGAATGAGGCCCTACCCGGTCGAATGACCCCGATTCATCCCGGCGACAGCCACTATGTCAACGGACATACCCTGGTGGGTCCCTTTCCCGACCAGTGCGAATTCGCCCTGTTCGGCATGGGGTGTTTCTGGGGAGCGGAAAGACGCTTTTGGGAGCTGCCTGGGGTCTACTCAACGGTGGTGGGTTATGCAGCGGGTGTTACACCCAACCCAACCTATGAAGAGGTCTGTACCGGCATGACCGGGCATAATGAGGTTGTCAGGGTCGTCTTCGATCCAGCCTTGGTCAGCTACCAATCCCTGCTTGAATCCTTCTGGGAGGGACACAATCCCACCCAAGGCATGCGTCAGGGCAATGATGTGGGAACCCAGTATCGATCAGGTATCTATACCTTCGACGAGCAACAGCAGGCCTTGGCCGAGGAGTCCCGTGACCACTATCAGCATGCGCTGCAACAGGTGACGGCCGCGCCGGTGTCCACGGAGATACTGTCCGCCCCCACGTTTTACTTTGCCGAGGCCTATCATCAGCAGTATCTGGCCAAGAATCCGGCCGGGTATTGCGGGCTCGGAGGAACTGGGGTCTGTTACCCGAGCTGATCCTCCGGCTTGTTCCCATACCCGCCCATACTCTGTCTGCCTATGGAGAAGAGTCTCCTGCGGGCGATGAATCGCTATTCCCCGATCCCCGCAGATGACGCTGCAGAAAATCGACAATAGACTGCCATGACGCCTGGTCAGCCTCTGCTTCATAGCGTGGACTGGTGGGATTGGTAAAGCCATGGGCGGCGTCGAATCCGGCCGCTTCTGTCTCCTTGCCCGCGGCCTTCATCGCCGCCTCGAAATCCTCCTGCTTCTGCGGCCAGTTACGCTCCTGCTGGGCATAGATGGCCAATACAGGCCCAGACAATCTTTTCAGGCGCGCTACATCGGTTTCCATACGGCAGTAGGCCACCAGGGTGGCACTGACCTTGTCCGGCCGCAGCAGGCTTGCCTGCATCGATTGCTTGCCGCCAAAGGAACAGCCGAAGGTGGCGATCCGCCGGCCGGGTCTATGCAGGTAATCGATGGCGGCCTGTAATTTCCGATCGGCACGTGGTTGATCGATGTTGCGCATCATCTCCGCAGCCAACTCCGGATCATCGGTGGTCCTGCCATCATAGAGGTCGACCACCAGTGCCAGGTGTCCGATGTCGGCTAAACTGTCGGCCCACTGCCGGTTATGAGGCATGACCCCCCACCACTCGTGCAAAATCATCACCCCAGACTCAGCCGCCTCATCGCCGGCGAGGTAGGCGTTAAAGGATTCATCCTGTGAGGTCTTCAGAATAATTTCCCGGCCCATTGTCTCACTCCGCTTTATGCAGAAGATCCCCGGCGTTGTTTACCACCTCGACACCAACCGGAATACCCTCGCGAATACTGGCAGTGACCACACAGAAATCCTCAAACAGCGTCATGCAGCGATCCAGTTTCCTGGAAGCGAGTAGTTCGTCGTCTGCCGTGATTCGCACATCCAGTCGACCTACGCGAAGTCGCTTTTTCTCATTCCTGATCATGGTGCAGGTGACTTCGGTGTGGACGTTATTTGCCGGTACATCCTCCTTGGCGAGACAGAACATCAGGCTCGCGCTGAGACAGTTGGCTGCTGCCGCCGCCAACATTCGCGAGGCATTGGGTCCATTGCGTTCGCCCAGTGGGGGTGGCTCATCCATGATGATATCTGGCGCCTTTTTCAGATCGAATTTCACCCTGAAGGCGTAATCATCTTCTTGTTCGAGGTGAATCGTGAATTTACCGATCTCTTCTGCCATGCTTTCCTCCTCATTGATACGCTTTTTTATCGTGCTGCTGCCCATTGACACAAATCCATGTGCGCTAGAGCAGTACACTAGTATGCATCAGTCTCCAGTAGGGTTTTCCAGGCCCGATGCCGGCCGATTAAATCCAGTGCCTGTTGCAGCAGACCCTTTCCCGGTTCAGTTCGGTGCCATGTGGAGGCACCAGAGGGGTGGGGCAGGGGGATCAGGTCGCAATCATTATCGTGTAGCGTTATGGGATGGATGTGGCCGATCACCTCGGTCAACTTGTCCACCTCGATAAACCGGCTGATTGCGAGTTTGCCGACCGGCAGGATCAATTGTGGACGCAACAGCTCGATCTCTGCATTCAGCCAGTGGCTGCATGCCTCTATCTCGCCAGCATTCGGCACCCGGTCACCGCCCTTGGGATTCTTACCGGGAAAACAACGACACACCGCAGACATGTAGACACGCTGGCGGAACACCTCCTCACTCAAGCCCAGGGGATCGAACCAGTTGAAGAGGGTTTTGCCGGCTGTCCAGGCAAAAGGCCTCTCCGCCGTGCCCTCTTTTACCCCTGGCGCCTGGCCAACCAGGAGTATGGGTGAGGCAACGGGTTGACCGGTGACTACCGGCCCTATCATGGCCTCGCATTGATGGCACTCCCTGAGCTTTATCTGATGTGCAGTTAGTGCTGAGGACATATCCTGACGGGGTTTGGTTTGAATCATTAAATACCAAATCTATCATAGATCAAATATCACTTCGCTCATGTGGTGTTTAATTCGATACTGATGGAGATCAGACAATCCCTAATTTGAAAAAAGTAAAATGTGCAAGGCTTGCAGATTGATTCCAACGGTTCCAAACTAGCCTAATAACTGAAGGGAATTGTTATGACATCCATTCTGGGGCTCAGCCTCACAGCTCTGTTAATTGCAGGATTCATATGGTTTTTGCCCATTCTGCTGATTCTGCGGTCGCGAAAAACCAACGGTGCCGAAAAGCTTTTCTGGATTCTTGCGGTTATTTTTGTCTCATGGTTCGCGTGGATCCTTTATCTTTTGTTGGCGCCGTTGGGTGAATCCAGGGAGTGAGTGCGGATTAGATGATCTATTCAATTGGAGGATCTAGATGAAGGCAGTGGTAATGAGAGAAACCGGAGGTCCTGAAGTCCTCTCCCTTGAAGAGGTCGATACGCCTGAGATAACACTGGCGACTCAGCTAAAGGTCCGTATCCAGGGTGCTGGGGTGAATCCCATCGATACCAAGCTTCGCGCCAGAGGCCTGTTTGTGTCCCCTGGAGAACCGGCGGTGCTGGGTTGTGATGGCGCCGGGGTTGTGGTCGAGACCGGCAGTCAGGTGACCCAGTTTCGGTCAGGTGACGAGGTCTGGTACTGCGATGGTGGACTGGGAGGTTTACAGGGTAATTATGCGGAATATGCCGTTATCGAGGAGTCGGTATGTTGCAGAAAACCGGTATCTATCGATTTCGTCCATGCCGCCGCTGCCCCCTTGGTTTTGATCACCGCCTGGGAGGCACTGTTCGGGCGTGCGCGCTTAACTGAAGAGAAGACCCTGTTGGTGCATGCAGGCGCGGGTGGTGTCGGTCATGTGGCGATTCAATTGGCGAAGCAGGCGGGTGCACGTGTGTTGACCACGGTGAGTACAGAAGAGAAGCAGGCATTTGTTGCTGCCCTCGGCGCGGATGAATCGATTCTGTATCGGGATCACGGATTCGTGGACGAGGTACTACGCTTGACCGACGGTGCAGGTGCAGATGTGGTGCTCGACACCGTGGGGGGGGATGTTTTCAAGGCCTCCATAAACGCCACTTCACCTTATGGGGATCTTGTCACTCTGCTCGATCCGGGGCCGTCAGTGGAGTGGAAGGAGGCACGGAATCGTAATCTGCGGATTGGCTTCACCTTGATGCTGACACCGATGTTACGCCATCTTCCTCAAGCGAGGGCGAATCAGGTCGCTATCCTAAGTGATTGTGCTGAAATGATAGATAGCGGATCGCTGCGGATTCATGTCGGTGATCCATTACCCCTGGAACAGGCTGTAGAGGCCCATAAATTGATCGAACAAGGACGGATGCTAGGTAAGCTGGTACTCATACCGTAAAAGGAACCTGCTGCATTACCTGCCCTATCCTGGAATAGGTGGCGGATATGTTGATTCGATTGCTGCAATCCAGATATTACTGGTTGATACCGGTACTGTCCTGGCTGTTCTTGACTTTCGCTTCTCTCGTATGGAATTTCTCACTCATAGATAACTCGGTCAAAGATATCGCCTTTGAACGGGGGCGTGTTATGTATGAGATGGTCAGGCTTACCAAGATCAATCCGGTATTGATGGCCAATGACCCTACGGTATTAAAGAAACAGGTCATGGAGGATATTACCTATAGTGTGGTTTCCGCTCAACCGATGAACCCGGAAAACATGGCTGAGCCATGGGAAATAGCGGCACTCACACGATTTGAGAGTGGCACTGAATATGTGTTTCAAGGATACCTGAAAAAGGAGCCAGGATATTTCAGATTTATGGGACCTGTATTCATGCAGGAGCAGTGCCTCCAGTGTCATGGTTATGAGGGAAAAATAGTGGGCGATGTGCGTGGCGGTATCAGTGTCAAGGTGATGGCACAACCGATACTGGATTCGCAATACCAGTACAAACAAATGATGATCTTCATCCATGTTACCGGATTTTTCCTTATCTCCCTGACCAGTGTCTTTCTGATCCACCAACTGCGGAGTCAGTTTCAAACGTTGAACCGGACAAAGGATGAATTGAGAGTAAAAGAGCAGTTTCTGAGTGACGTGACGAATAGCATGAGTGAAGGGTTCGCGGTACTTGATCGGCAAGGCACAGTGAGATACGCCAATCCCGAAAGCGAGTGGTTACTAGGCTGGAATACAGCAGAAATGGAGGGACAGCGATTTTCCGAATTGGTTCATTGTGGCAGGAATCCTGATAGGGTGAACACAGTGGAATCGGCAATCGAGCTGACCCTGCAAGATGGATTGACCCGTACTGGCTTTGATGATGTGTTTTGCCACAAGGAGGGCCGGGAGGTAGATATTGCCTACTCTGTATCGCCTTTGCTTAGAGAGGATGACGATATGGGTGTGGTTGTCACCTTCAGCGATATCTCCGAACGTAAACGTGCAGATGAGGAGCGTAGAAGTCTTGAACGTCAACTGAATCAAACCCACAAGATGGAGGCGGTGGGGCAGTTGGCCGGTGGTATCGCTCATGAGATCAATACCCCGATTCAGTATGTTGGTGACAACCTGCGATTTATCAAGGAGTCACAAGAGGATATGGAGTCACTCCTGAAGGTCTATTCAAATCTCATGCAAAAGGCCTCTGCACTGCCCGAACTGGAGGTGGAAGTGGCAAAGGTAAAGGAGACCATTGAAGAGATCGATCTGGCCTATCTGGAAGAGGAGACATCCAATGCGATAGAGCAATCGATCACCGGAGCCAGCCAGGTGGCACGTATTGTCTTGGCGATGAAAGAGTTTGCCCATCCCGGTTCCAAGCAGATGGCGTTGGCGGATCTGAATCGGATTATCAGCAATGCGATCGCGGTGTGTAAGAACGAATGGAAATATGTAGCGGATACGGAATTGAAACTCGGTGAAAGCCTACCGCAAGTCAAATGTTTGGGAGGAGAGATCTCCCAGGTGGTACTCAATTTGGTCATCAATGCGGCCCATGCCATCGAAGCGGCCAAGTTGCAGCAGAAGGGTAAGATTAGCATCACCACCACCTTTAATGATGATTACGTGGAGATGAGTATCGCGGATACCGGCACCGGCATACCCAAAGAGGTGCAGGAACATGTCTTCAACCCCTTTTTCACCACCAAGGATATAGGAAGTGGCACCGGACAGGGATTGGCGATCGCCCAGGATATCGTGGTGGTGAAGCATCAGGGGGAGCTGTTTTTCGAGACTGAAGAGGGCAAAGGCACCCGATTCGTGATGCGGTTGCCCCTAAACATTAACCCTGAATGAGTAGTTATATCTGACTGGCAGGATTTGCCTTATCTTGACTGTTGTTCATTGAGCGCAGTGCGGGTTGCTATCAAGTAACTTTGAACACCCTTACCAATCCGGACACCACCCCGCTTTCCTGTGCCGCCAAAAGCCGGAACAGCACTGCCTGACTGAGAGTCTGGCCCTTGGCCACCAGCAGTGTACCGGCTTCCGTCTTGATCGGTTGATCAAGTATCAGTCCGGGTTCGAGCTTGTCGATCGGCAGTGTCATTACCTCGACCTTGCGGTTCTGAGAACCCAGGGCCAGGGTCTCGACCAGTATCGGATCATAGTTTGCGGGATTGTCCTTGAGTTCATCCATCGCTGCCTTTTCATCCTTGCCCTGGCTGATCAGTTGTTCATAGGCAATGGCGACACGCAGGATCTGACCACCGAGAATGGCCTTGTTCTCGTTTGACAGTTTACCCTGAAATTCGATTTTTCCCACATCATCGTTTTGCCGCTTGACCATGTCGGCGACAATCTCGAGCCTGGGGATATGTTTCAACAACCTCGCCCCCATATCGGGATGGGAGTTGTAGTGCTGGTTTTCCGCTTGGCTCAACTCCTCGCCTTCAGCGACTTTTCGCACCAGTTCCTCCGGTAGGCTGATATAACCCAGTTGGCATAGCATGGCGGCCAGGTCGTAGTGCCAACTGTCTTCCAGGGAGAGGCTGTTTACTATGGTGTGGGCATATTGCTTGATCTGTGATGAATGGCTGAATGCCACCGGATTGACCATGCTGAGTATGTTTGCCATCAGGTCGACTGCGCCCTTGAGGGTCTTATTCAGGAGTATTTTTTCTGAAGTGATCAGGCGATACTGCTGAATGGAGTCGACAATGGTTTGATAGAGCTGATCGGTCTCCACGGGTTTGTTGAGGAAGCGAAAGATATTACCGTCGTTGACTGCGTCAATGGCCACATCCAGATTGGCGTTGCCGGTGAGCATGATGCGCACGGTGTTGGGTGAAATCGTGCGTACCTTGGAAAGAAACTCTATCCCATTCATGTTCGGCATCTGCATGTCCGAGATAACCACCGCAAAAGGTCCGCCATCCTGAACTGCCTGTACCCCATCTGCGCCGCTGGTGGCGGTTTCCAGATTGACCCGTTTACGGAATTGACGTCGGAATGAATCAAGCAGATTGCGGTCATCATCGACCATCAGGACCTTTTCAGGCAGTTTTTCCATTTAGATACTCCTCACAAATGGCTATCCATTGAGTTAATTCTTCAGGTGCCAGCAGGGCTTCCAATCGTTGCGTTGAGTAGTAGGTGCTATATTGATTGTGGTTTGACGCATTCACTAGCAGATTGGCGGCATACACCAGTAGACAGTCGAGGCGCTCACGACTCTGGCTCTCGACTGTGTGGTGCAGGGCAACCGCCTCGACTGCCCTGTAGGGGAGCCCCCACAACCCCATGAGATAGGCGCCAATGGTGGCATGGCTACACCATATTGATTCAGATTCGATCTCATACAGAGGAAGCTTGTCCCGTTCCGTCTGTTGCATGATGCGGCGATACTCATCGGTATCATGGGTGGCGAGGACCAGTTTGCCCAGATCGTGCAGCAGACCCGCCAGCATTGGTACCTGGCTCTCATGCTGATTCATGCCGGCAGCCTTGGAGAGGCGTTGTACCAGCCCCGAGACGAGCATACTGTGGTGCCATAGCTGCTCCAGGTGAAACTCATCCATAAGCTTGGGATCGAGCTGAGAAAACACCCCGGCGGTGAGTGCCAGACTGGTGACCGCCTCTATGCCTAACAATGTCACCGCATGTTCCGGCGAGGCGACCCTCTGTGGCAGACCGAAGAAGGCCGAGTTGACCATTTGCAGGATCTTGGCCGACATACCGATATCCTGGGCCACGATCTTGCCGATATCCATGGCGCTAGTGGCGTCGGATTGCAGGGCGGTGATCATCTGCTGATAGGTGGAGGGGAGGCTGGGTAGTGTGCCCAGGCTGCTGATCATCTCTTCGATGGATGGGTTGTTCAGCAGACTGCGCAGCTGGAAAACCCGCTGCAGGATGTTTATCAGCTCGTCTCTATTGCATGGCTTGGCGATGAACTGATGGGCATGATGTACAACCTCTTGTGCGGGTGTGCGCATCGCCTGTCCGGAAAATAACAACCGAGTCGCACTGGGATAGTGCAGCTGAATCTCTTTCAACAGCTCGCTGCCTGACATGCCGGAGAGTTGGGTTTCACTTACAACGATATCCACCGCGTCCTGTTGCATGATTTCCAAGGCCTGTTGGGCGTCATCGGCATAGTGAAGCTGCCATTTTTTTTTAAATTCACGCAGGGTGCGCTTGAGTGATTGTAGCTGATTACGGTCGCTGTCGACGAATAGTACTGCACGGGTTTCAGTGTACATATCGGTCGCCTATCGTTACCGCCGGGAGGCGGTAGGGCAGCTCATCCATGAGTCGTTTATTGATTAAGGGAGTGAGCTGAGGATACTCCCCAAATGCTTGGCCTGACTATAATCGAGAATTACAGCAACATGTTGTGGCAGGTCTATTTGGTTTATCGGTATTAAGTATAGGATTCTTGAGTCGAATTTCCCAAAAAGTTGCTAGTTTTTTTAACCCAACTCGATAGCTGTTGAGCTGCTACTCATCTCGACTGACCTGCAACACCACACCCTGCACGCCGGTGACCCTTATGCGGGTCCCTGTGGGACAATCCTCCCCGTTTATTTTCCAACTGGTGTCGTCGACGCGGATCTTACCTTCACCGTTGATGATGGGTTCCTGGAGGGTGAATGTACGGTCGATATACTGTTCCCCCCGACGGTTGAGATGGGGCTGATCGGTTTCGATGGGCCTGCGCTGCAGAAAGGCCCGCACCAGGACGATGGTCGCTACGCTCAATACGGCAAACAGCAGGATCTGCAGCTGCCAGCTGAGGCCGGGAATAAGCAGTAGCAGCAGGCCGACCGACCCCGCGGCCAGTCCCATCCAGAGCAGAAAGGCACCGGGAGAGAATACCTCCAGGATCATCAGCAGGATGGCCAGTATCAACCAGTGCCAGTAATCGAGTTGCGTCAACCACTGCATCAATCAGCTCCTTCGGCTTTCCTGTCGAAGGTCTGTTTGGCGAGCTCACCGATACCGGCGAGGGAACCGATCAGACTCGACGCCTCCAGCGGCATCATGATGACCTTCTGATTCTCTGCCGAGGCGATCTGCTGCAGGGCGTCGGTGTATTTTTGGGCGACGAAATAGTTGATGGCATTCACATCCCCCATGGCGATCGCCTCCGATACTACGGTGGTTGCCCGGCCTTCCGCTTCCGCCAGGCGCTCTCGGGCCTCGGCCTCACGGTAGGCGGCCTCCTTTTCACCCTCTGCCTGGAGGATCGCTGATTGCTTCTCGCCCTCGGCCTTGAGGATGGCGGATTGGCGTTCGCCCTCCGCCTCCAGGATGGCAGCACGCTTCTCCCTTTCCGCCTTCATCTGCCTGGCCATTGCATCAACCAGATCTCTGGGGGGCGAGATATCCTTGATCTCGATACGGGTTACCTTCACCCCCCAGGGGGTGGTGGCGTCATCCACCACGGTAAGCAGCTGGGTATTGATGGTGTCGCGCTGGGAGAGCAGCTGATCCAGGTCCATAGAGCCCATCACCGTGCGGATATTGGTCATGGTCAGGTTGAGGATGGCGCTGTAGAGATTGTTCACCTCGTAGGCCGCCTGGGAGGCATCGAGGACTTGAAAGAAGATCACCCCATCCACGGTTACCATGGCGTTGTCCTTGGTGATCACCTCTTGCGAGGGTACATCCATGACCTGCTCCATCATGTTCATCTTTTTGCCGATCTGATCGACGATCGGGACGATGAGATTGAGGCCTGGGCGCAGGGTCTTGGTGTAGCGACCGAACCGTTCCACGGTATATTCGTTTCCCTGAGGCACCCGTTTGGCGCCGAGGACAACGATCACAATGGCTAACGCCAAGACGGCAAGTACGAAGATATCCATATGTCTGATCCCCTGGTGTGCTGACATCCTCAAAGATGCTTGATCCTATCATCAAATGCAACGCACAACATTGGTGAGGTCCCGGCTTCATGTCAGAATGCAGGGATGACTGAATATCAAAAACCACCAAAATCGCTGTTGCGCAAAGTCGGCAGAGCGATTGCCGATTTCGATTTGATCCGGGAGGGTGACAGAATCCTGCTGGGTGTTTCCGGCGGCAAGGACTCCCTCTCGCTGTTGCAGATCCTGTTTCACCTGAAGGGTTATGCCCCCGTCAGGTTCGAGCTGGGGGTGATCACCGTCGATCCACAGATCGAGGGTTTCGATCCGGCGCCGCTCAAGGCCTACTATGATGCGCTCGGCGTCTCCTGGCACTATGTGGAGCAGCCGATCATGGAGGAGGCCAAGCAGAACATGGATGGCAACTCCTTTTGTGCCTACTGCGCGCGGATGAAGCGTGGCATTATGTATTCCACCTGCCGCCGCGAGGGTTATAACGTACTGGCCCTGGCCCAGCATCTGGACGATCTGGCGGAGAGTCTGCTGATGTCCCTGTTTCATGAAGGGCAGCTACGTACCATGAAGGCTCACTACCTCAACGATGCCGGGGATATCCGGATCATTCGGCCATTGGTCTACTGCCGTGAGACCCAAACCGGTGCCTTTGCTGTCGAGGCGGGTCTGCCGGTTATTCCCGACAGCTGCCCCGCTTGCTTTACCGCGCCTACCCAGCGAGCATATACAAAACAGCTGCTGGCCAGGGAGGAGAGGCAGAACCGGCATCTGTTTGCCAATATGCTGCACGCCATGAAGCCACTGATGGATGAAACACCGCCATGAAGATCAAATATATATCGATTCCCACTAAAGTCGCCCGCCCGGGGATGCGTATTGGCGAGGTGATGCTGGAGTGTGTGGAGAAAGATGTCCCGGGTATTCCGTATGTGAATGCGGAGGGTAAACTGAGCGGTCGATTCTCCGTCAGACATCTATTCCTGCTCTGCTGTATACCGGAGGATGTGATCCATGGCGCCCATCTGCTCGGTGACGATATCGAACATCTCGATTTTCCCCACATGCGTGCTGACGAACTGATGGAAGAGGCGGTGGATAACTATATTTTTCCCGATGCGATACATCTCTCGGCCAATTTTCAGGCGATCAAGGCCCTGGCGATTATGGAGCAATACAATACCGAATATCTGTTTGTCACCGAGGAGGAGGAGTATCAGGGGGTGGTAACCCGGATGAGTATCGCCAGGGCGGTTGTCACCAAAGAGTGCTGTGTCGAGTAGCCGCCCAAGCATATGCAGACCATAACCCCTGAAATGTGGACTTCCGCCCTGGTGCTGGTGGTCTCATATGTGTTGATCTTTTCAGAGAGGATGCATAGGACAATCGCCGCTATCCTTGGGGCGGTGGTGATGATCGGTGTTGGCATGTGGATGGGTTTCTATACCCAGGAGGCCGCGGTACTGGCGGTTGACGGCAACACGATTCTATTGCTGGCCGCCATGATGATGCTGGTGGCCCTGCTGCGACCTACCGGCGCCTTCGACTACGCCGCCGTGCACATCACCCATTGGGCCAACGGCAATCCCAAGCTGTTGCTGATCTATCTCAGCTTTGCGGTGAGTGTGATCAGTATGATCCTGGACAACGTGACTACCGTGATCGTGTTCGCGCCGCTGACGGTGCTAATCTGTCGTCTGCTGAAGATCAATCCCATGCCCTATCTCATGGCGGAGGCGATGCTATCCAATATCGGCGGCGCCGCCACCCTGGTGGGTGACCCGCCGAACCTGATGATCGGCAGCGCGGCCGATATCAGTTTCAACTCATTTCTGGTGCATATGGGATTGCCGGTTTTGGTGGTATGGGTCGGCACGGTGGGACTGATGTTGTTTCTTTTCCGTGAGCAGCTTGTAGATAGCGGCGAGGATCCCAAGAAACTGGTGGCGACACATGCGATTAAGGATGCACAGGGTCTGAGGAGAGTCCTGTTTGCCCTGTTTATCGTGGTGGTGCTGTTCTTTATCCATCACAATCTGCATCTGTTGCCGGCCTATGCCTCATTTATCGGCCTCACTGTGGCACTCCTGCTGCTGCGTCCCGATATGGAGGAGTTATTCGGCTCGGTGAACTGGTCGGTGCTGTTTTTCTTCGCCGGTTTATTCATCATTGTGGGCGGTGTGGAGTCATCGGGTCTCCTCGATCTATTCGGCCATATGCTGGCAAATCTGGCACAGGATCCCGCCATGCTGATGCTGACCGGGCTGCTGCTGATGTGGGTGGCGGCGATACTCAGTGCGGTGGTCGATAATATTCCCTTTACCGTCACCATGATCCCGATCATTCTCGGGCTCGAGAGCAGTGGAGTGAATATCGCCCCTCTGTGGTGGGCTTTGGCATTGGGGGTCGGTCTGGGAGGCAACGGCACCCATCTTGGTGCTACCGCAAACATTATTGCGGTCAGCGAATCGGAAAAGAGCGGCATGCCCGAGGCCAGAATCTCTCCCATGATTTGGATGCGCACCGGTCTGCCGGTGATGTTTTTCGGCCTTATATTGGCCAGCCTTGTCTATTGGCTCTTCTTCGAGCTGTTCACAACTGCTTAGACCCGGTATTAAGAATTTCACCGACGCGCAAGCTGTTGTAAAAACAACTGGCTGATTATGGTGAATAGTCAGCCAGGTTAAAACGGCGCGGTCACTGTAAATTCCCCATTTTCCTCATTTGTTTGTGGGACGATATTTACTTGATTGTTTTGCTGGGTATTTCTATAGCTTAAAGGGTGATAAGTGATTCTTCGGGGGAGATGCCGATTATGAATATCCGAACCACCCTGGATCCCATTACCCTGCACGATGTGTCAGATACGGAAGGACACCCCTGTCTGTATGAGGGTGATGGTGACAATGGGGTTGAGATCTACTTCGAGAGCGAGGTGACCAAGAGTATCTATCAGAACATGCTATTGCAGGATCGTAAAGTAGTCTGCGGCAACGATACGGATGACTATGTCGCAGAGGGTTAGATCCCGTTGTACAGAATAACGAATACTGGTTGATCTGCCTTACCAATCGACTGCGAAACTGCGAGAGCGGCGAAAGGTATTGTCTGAGGCAATGATCAGTGGTGTTTGTCGGGTATTATATTCAACTGGCCCGACAGGGGTGACGCGCCAGCGTCACCCGGTTTTTTTCACCCTTGCACATCCTGAGCTGATGCCTGACCCGCGATACCGCAATGCCGCAGCAAGGGTTCGATCTCTGGTTCTCTGCCTCTAAAGGCCACGAAGAGTTCCATCGCATCCCTGGAACCTCCCTGTTGCAATACCTCCTGCAGAAAGGCCTGCCCAGTATCTGCATTGAATATTCCTTGCTCCTCAAACAGGGAAAAGGCGTCGGCGGATAGCACCTCCGCCCATTTGTAGCTGTAGTAACCTGCAGCATAACCGCCGGCGAAGATATGCGAGAAACCATGCGCGAACCGGTTCCAGGGAGGTGGTGTGATCACCGCCACCTGCTGACGTACCTCTTCGAGGATCTCGTAGATGCGACCGCCCCGTTGCGGCTCATATTCACGGTGAATGCGAAAATCGAAGAGGGCAAACTCAAGCTGTCGCAGCATCTGCATCGCGGATTGGAAGTTTCTCGCGTTATACATGCGTTGGTAGAGCTCATCGGGTATGGGATCGCCGCTGTCGATATGACCCGATATGAGATCAAGGGCCTGTTTTTCCCAGCACCAGTTTTCCATGAACTGACTGGGCAGCTCCACCGCGTCCCAGGCAACGCCATTGATCCCTGCAACAGCGGGGTAGTCCACCGTGGTTAACAGATGATGCAGGCCATGGCCGAATTCATGGAACAGGGTCAACACCTCGTCATGGGTCAGCAGGGATGGCTTGCCATCCACCGGGGGGGAAAAGTTACAGGTGAGATAGGCTACCGGGATCTGGTCCATGGTTTTGGTGAAGAAGCGGGTTGCACACTCGTCCATCCAGGCACCACCGCGTTTTTTGGGGCGGGCATAGAGGTCGAGATAGAACTGACCCCTCAGGTGGTGGTCTCGGTCGCGGATCTCGAAGAAGCGGACATCGGGGTGCCAGCTGTCGACACCCTCCACCGCTTCGATGCGAATCCCATATAGGCGCTCCACCACCGCGAACATCCCCGGAATTACCCGGGTTTCCGGAAAGTAGGGTTTGAGCTCCTCCTGACTGATGTTATGGCGTTGCTGGCGTAGTTTTTCCGCATAGTAGCCGATATCCCAGGCCTCCAGTTCTTCGATGCCATATGATGCCAGGGCAAACTCCTTGAGCTCGTTGAGTTCACGCTCTGCTTGCGGGCGAGAACGCTCGGCGAGATCTGTCAGGAAGGCGATCACCTCATCACTGGAACGGGCCATTTTCTTTGCCAGGGAGCGATCGGCATAGTTTGTGAATCCCAACAGGCCGGCCTGCTCATGGCGTAGCTCTAAGATTCGCGCCATCACTGAGGTGTTGTCCCACTGTCCGGCATCCGGTCCTTGATCCGAGGCGCGGGTGGCGAAGGCTTCGTACACCTCCCTGCGTAGCTGGGGATCATCGGCGTAGGTCATCAGCGGCAGATAGGAGGGATATTCCAGGGTCAGCAACCATCCCTCCTGGTCGCGCTGTGCCGCGGTCTGGCGGGCCAGGGCCAGGGCCGACGCCGGCAGGCCCTGCAGGGCCGATTCATCGGTGATGAGTTTGCTCCAGGCGTTGGTGGCATCGAGCAGATTCTCTTCGAACTTGGTGGTCAGCTGGGACAGCTCCTGACTGATCTCCTTGAAGCGCTGCTTCTTGGCTTCCTCCAGATCGACCCCGGATAGATGAAAGTCGAGGAGTGCGTTGTGCAGCATCTTTTGCTGGGCCTGATCCAGCCCGGGTCCAGCCGCCACCTGCTTATAGGCATCACAGAGCTGACTGTTTTGTCCCACTTCGGTGGAGTATTCGCTAAGTTTGGGCAGTACGGCATTGTAGGCCGCCCGCAGCTCGTCGTTATTGACTACCGCATTCATGTGACTCACCGGGGACCAGGCGCGGCTCAGGCGATCCTCTGCCTGCTCCAGGGGTTCGACCAGGTTTTCCCAGGTGAACGTCCTCTGCGAGCCGAGTAGTTGCTGAATGGTCTGCCGGTTCTCCTGCAGCAGTTGATCCATGGCGGGTTCAACCATCTCAGGGGTGATGGCGGAAAAGGGTGGCAGTCCTTGCATATTGATCAGGGGATTCATGGCTTGGGCTCCGAATTAGTCATGGCTCAGAGTACGATTCTCACCCATGGCGCGAAAGATGGCCTCGGGTGGATTGCTCATGCCGGTCAGCAGATTGCAGATCAGGTCGTCATAGAGGGCGGCGCGATAGTCGGTGGACTCGTCCTTGGGGATCTCCTGCCACTGGGTCTCCGTTGCCGGAAAGAGTTTCTCGGCGCTGCCATAAGCGTAAACCTTGTGTAGTCTTTCACCACAGCGAAAGGCCTCGTAGGAGGTGTTGGTGGCGCCTGACTGTGAACGGATAATCACTACGAATCGGGTAACCTTGTCACCCCCGGTCAGGAGTGAGCCGCGTTCCACATAGTATTTGAATCTGGGATTATTGGCGCCCACCTCAAATTCCTGGAGATCATCCATGTCGATCCTCTCCGGGAGGGGTGTCTGCTCCTCCTGGAAAGCGGCCTTTGGCTGATAGAGAAGATCATCGGAAGCGTCATCCGTAAGGATATTATCGGCCTGCAGCGGCGCTATGCCAAGCAGTAGTATCAGGGCAAATAGATTCGTCCGGAATAGCATTCAGCAACCTGTTTTCGCAGTGATCCAGCGACGTATTCTCGCATTACCGCGGTAATGTAGGAATAGCTCAGTGCCAAATTCAGCCTTACTTTTTCCGATCTATTTTTTTACATGGCATCAGGAAATTACAGCCACCTGCCGGGCAGCTTGTCCGAGCTTGATCTATACGCCGTTCAGTTCAGAGCCGGGACAAATGGGAAGTGACAAATATGACGGCGCCGGATCCCACCACGAAGAATGCCGCCAGTGCGGCGAGTGTGAGCAGGCGATAGTGACGCACCAGTTCAAACTCCCCTTTGGTCGATATTAGAAGGGGGCGCCGGTGGGTCCCTGTGCTGCTCAGGGTATGGAGTGGCTGTTGATCCTGTTGCATCTGTTCACGGGTGACCTCCCGCGCGGCGCTGCGGCGTACAGATTCCCACTCATGTAAATCGATCTGGCCATCATCATTCCTGTCGAATCGTTCCAGCAGGGTTGCATGATCCGCTTTCCATTGGCGCAGCCGGCCTTTGATCATGTCGTCACGCATGGCCTTGCGATCTAGTTCACCAATCGAGCTGAAGCGTCCGATGGCGTACAGCGGGTCCCCCGGGACGATGGTCTCTTCGATATAGCGATAGTCGCCACCAAAAGTATTGTTGGTGGAGATGCGTACGCCGAAACGCTCGACTTTCTGGTGGGTGGTGCCAGTGCCACGATCGGGACCGGCCGAGGGTGTCTCATTGGGTCCATACCAGATACTCTTCTCACTCGGGCTGATATTCGCCCCCTCGGGATCGAGGATACACTCTCCGGTTGCATCCTTGAGCAGGAACAGGCTGTCGCTCTTGCCGGAGCGAACCCCGCGCCACCCCTTATCACCCTTTTTTTCGATCTTGTAACGCCACCAGCAACAGGGCATGCCGCTGAGAGGGGCCAGCACCGGCTCACCGGCCATCATTGCCGCCTCGCCGACCAGTTCCACATAACCCTGGGGGGCCGATCGAATCAGGGAGGTGGGTGTATCCTCGATCAACCGGGCTCGGTGGAGATTGCGGAAGGTGAAGTAGAGCGCGATCAGGGTCAACACTGTCAGCAGCAGGGTCCAGGACCAGAAATAGCCGTCGCCGATATTGGCAAGACTTCCTATCATTGTACCCTAGCTGAACATTTCGCCCATATCGACGTCTGCCAATTCTGTCTCATCGAATTCCAGCAGCTGCGCCGCTTTGAAGCCGAACTGTTTTGCCAGGATCAGGTCGGGAAACTGCTCGATGCGGACGTTGTTGATATTCGCGCTGTCGTTGTAGAACTCGCGTCGGTCCGCGATGCTGTTTTCAAGCCCGGTTATTCTCGACTGCAGGTGTAGAAAGGTTTCATTGGCCTTCAGGTCCGGGTAGTTTTCCGCCACTGCGAACAGGTTGCCGAGACCCAGACGCATCTGGCTTTCTGCGGCACCCACTGCAGCCACATCACCTTGCCGCAAGGCGTTATTGACCGCGCTTCGCGCCAGCATCACCTTCTCCAGGGTTTCCTGCTCGAATTTCATGTATTGTTTACAGGTCTCCACCAGTTTCGGCAGTTCATCGTGGCGCTGTTTCAACAGAACATCGATGTTCGACCACGCCTTTGAGACATCGTGTTTCAAGCGCACCAGGTTGTTGTAAATAAGCACGCCATAGATCAGGATAGCGATGGTTGTCCCTATCAGGACGAAGCTAACAATTTCCATGAGATCAGAATCCTCAATCTTGTATGCCAAAACCACGTCAGTTTGAAGCCGCTTATCCGAACATCGCTGCAGATGCCTATGTGGATGACAGTGCCGTTGTTATCGGTGATGTGTCAATCGCATCTCAGGCCTCGGTCTGGCCCCTATGCGCAATCCGCGGTGACGTGAATCGGATCCGCATCGGCGCCAGGAGCAATATCCAGGATGGCTCAGTGCTGCATGTCTCCCACGACAGTTTTTATCAGCCCGGTGGCAGCCCATTGATCATCGGCGAGGGCGTCACGGTTGGCCACAAAGTGCTTTTACACGGCTGTGAGGTCGCAGACAATTGCTTTATCGGCATGGGGGCGATAATTCTTGATGGGGCGGTGATAGAGCCGCAGACGATGTTGGGTGCTGGTGCTTTGGTTCCCCAGGGAAAGCGTCTGGATGGCGGCTACCTCTGGTTGGGGCAACCCGCAAGGCGGGTGCGTCCGCTGAGTGATCAGGAGCTGGAGATCATGGCATATAACGCGGGACACTATGTGAAATTGGCCAAACGCCATCGGAATCAGGCATAACATCAGTGACGTAGCATGGCGATGACCGGCGCTGTTTCGGGCAGAATTCCCCGCCATAGACGAAATGACTCCGCCGCCTGCTCAACCAGCATCCCAAGCCCATCCAGGGAACGCGCCGCGCGCTGTTGATAACCCCATGCCTGGAAGGCGGTGGCCTGATTGCCGTAGAGCATGTCATAGCACCAGCCGCCCTTGGCCAGTACGGTGTCGGGAATCAACGGCACCTCCCCGGCAAGTCCGGCAGCCGTACCGTTAATGATCAGGTCGAACTGCATACCCTCCAATTCGTCGAGACCGCAGCCGGCCACTTGGCCATAGGCGGCAGCACCGTTAGCCAGAGAATAGGCCTTGCTGGCGGTCCGGTTGGCGACGATTATCCGCTTTGGTCGCTGCTCCAGCAGAGGTCGGATTACACCTCGTACGGCGCCACCTGCACCCAGCATCAGTAGCCGTTTTCCTTCCAGGCGGAAGCCATGGTTGACGGTCAGGTCCCTCACCAACCCGGCGCCATCCGTGTTGTCTCCCTGGATTTGATTGTTCTCCAGCAGACTCAAGGTATTGACCGCGCCGGCTGTATGCGCCCTCGGACTCAGTTCATCCGCCAGGCGCCATGCTTCCTCCTTGAAAGGGACGGTGACATTGAGACCCAGGCCTCCCTCGGCGACAAAACGCCGTACATCAGCCGGAAAATCATCCATATTTCCCAGGATGCGGCCATATTCCACAGGCTCGCCGGTCTGTTCGGCGAATGCCCTGTGAATCTCGGGTGATTTGCTGTGTTCGATGGGATTACCGATTACTGCGTATTTATCCATGACGACCCGACGGTACTTGTTCTGTTGAATGATCAGCTCTACAGAAGACGAGCCCAAAACTCATTGCATCCACTCCGCCGCCTGCTTGGCGAAATAGGTGAGGATGCCGTCGCAACCGGCGCGTTTTATACACAATAGTGACTCCATCACCACCGCCTGTTCATCCAGCCATCCATGCTGCGATGCAGCCTTCAGCATCGCGTATTCGCCACTCACCTGGTATGCGAATGTGGGGACCTGGAAGGTCTCTTTGACGCGTCTGACGATATCCAGATAGGGCATGCCGGGTTTTACCATCACCATGTCGGCACCCTCCTGCAGATCCAGGGCCACCTCATGCAGGGCCTCGTCGCTGTTGGCCGGGTCCATCTGATAGCTGTACTTGTTGCCCCCGCCAAGATTGGCGGCTGAGCCGACGGCGTCGCGGAAGGGGCCATAGAAGCTGGAGGCATACTTGGCGGCATAGGCGAGGATGCGGGTATGGATGTAGCCACCCGTCTCCAGTTCATCCCGAATCGCACCGATACGCCCATCCATCATATCCGAGGGAGCGACTATATCGGCGCCGGCCTCAGCGTGGGATAGGGCTTGCTTGACCAGGACCTCTTTGGTTTCATCGTTCATCACATAGCCACTGGCGTCGATCAGACCGTCCTGCCCATGGGTGGTAAAGGGATCGAGGGCGACATCGGTAATCACGCCCAGGTCCGGCACCGCCTGTTTGATAGCCCGTACAGCCCGTTGCGCCAGCCCTTGAGGGTTATAGGCCTCCCGTGCATCTTCACTCTTGACGGATAGGGGGGTAACCGGAAATAGCGCCATCGCCGGGATGCCCAGTCCAGCGATCTGTTTCGCCTCTGCCAGCAACAGGTCGATGCTCATGCGTTCCACCCCGGGCATGGAGGGGACCGCCTCCCGGGCCCCCTCCCCCTCCAGAACGAATACCGGATAGATAAAGTCCGCGGGGCTTAGATGGGTCTCCCGCATCATTCGACGGGAGAAGTCGTCACGCCGCATGCGCCGCATGCGTGTGGTGGGAAAAGGTGATCGAGTGTTGTTGCTGGACATCACAAATTCTCTTTCGGTTTGGGCCAAACCCCTAAGATAACCTATCATGCACGCCCTGAACCACTCACCAATCAGTCAGCGTGCGAGTTATGAGCCAGAAAAAGCAGCTTTCGCCCTATATCTACGATGTCACGGAGGCGACCTATGAGGAGAAAGTCCTGAAGGCTTCGCGGCAGCAGCCGGTGGTGGTGGATTTCTGGGCTGAGTGGTGCGCTCCCTGTCTCTCCCTGGCGCCGGCGTTGGAGAGGGTAGTAAAAGAGCTGGAGGGGCTGGTCGTGCTGGCCAAGGTCGAGGTTGACGACAATATGCGCTTGGCCGGGCACTATCGCCTGCGTGGATTTCCCACCGTGATTCTGTTTGTCGATGGTGATGAAATAGGGCGCTTTCATGGATCCAGGGCCAGCCATTGGCTGAGGGAGTGGATCGAGGAGCATCTGGGGGACTACCTGGCTGGTGCGCACGAGGGCTGAAAGCCATAGTCCAGAGGCTGAATTTAATTCACAACTTGACACCCACGGAGTGGTTACAATCATTTTACCAATCAAGTAATTATATTGTTTTTCAATAAGTTACAAGCTTTCGGTCCGACTGGCTTGAAAGTGTGAAAAATCCCTCAAGTTTTCTCATCTCGCGCCGTAATAAAGGGTAATTGGTATTAATGGTTTCGATCCTCCTCCGGCGCTGAAATATAGCGCTTTAGGCCCACCCCTCCCCGGGTGGGCTTTTTTTCATCCCCGAATCACCCTGCCACTCACTGCTTCACGGATGGGTGTTGGACGCTCCAGGCCGCCGGTCTTGCCATGCAGGATCAGATCAATCCCATTGCCACAGCGTAAGTGAACCTCAAGGGGGTTGCGGGCTGGCGGATGCCTGCTGATATTGGCACTGGTCGAGACCAGGGGGGTCCCCGCTGCACCACATAGCGCCGCTGCGATGGGGTGGTCGGTAACCCGCACTGCCAGGGTGCTGTGCTCCCCAGTCAACCAGTAGGGTACATTGCGTGTCGCCGGGATGATCCAGGTTGCGGGGCCGGGCCAGCTCTCGCGAACCGGTTGCATGATCTCTTCTGACAGGCTGCCGATATAGGGGTAGAGGGATTCTATCTTGTCGGCGATCAGGATCAGTCCCTTAGCCATGGGCCTCTGCTTCAGCACCAGCAACCTGGACACCGCATCACGATCCAGGGGATGGCACCCCAGCCCATACACCGCTTCAGTGGGATAGGCCACCAGACCACCCCTGTGGATGATGTCGGCTGCCAGTCTGATCCGCCAAGGACGTAGATCTGTGTTATGTCGCAAAAATCCCACCTCAATCCCAACTGATACAAAATCATGGCATGATAACGGTTTCAGGTATATATATTGAATTAGGGCCTGTTAACACTAATCCAATGCACACTGTTGTGCCTGAAAAAGCGCCAATCAAGGCGCGAGGAGAGAAGTTTGGTCACTCCAAATGAACGACGAGCAACGCTGAGTGGCGCTTTTTCAGGCGCAACCCGAAGGGCTGGGGCTGTTTTTGCGCCCAGCGGCGTTATCATTCGCTCATGTAGCCGGGCTACACCACGCTCATTCTGCCTTGCTGGGCGCAAAAACAGTCCCAGCAGAGTGCATTGGATTAGTGTTAACAGGCCCTAAAGGCAGACAGATCGGAGAATCGCAAGGGTGTGGTATCGATTTATTGGCCTCTGTCTACTGGGTTTTGCAATCTGCTCCCAGGGAGTGGCACAGGTCTCACGTTACAATCCCGCTGAAAAGGGATGGCTGGCAGATCATCAGTATCTAAGGGCGGGTGTGGTTCCGATGACCCCCCCTATCCTCTATGTTGAAAGGTCCCAATCCAAGGGTTTGGTACCCGATTACCTGAGGGCGCTGGCCGATAAACTGGGTCTGCAGCTGCAGATACAACATTTCCCGGATCAGGAGGCGTTGCTGCTGGCTTTGCGTGAGGGTGTTGTGGATATGATCGGTGCGGCTGTTCAGACCCACCTCTCCCCCCCAGACCTCCACTTCACCCGTCCCTATCTGAACCTTCCCGCGGCCCTCTTCACCACCGACAGGATTGCCGATAAAGAGCTGACCGCGCTGGACGGCCTAGAGATATCGGTTGTCACCGGAAGTATCTGGGAAGAGGGGATACCCCACCTCCTGCCCTCCCTGAACGTCATGGCCTTCAACGATCTGGGTCAGGCACTGCAAGCGGTTATCGCTGACCGGGCCCAGGCCTACCTTGGCGATGCCGCAAGCGTTAACCATCTGCTCTCAACCACGGAGAATTATGCTGGAATGAAAGAGATGATGCGGCTTGATATGACGGTGGACGTAGCGGTAGCGACCCTTTACACGGAACCGGTGCTGCAGAGTCTGCTGCAAAAAGGCCTGGACAGGCTCAGTAGAGAGGATATGCATGATATCTGGTATCACTGGCAGGATGTTGAATCTCCAGTGAAGCAGGGAGGCGATGTTGTCACCCACATTTCATGGGGGCTGTTTCTGTTGCTATGGAGCCTGCTGCTGGCTTGGGTGGTGAGGCGGCATTCACAAAAGGCATTGGCTCATCATCGGAGTAAGACAAAGCGATCCATCAAGCGCCTGCGTCGTAGAGAGAATCTGCTGAAACAGAAGTTGATGAGTCTGAAACACAAGACCAAGCGCTATCGTTATCGTGCCAAGTCTTTACGTCAGCAGGTGGACTTTCTGAGTGAGGTGCTGCCCTCATGCGCGTGGAGTTGGGATCCGACCGATGAGAACTGCCAATGGGATGATGAGATGTATCTCATGGCAGGACAGGAGAGAGGGGAATTTACACCAGTTCCGGCGTCAATCCTGAATCTGGTCCATGAGCAGGACAGGAAACACGTGGCCCAGTTATTTGACCACGACAACCGGGATGAAATACGCATCACCTATCGGCTTCAACTGCCCGCTGGAGGGGAGAGAAGAGTGCTTGACTACAGTCACTACGTCCCCGGTGAATGTGAAGGTTCAGGCAAACGGGTGGGTATCTGTTGGGATGTGGATAACTATTTCAGGTCCGGTGGGGATCTGCTGCTCATTTCCAGCAAGATAGACCCCTCCATAGCGGTTGACTCGACCGATTAGTTAACAGTGTGAATTGTAAACCTGTAGGGTTATATGGCCTGAGCTGGCCGCCCCTGGGTTAGAATGCATGTTGCAAACAAGGTATTCGTGATTAAAATACTTTATATTCAATAACTTATATATTATTAATTGAGTTTTTGTATAGCCCGTCATTAAATTAACATAAGCACCTTTCTGTGTTTGTATTGTCACAATAACAGGTTGGAATTAGGGGAATAGGGAACCATGATCAGACTATCAGCCACACTTCTTCTTATATTTCTTTTTACCTTCAGTCTCTCCGCCGCAGCCAAGGTCACACCTTCAGAGCGGATCGAAGAGACTGTAAACCAGGTGTTGAAGGTGCTGAAGGATTCCTCCTTGGGCAGGCAGGATCGTCGCGACCAGGTGAAAGAGATCGTACGCAAGCGTTTCGATTATGAATCCATGTCCCAGGTCATCCTGGCAGCCAATTGGCGCAAGGCCTCGCAACCTCAGCGTGAGCAGTTCATCACCCTGTTTCGGGAGCTGTTGGAGCAGACCTACTTCTCAGCCATTGACACCTATAGCGATCAGTCAGTACGTATGGGCAGGGAGCGCACCAAAGGCAAGTTGGCAAATGTGCAGACCTTCATCGTGGCCGCAAACAAGGAGCTTGCGGTCAGCTACAAGATGAGGTTTCGCAATGATGACTGGTACGCCTATGATGTTGCGGTGGACGGGGTGAGTCTGGTGAGCAACTATCGCACCTCTTTCCGGAATCTGGTAAAGAGCAAGGGCATGGAGGGTCTGCTGGCGGAACTGGCGCAAAAGGTTGCATCTCTCAAGGCCAAGAACAAGAATAGTGAGCAGGCCCCCGCCACAGCTGAAAAGTAGGCCTGTCAGAGATTTGAGGAAGCAAGAATTAGGGCCTGTTAACACTAATCCAATGCACACTGTTGTGCCTGAAAAAGCGCCAATCAAGGCGCGAGGAGAGAAGTTTGGTCACTCCAAATGAACGACGAGCAACGCTGAGTGGCGCTTTTTCAGGCGCACCCCAAGGGCACTTCCTGCGGGGCGCAACCCGAAGGGCTGGGGCTGTTTTTGCGCCCAGCGGCGTTATCATTCGCTCATGTAGCCGGGCTACACCACGCTCATTCTGCCTTGCTGGGCGCAAAAACAGTCCCAGCAGAGTGCACCCCAAGGGCACTTCCTTCAGGGCGCATTGGATTAGTGTTAACAGGCCCTAAGCAGAGTTTTTTGATTCAACCACCGTTCCAACAATAAATCAGTGTCTTAGTCAGGATCACTGGAGGAGAGCACCTATGTACAACAACAAAGCACTAGCCCTGACCTTCGCGTTACTGTTATCGCTCAGTCCTGGGCTGTGGGCGGAAGAGGGGGAGAGCCAAGGCCAGGAAACAGCATCCCCAGGGGAGGAAACAGCCAGCACCCAGGATGTTGCTATGCAAACGGCAGCCGTTGAGGCCGAGGTATCCACCGAGTCCCCAGAATCACCAGCAGCGGAAACCGGGACAGGGGAGGCCGAAACTGCCGCAATGGCTAGTGAGGCCTCTGATGCAGAGTCCCTCTCGAGAGATGCTATGAGAGAACACTGGAAGGCCCGTGAGGAGCAGTATCAAGCCTTGAGAGAACGGGCCGAAGAGGCAGGTGTGATGCTGCCGGAGCGCCCCCCCTGGCGTTCGGAGATGGGGCAGATGATGCGCCCGAGCATGGAAGAGCGCATGGCCCATCGTAAAAAGATGATGGCCATGTCTGAAGAGGAGCGGGAGGCCTTTCGCCAGCAGCGCCATGAGGAGATGCGTGCCCGCGCCGAGGAGATGGGTATGGAGATGCCTGAAACCCCACCCTGGGTAGCCCGACAAAAGGCGATGCAAGAAGAGTGGGCCAAGCATCAGAAGGTGATCGAGGGAATGAGCGACGAAGAGCGTGCGGCTTGTCATGCCATGCACCGGCGCCATATGGGCATGCGGCACAGCGGTGGAATGGGACAGGGTTGTGGCATGGGCCATCAGGGTTGTGCCATGCGTCAGGGTGATTCTGCACCGAGAATGACCCCTGGGTATGGCCAAGGCTATGGTTATGGGCCAGGGCCGGTACCTTACCCACCACAAAACTTTTGGGACCCTAACCAGTAGGGTGTCTGGCCTCACCGCACGTCAGGTCAGCGGCGTTTGACCCTGACGGCGGTGATGGCGCGGGGTGAACCCTTCACGCCAGCTCTTTTGGCTTAAAGTTCCTTTCCGGCCAGCAAGCGTTCGGCTTGCTTTCGCGTCAGAAAACGCCAGGGACGCGGTATGAGTCCCGGTACACGTTGCTGGTAATAGCGATAGAGATCCCCATGCAACAGCAGCAGCTTGGTCTCCTCCAGGCGCGATCCCAAGACCAGGTAGGCTGTAATGATAAGGGCCGATATCAGGCGCGCTGGATCCATCTCCTGAGTCCATATCAGGACCAGCCCGAGGCTGTACCAGGGATGGCGTACGAAGCGGTGCAGCGGGGAGATATGCAGCTGCTCCTGGTCTTCAATATCCTGTTGCCGGCGTCGCAGTTGCAGGATGCCGAGAAAGGCTTTGCTGTCGTAGTAGCGCATCGACCAGATGAAGCCGGCGACGGCGAGGATCATCAATGCGTATGCCAGCCATGCCATGGCCCCCTGCCACTGCCACAGAGGATCGGAGCGGTAGAACCAGAGCATGGCGAGGGGCGGTAGGATCAGTAGCAGAGCCAGCAGATTGAAGAGCAGTCGGTACCAGGGCATGACTGCTGGCAGGTTTTGCGCGAGCATCCTTTTTACCCACAATGACGCAAGCAGGGAGTGAATCAGGAAATAGACCAACCAGACCAGGGCAAGCAGGATCAGCTCGGTTGTTGTCGGCATGGGATCTGTCCGCGCCTGTTATCAATTGAAACGGGCGACACAGGCCGCCCGTTTTGAGCCCGGTCAGTGATCGAACTTGCCCCGCTGCAGGCGTTGTGCCTCCATCAGTTCCAGCTCCCGGGAGCCGGAGATCACTATCTCGTGATCGGGCACGAAATCGAGATCGTGATTGAGACGATCATAGGGCACCGAGTTGAGGATCACCTTCATGGCGTTCAAGCGGGCCAGGTGTTTGTCGTTTGAGCGGATGATGGTCCAGGGCGCATGGGTGGTGTTTGTGTTCTTCAGCATCTCATATTTCTGATTGGTGAAGTCGTCCCACCGGTCCTGGGCCTGAACGTCGATCTCAGAGAGCTTCCACTGACGCAGGGCATCCGTCTTGCGTCGCGCGAAGCGTCTTGCCTGCTCCTCCTTGGTGACTGAGAAGTAGAGCTTAACCAGAATGGTGCCCTGTCGAACCAGGTCTTTCTCGAATCCCGGACAGCCGGTAATGAAGTCGTTATACTCCTCCTTGGAACAGAATCCGAAGATCGGTTCGACCACTGCACGGTTGTACCAGCTGCGATCGAACAGCACTATTTCACCACCGCGCGGAAATTGTGCGACATACTTCTGAAAAAACCACTGGGTCTTCTGTTCATCGGTGGGTTTGCCCAGGGCAACCACCCGATAATGCTTCTCGTTCATATAGCGGGTAACCCGACGTATGGTGCCGCCCTTGCCCGCGGCATCGCGCCCTTCGAAGAGGATGATCATGCGGGTCCCGGTCTTCTCCAGGTACTGCTGCAGACGAATCAGCTCAGCCTGGTAGGGCTTTAGCTCCTCCTCCCTTTTGTATCGTCGAATCGCCTTTTTGTCGTCTTTTTTCTCTTGCGCAATCTGCTGTTTGACGCGCTCGTAGTCGCTCAACAGTTCGTCGAGCCTGACAGGCTGTTCATCGATTAAGATCGTTTCAGGGTTTTTGTTGTCTTCGCTCATATTGCCCCCTTCTTGCAAAGCTGCATTGCCAATCTGATATTTTATGCTTTTTGGTCGTTTAATGTTGCTATTTTTCCAATGATGAGGGCATCACTAAAAGTGATAGGCCGATTCGATCATAGGACGGGTGAGTATACCTTGGATGCGCCAGTAGTGGTCCTCATCGTACCACTCGATATAGAGTGCATCCGCCTGGCTGTTGTCCAATAATTCCAGCGCCTCCTGTAGGGTTGCCTGCATGCGTAGCGGGGCCAGTTCATAGCGGGTGGCCGGCAGTGAAAGCAGGTCGAACTCCTCCTCCCCTCGCTGTTCCAGGATGCGCAGCAGATCCACTGCCGGCATCAGTGCCATCTGATCCTGTTCCCCCTTGATCACTATCCACTCAGGATTCTTATCGAGCAGCAGTCTTGCCGCATCACGATGTAATTGAGGTTGTACCTGGGCAAGGTTTCGGTTCATAAAGCTTGCCGCACCGATACGGCGCAAGGATTGCATCACCGGATCGGTATGGTAGTTGAGGCCCGTGGCTTCCAGCAGGGTGTGAAACATCGATGATTTACCGAACAGCTCGCTGTTGACCAGGCTGGCGATGACGATGGCAAGCATCCCCGGCATGATGATCTCAGGATTGTGGGTCAGTTCGATGATGGCGGTCAATGCGGCCAGGGGCGCCTGCAGGGCGGCCCCCATCACCGCCCCCATACCGATCAATGCATAGACTCCGGGGTCGGATACCTGGCCCTCAAATATCATACCGGGCAGGGGAGCGATAACACCGCCAACCGCGGCGCCAATAAAAAGGGCGGGTCCGATGGTGCCGCCGGGTATACCCAAACCTATACTGACCGCGGTTGCCACAATTTTCATCACAACCAGGGTCAGTATCAGGTAATACCCCAGCTCACCGAGCAGGATCTGGTTGACCGTGTCATAACCGATCCCCATCACCTGGGGAACCGCAAGGGCAATCAGGCCGATCAACACGCCGGCAGCGGCGTTACGCATCCAAAATGTCATGTTCTGGGTCTTGTCTGAGATCAACTGGATCAGGCTGACATAGGCCGCCGAGGCCACACCGGCCGCCAGGCCAAGCAGCAGGATGAAAATCAGCTCATGCAGGGAGCCCAATTCAATGATTGCGGTATCGAATACCCGTTCACCATCGAAAATGATCAGCGAGAGACTGTTGGCGCTGACAGCGGCGAGCATGATCGGAATGAAGCTGACCAGGGTGTACTCCATCATCACCACTTCCAATGCAAAGATGACTCCTGCCAGTGGGGTATCGAAGGAGGCGGAGATGCCGGCCGCGGTACCGCAACCGACCAGGGTGCGAATGCTGTTATTGGGCAGTGATAGGTATTGTCCCAGCAGGGAGCCGCTGGCGGCACCGAGAAACACATGGGGGCCTTCCCGACCGACCGAGTGACCGCTGATGATGGCGATGGCGGCGCCGAAAAACTGCAGCATAAAACCACGCAGGGAGATATGGCCCTGGTGGTAGATCAGACGTTCCATCACCCTTGGAATACCCAGTACATGCAGGCCCTTGGCAAAACGAAGAAAGATAAATCCGAGCAGCAGACCGCCGAGGATGGGCAATACAACGCGTATCAAGGGGTGCAGGGCTTCATAATTCTCCACCTCCCCGCCGGGCAGAAAGCTGGCCTGGGTCGATTCGACCAGGAGGCGGAAGAGTATGATGACAATCCCCGTAACGAAGCCGCAGATCAATCCTAAAACGGATAGAATCACCAGCGCATCGTGACGCGAGAGTTGCAGACGCAGTCGGTCTAACCAGTTGATAATCCCTGCAAAGGGCACGATTGGGATACCTGTCGTTTAGCGTTTATTGATGTGAACCTTGGGTGTCCATCCGCCACCGTCAGGTGATATGCTGGCCTACACCTGAGGGTGATTGTTGGTCGACGTCCTGAATTCGCATCCCTGAGTAGATCGGGCTTATGTGCTGTCCCTATCGCCGGCGAGGGATGACTCACTGGCGTCTACGCAGGTTGTGGTTGTCTCTGGATGGGCACTTTGTAATAGTCGGTTAATATACTTGAGCAGTAGCGGTATGTCAGCAAATCGAATGGTTCTGGATAATCAGGCGGCCTACCGAACGGGTACAGAAATCGAACTCATGCAACAGCTGCTGAGCTTCAGTGGCTCGAAGGTCCTGGAGTTAGGCTGCGGCAGTGCCTGGATTACCCGTCAATTGGCACAGGCACATCCCGATTGTCATTTTATTGCCACTGAGGTCGATGCTGTTCAGCATGAGAAGAATCTGCACGACCCGGTGACCAATGTCAGCTTTCGCCTGGAAGGGGCGCAATCGATCAGTGAACCTGATCAGAGTGTGGATGTGGTGATGATGCTGAAATCACTCCACCATGTACCCGAGTCGGTCATGCCCGATGCGATGAGTGAGGTTGCCAGGGTGCTCAAACCTGGCGGTAGGGCCTATTTTTCAGAGCCTGTCTATGCGGGTGAATTCAATGCATTGATGAGCCTGGTGCATGACGAGAAACGGGTCAGAGAGATCGCCTTCAAGGCGATTCGGTCTTTGTCCGAGAGGGATGATATGGACCTGCTGGGTCAGCATTTCCTGAATGTGCCCGGCAGATATGACTCCTGGGAGGTGTTTGAATCCCGTTTTCTGAAAGTCACCCATACCAAGCTGCAGATCGACCCGCAGCGCTATGCCAAGATCAGGGCGGCATTCATGGAACATCTGGGCCCCCGGGGTGCGGAGTTTCTCAAGCCGCACCGGATCGACCTGCTGTGCAGGAAGCATATTAGTTAATTGGGATATACTCTGGTTTGCCGATTGCAAGCAGGCCGATTCCCTGCTTTAATGAGAATCATTAACATTTAAAGGTTTGTGGATCGTTTGTGGCCTCCGACAGCACCATTACAGAGGAATTGATCTCCCTGGCCAGGCTGCCGGTGGGACGTCGTGCCAGGATCAAGCGCATCATGGGTGGCAGGCATCTGGTCCACAGACTACTGAGTTTAGGATTGAGAATGGGCTCTGAAATCGAGTTGATACAACGACGCGGTGCCGGCGTGGTGGTGGCCAACCAGGGCGCCAGGGTGGCGCTCGGGGCGGGGGTCGCCGAGAAGTTGTTGATGCTGCCACTCGATCTTGAAGAAGCAAACAAGCGGGCCTAGGTGTAGTCGTGGCCTGTCATGAAGAGAGCTCTCCGGAGTCTGCACCCTCACAGCATCCCCTGACCATCGCCCTGGCGGGCAATCCCAATTGCGGTAAGACCGCCCTGTTCAATAGCCTCACCGGGATTCGTCAGCGTACCGGGAACTGGCCGGGGGTGACGGTAGACAGGAAGGAGGGGCGCTTCAGCATCGACAGCACCGAGGTGAGTGTGGTCGACCTGCCCGGGATCTACTCCCTGGATGCCACCTCCCTGGATGAGAAGGTGACCCGGGACTATCTCCTCTCCGGGGATGCGGATCTCATTGTCAACATCGTGGATGCCTCCAATCTGGAGCGGAATCTCTATTTCTCCGTTCAGATGCTGGAGATGGGGGTGCCGCTGCTGCTGGCCCTGAACATGATGGATGTGGCACGCAAGCGCGGTATCGATATCGATATCCAACGTCTCAGTCAGGACCTGGGGTGTCCCGTGGTACCCATAGTAGCAGTGAGTGGCGAAGGTGTTACCAAGCTGAAGGCCGCGATTCAGGATCTGGCCGCCGGTGAAGTGAGCGGCGGATTCGCCCTGGCCCAGGATGAAGTGGTGGAACAGGCGATCACGGCCATGGAGCCTGAGCTTCGCCAGGCCGGGCAAAAGAGCCACTTGCAACGGCGCTGGCTGCTGCTGAAGATGCTGGAGGGTGACCGCTTTGCTCTCGATTATGCGGAAGAGGCATTGCAGACCCGGGTCCACCAGTGGCAGGAGGTGATCGAGGATCGTGTTGACGAGGACCCGGATATCCATATTGCGGATACCCGTTACGGCCATGCCCATGCCATCTCCCAGAATGTGACCCAACTGCCTGGCCGGGTTGAGAAGACCATGAGTGATCGTATCGACAAGGTGGTATTGAGCCGCCTCTTCGGGATACCGGTGTTCCTCGCCGTGATGTACCTGATGTTCATGTTCGCGATCAATATCGGTGGCGCCTTCATCGATCTCTTCGACGGTATCGCAGGCGCCATCTTCGTCGACGGTTTCGGCCAGGTGTTGGGATCACTGGGGGTTGCGGACTGGTTGATCGTGCTGCTGGCCGACGGTGCCGGCGGCGGTATTCAGGTGGTGGCCACCTTCATACCCATCATCACTGCCCTCTATCTTTTCCTCTCGGTGGTGGAGGACTCCGGCTATATGGCCAGGGCCGCCTTTGTCATGGATCGCTTCATGCGTTCCATAGGACTACCGGGCAAGGCGTTCGTGCCGATGATCGTCGGCTTTGGTTGTAACGTGCCGGCGGTGATGGCGACCCGTACCCTGGAGAGTGAGAGAGAACGAAAACTGACCATCCTGATGAATCCCTTCATGTCCTGTGGTGCCCGGTTGCCGGTGTATGTGCTGTTTGCCGCCGCCTTCTTTCCGGCGAATGGGCAGAACCTGGTCTTCGGCCTCTATCTCATCGGCATCGTGGTGGCGATTCTCACTGGGATGATCATGAAGAAGACCCTGCTCTCCGGTGAGAGCGCGGGATTCATGATGGAGCTGCCCCACTACCATATGCCTACCATCAGGGGGGTCATGTTGCGTACCTGGGACAGGGTCAAGCTGTTCATCAAGGAGGCGGGGAAGGTGATCGTATTGATGGTGCTGGTGATCAATACCTTGAATTCGATCGGTACCGATGGCAGCTTCGGCAATGAAGATACCGAGCACTCGGTGCTCAGCAGCATCAGTAAAGCGATAACACCTGTGCTGGGCCCGATGGGCATAGATGAGGACAACTGGCCTGCCACGGTGGGTGTCTTCACCGGTATTCTGGCCAAGGAGACGGTAGTGGGCACCCTCGATGCCCTCTATACCCATCTCGCCAACGAGGAGGCAGGTATCTCAGCCGATGATCAGCCCTTCGATTTCTGGCAGGCGGTCTCCAGTGCCCTGGTGACTGTGCCGGAAAATCTCCTCGGGGTGAAGGATCTTCTCACCGATCCCCTGGCCATGGATGTGGGTGACATCAGCAGCGCTGCCGCAGCAGCAGAGGAGCAGGAGGTCAATGTCGGGGTCTTCGGCGCCATGGCCGCACGTTTCGATGGTCAGGCCGGGGCCTTTGCCTATCTGCTGTTCATATTGCTCTACTCCCCCTGTGTGGCCACTATCGGTGCCATCCGGCGTGAGGCAGGCCCACGCTGGGCGGCCTTCGTGGTCGCCTGGTCCACCGGCATCGCCTTCATCAGTGCAAGTCTCTTCTATCAGTTGGCGACCTATGCCGATCATCCGCAAAGCGCATTTGTTTGGATCATCGGTCTGCTGGTATTGCTGGTGGCGATTATCGGTGGCTTGAGATACTGGTCGCTACGCTCGCAACAGTTGATTTCCGAGGTGGGGGCCTGAACCTGCAATGATGCTGACCACGATCAGGGACTATCTATCCAAACGCGGCCAGGCGACCCTGGCCGATATCGCATTGCATGTGGATGCGGATCCCGATGCGGTGAGGGGTATGCTGCAACAGTGGGTACGTAAGGGCAGGGTCGAACAACGCAAGGTTGAGGCCAATTGCGGCACCAGTTGCACCCGTTGTGATCCGGCTGCCATGGAACTCTATGTCTGGATCGAACGCCTGAACAGGCATTGAGCCGCTGAGGCTTCTGCCAGCTTTCCCATGTGGTCCCATCCCCCTCTAATCGGGACAGGCTACTTTTTCAGCTTGATGACCAGGCTGTTGATATTGTTGTCCTTGGCGAGGCGCCTGACAGCATTCAAGCGGGACTGGCTCCGATAGGGGCCGCTGCGGACACGATGATAGGTGTCCCGGTTGTTGATGCTTACCTTCTGGATCTCCGCCTCTATCCCGATCAATGCGAGCTTTGCCTTGCGTCGGTCCGCATCCTGATGCTTCCTGAATGAGCCCATCTGCAGGATATAACTGCCTGACTCCCTTTTGCTTGGGGTGGCGGCCTCCTTGGGTATCTTTCTATCACTGACACCCTCCGGAGTGACAATCTCTTCATCCGGTATCACCACCTCCATTTCGGGCAGGATGGTGTAAAACTCAAAGGTGGGTTTAGGTGCGTTCGACTGCTCCTGCTTGATGGCGTCTGGCCGGGGTTTGGGGACGCCTGGCACCGTGTTGCTGGAGAGGCCGGGTCCGAGTCTCAACCAGGCCAGCCCCGTCAGGAAGGCGCCGATGACAATACCGCCGAACAGGTAGATCAGGCAGTTTCCACTGCTTTGGCGTTTGTTCTTTTTTTTCTGAGCGCGGTGCTTGTAGTCAGCCATGATGTCACATCTTTTCCGGTGCAGAGACGCCAAGCAGATTCAAACCGTTGCGTACAACCTGTCGGGTTGCCAGGATCAGCTGTAACCGGGAGTCCCGCAGGGCAGTGTCTGAGATCAGGAATTTGTGGGCGTTGTAGTAGGTGTGGAAATCGTTGGCCAGTTCACGCAGATAGTGGGTCAGCTGGTGAGGCTCTTCGTGCAGCGCCGCTGCCTCAACGATCTCCGGATATTTGGCGAGGCTGGTGATCAATGCCTGCTCATGGGGTTCGTTCAACAAGCCGTAGTCGACCACGGAAGGATCACTTTCGAATGGAATCGATTGCTCGCTTGCCTGCTGAAATACACTGCAGATACGGGCATGGGCATATTGCACATAGTAGACAGGATTGTCATTCGACTGGGACTTGGCCAGATCGAGATCGAAATCCATGTGTTGTTCGCATTTGCGCATCACATAGAAGAAGCGGGCCGCATCCGCGCCCACCTCCTTGCGCAGCTCCCGCAGGGTGACGAACTGACCGGAGCGGGTGGACATGGGGACCTTTTCACCGTTGCGATAGAGGATCGCGAACTGCACCAGTAACACATCCAGTTTGGAGGCGTCGTCACCCAATGCCTGCAGGGCCGCCTTGACCCGCGGTACATAGCCATGGTGGTCGGCGCCCCAGACATCGATGACCCGCTCGAAACCGCGTTCCAATTTATCCATGTGATAGGCGATATCGGATGCGAAATAGGTCGTCTGACCGTTATCGCGTATCACTACTCGATCCTTTTCATCCCCATAGTCAGTGGAGCGAAACCAGACTGCGCCATCCTTGTCATAGAGGTGACCGCTGCTGCGCAGGCGCTTGACGGCACGGGTGACAGCGCCACTCTGCGTGAGACTGCGCTCGGAATACCACTCCTCATAGTTGACACCGAACAGCCCCAGGTCATCACGGATGTCGTCGAGAATGGTGTTGAGTGCCAACTCGAAGACAAAACGGTAGCGGTTATCCCCCAACAGTTGCTTGGCGCGCTCGATCAGATCATCGATATGCGCCTCCTTGTCGCCCCCGGCGGGTTCATCTGCAGCAACCCCGGTAAAAACCGTTTCCACGTCATGCTTGTAGGCCTCGCCATGGTCACGGTGAAGTGTGGCGGCGATATCCCACACATAGTCCCCCCGGTATCCGTTGGCGGGGAAGGTCAGGTTCTCGTCACACAGCTCCAGGTAGCGCAGCCAGACCGATGTTGCCAGGATATCCATCTGGCGGCCTGCATCGTTGACATAGTATTCACGATGCACATCGTAGCCGACGGCCTGCAGCAGATCGGCCACCACCGAGCCGTAGGCGGCTCCCCGGCCGTGTCCCACGTGAAGCGGGCCGGTCGGGTTGGCGGAGACGAATTCCACCTGGATGCGCTTACCCTCACCCAGGTCACTGCGCCCGTAACCCTGGCCCAGTTTGATGATGGTGGGTATCAGGCTGTGATAGGCGGTCGCGGTCAGGGTGAAATTGATAAATCCTGGGCCGGCGATATCGCAGCGTTCGAGCAGATCGGACGCGGGCAGGGCGTCGACTATCTTCTGCGCCAGTTCCCGGGGATTGGTACGCGCAGGCTTGGCCAGCACCATCGCTATATTGGTGGCGAAATCCCCATGTTGGCTGTCCCGGGTGCGCTCAATCTTGGGCGGAGTCCCCGTCTCCGGGGGAATCAACCCGTCCAAGGTCAGCTGTTTCAGTGCTGCTGTAACCAGTTGCTCGATCTGCTTCTTCATCGTGTCTGTGGATTTGCCGGTTTCAAGGGCGGCAAGGATATCAGGAATCGGGCTGTTCAGGGGAGTGGGGTGTCTAAAAATCCGTCAGAAATGGTTCATTTCCCAGTCATGCGGTTGTCATTCCCGGTTTCTACACTTGCCGGTAATTATGAATACCAAGGAAAAAGAGATCATGTCTGTCGAGAGACGCTACAGTAAACGCTACCCCATGCAAGGGGAAGTCTATATTCGCTATCGCAAGCAGCAGGTATTTCCAGCGAATGCAGCCAACTGCTCCATGCAGGGGATTTTTCTTCACACCCGGAGTCTGACCATGTTGTCGGGTGCGATGGTCGAGCTGGAGTTTTTTTATGGCGGTCGGCATTGGACGGTCATGGGAATTGTCACCCACACCCAGTCAGACGGTGTCGGCATCATGTTCTGGCGGCCACAACCCGAACTCTTCGATGCGGTGATCGCTGCCGCAACCCGTAACCAGCCAGTGGGTCAACCAGGGGCCGTGGTCAGCGAGGCAGTGGTTTAGCCGCCAGCGCGGCAGTTCTGCCCCAGCGGCCCCTGAAATGAATATCCCTGTGGAATTGGGGATTGTCATCGTTGTGTAACAAATCTCCTGTTTAATGGCTGCCTTCATACACACTATGGACACAGCGATGACAGTCCCGAGAATACTTGCTGTTGATGATGAACCTGCCGTCGGTGAGATGCTGCGGTTTATTTTAGAGCAGGATGGGTTTCAGGCAGATTTCGTCGAAGATGCGACCCAAGCCATCAATCAGATACGCAAATCCAAGCCTGATCTGATTCTACTCGACTGGATGTTGCCTGGCATGAGCGGCCTGGAACTGGCTGGCAGGTTGAAGAAGGATCGGGAGACGGCTTCCATCCCGATTATCATGCTCACCGCCAAAGGCGAAGAGAATGACAAGGTTCGCGGCCTGGATATCGGCGCCGAGGATTATGTCACCAAGCCCTTCTCCGCCAGGGAACTGTTGGCGAGGATCCGCTCTATTCTGCGACGTGTGTCGCCCCTGCTTGCCGGGGATCTGCTCGAGTGCGCTGGTCTTGCCCTCGATCCGGTGAGCCACAGGGTCACCTCTGACGGTGAGGCTGTCGAACTGGGTCCCACCGAGTTTCGCCTGTTGCACTTCTTTATGTCCCATCGGGAGAGGGTGTTCACCCGGGGGCAGATGCTGGATCAGGTCTGGGGCACGAATGTTTACATCGAGGAGCGTACGGTGGATGTGCATATCCGGCGTCTGCGCAAGGCCCTGGAACCGACCGCTAAGGATACGCTGTTACAGACTGTACGCGGTGCCGGGTATCGATTCTCGGACAAAGTCTGAAACCCTTACTGGTACAGAGATCGTCGTATCCAGTTCTCCCCGTGGTCAGGATAGCTGAAGGGCTATTGTGGAAGACATTACTCTCTCCGTCGTTTTTGTAATAAAACCGTAATATTAATCTCATTTTCTATTCATCTTAACGGCCTATCCTCTAGCGCCTGAATACATCATCACGCCAGTTTTTACTTATTGGTTCTCTACGAAGGAGAGATTGAAACATGAAAAAGCTGATATCAGCAGCGGTTGCACTTTCATTGACCGGTTTCGTCGGCATGGCCTCTGCACGGGATTACATCAGTGTGGTCGGTTCCTCTACCGTCTACCCTTTTGCAACCGTGGTCGCCGAGCAATTTGGTAAGACATCCAAGTTCAAGACCCCCAAGATTGAGTCCACTGGTTCCGGCGGTGGTTTGAAGCTGTTCTGCGCTGGCGTCGGCGTTGAGCATCCCGATATCACCAATGCCTCGCGTCGCATCAAAAAGTCCGAGGTTGAGCGTTGTGCGAAAAACGGTATCAACGACATCATCGAGGTGAAGGTGGGTTACGACGGTATCGCTCTGGCCAACTCCAAGGCCGCCCCTCTCTTCTCTGTCTCGCGTAAGGACATCTTCCTGGCGCTGGCCAAAGAGGTTCCGGATCCCAAGGATCCCAGCAGCGGCAAGCTGGTAGCCAACCCTTACAATACCTGGAAAGAGGTCAACAAAGACCTGCCCGATATGGCTATCGAAGTCCTGGGTCCTCCTCCCACATCCGGTACCCGTGACGCCTTCGCCGAGCTGGCGATGGAGGGCGGCTGCAAGAAGATCGACTGGATCAAGGCGATGAAGAAGAAAGACAAGAAGATGTATAAGTCGGTCTGCCACACCGTGCGCGAAGACGGCAAGTACATCGAGGCCGGCGAGAACGACAACCTGATCGTGCAGAAGCTGGAAGCAAACAAGGGCGCCCTGGGTGTCTTCGGTTACAGCTTCCTGGATCAGAACTCCGACAAGGTTCAGGGTTCTCTGGTTGACGGCGTCGCGCCTACCTTCGAGCTGATCGCCGACGGTAGCTATCCCGTTTCACGTCCGCTCTACTTCTATGTGAAGAAGGCGCACATGGGCAAGATCCCCGGTATCGAGAACTATCTGACTGAGTTCACCAGCGACAAGGCCTGGGGTGATGACGGTTATCTGGCCGACAAGGGCCTGATCCCGATGCCGACGGAAGAGCGTAAGGCCTTCAAGAGTGACGTTGAGTCCAAGACCTCTCTGAAACTCTAGTCCACGCTTTATGTGCTGAAGGAGCGGCTGTCCCCCTTATCCGGGACAGCCGCTTTTTTTCCTGGAAACTGACATGCACTCGTCTACGCTGATCATTGTTCTGTTGGGTATCATGGCCCTGGCCTACTATATGGGCCGCAAGCGCTCCTTGAATCTGGTGAGCGGTCGGGTCAGGGATCTCCACTCACTCCCCTCCTACTACGGTCTCCATACCGCCCTATGGTGTGGCATTCCAGCCCTGCTGTTGTTCGTGCTCTGGGTCTCCTTTGAAGGCTCGGTGGTGACCGGGATGGTGGTGGACGGCCTGCCGGCGGAGATTCGGGAGCTGCCCCCCGAGCGGCTCAACCTGGTTATGAACGACGTCCGCAACCTGGCCCAGGGTGATATCGTCTCCCGGGAGGTGGACGAGATCATGCAGAGTGCTGCCGATCACTACTCCTCCCTGCTTCGGATCAGTGATATGGCCCTGTTCGTGATGGCGCTTTCGATAGCCATCATCGGCGGCCTGCTGGCGCAACGCTCCATCAGCCGCCACCAGCGCGCCCGTAACCGGGTTGAGAAGGCGATCAACTTCTTCCTCGTATCCAGCTCATCCCTGGCGATCTTCACCACCATCGGTATCGTACTGTCGGTACTCTTCGAGTCGATCCGTTTCTTTCAACAGATTCCGGTAACTGAATTCCTGTTCGGCCTGGAGTGGTCGCCCCAGACGGCGATCAGAGCGGACCAGGTCGGCTCCTCCGGGGTATTCGGCGCCATTCCGCTGTTTGCGGGTACCTTTCTGATTACCCTGATCGCCATGTTCGTGGCGGTTCCCATCGGCCTCATGTCGGCGATCTACATGGCCGAGTATGCGGGCAAACATTTCCGTGCCCTGGCGAAACCGGTCCTTGAGATCCTGGCCGGTATCCCCACGGTTGTGTATGGCTTCTTTGCCGCCTTGACCGTGGCACCCTTCTTTCGCGACATGGGCGCCTCCCTGGGACTGAGTGTCTCCTCGGAGTCGGCCCTCGCCGCGGGTGTGGTGATGGGGATCATGATCATCCCCTTTGTCTCCTCCCTGTCGGATGACGTCATCAACGCGGTGCCCCAGGCGATGCGCGACGGCTCCTATGGCCTCGGGGCCACCCGTTCCGAAACCATTCGCCAGGTGATCATTCCGGCTGCCCTGCCGGGTATCGTCGGTGGTGTGCTGCTGGCGGTGTCGCGGGCCATCGGCGAGACCATGATCGTGGTCATGGCCGCCGGTCTCTCCGCCAACCTCACGGCGAATCCCCTGGAGGCGGTGACCACGGTGACCGTGCAGATCGTCACCCTATTGGTAGGCGATCAGGAGTTCGACAGCGCCAAGACCCTGGCGGCCTTCGCCCTTGCCCTGGTGCTGTTTGTCATCACCCTGGCCCTCAACATGATCGCTCTGCACATCGTGCGTAAATATCGTGAACAGTATGAATAATCAGCAGCAACAACACGAGAATACGGTGCTACGGGTCCAGCAGGGTCTGGAGCGCCGCTATCGTCGGGAAAAACGTTTTCAGAGAATCGGCCTGGGGGCGATTATCCTCGGCCTGGTGTTCGTCTCGTTCCTGTTTATCAGCATATTCGCCAACGGCTACACCGCCTTTCAGCAGACCTATGTGAAGCTCGATATCGACTTCGATCCGGAGCTGATCGCGCCGGTAGGGGAAACAGACCTTGAGGTACTCTCCGGGGCCAACTACGGCGGGCTGGTGAAGAAGACCCTGCGGGAGATGTTCCCGGATGTCACCAATCGTCGTGAGAAGAAGGTCCTGTATGGCCTGGTGAGCACCGGCGCCAGCTACCAGCTGCGGGACATGGTGATGCAGGATCCCGCCCTGATCGGTACTCAGCAGAGTGTCTGGCTGGTGGCGGACGACGATGTGGATATGCTGATCAAGGGGCATATCGATCTGAATGTTCCCGAGAGCGACCGGCGCATCAAAAATAACCAGATGGTGTGGATCCAGTCGCTGCAGGCGGAAGATCGCATCGAGAAGCACTTCAATACCACATTCTTTACCGCGGGTGACTCACGTGAACCCGAGTTGTCGGGTATCAAGGGTGCCGCCTTCGGCTCCTTCTTCACCCTGTTGATCTGTCTCTTGATCTCCTTCCCGGTGGGGGTGGCCGCAGCGGTCTATCTTGAAGAGGTTGCCCCCAAGAACCGCTGGACCGACATCATCGAGGTCAACATCAACAACCTGGCGGCGGTACCCTCCATCGTCTTCGGTCTGTTGGGCCTGGCGGTGTTCATCAACTTCTTCGGCCTGCCCCGCTCGGTACCCCTGGTGGGCGGTCTGGTGCTGGCCCTGATGACCCTGCCGACGATCATCATCGCCAGTCGTGCCGCGTTGAAGTCGGTACCGCCCTCGATACGCGAGGCGGCGCTCGGGGTCGGGGCTTCGCCGATGCAGACCATCACCCATCACGTATTGCCCCTGGCGATGCCGGGTATGCTCACCGGCACCATCATCGGCATGGCCCAGGCCCTGGGTGAGACCGCGCCCCTGTTGATGATCGGCATGGTGGCCTTCATCGTGGATATCCCCGGCGGGCCCTTCGATCCCTCGGCGGTGCTGCCGGTGCAGATCTACCTCTGGGCCGACAGCCCTGAGCGGGCCTTCGTGGAACGTACATCCGCGGCGATCATGGTGCTGTTGGCTTTCCTGATCAGTATGAATCTGTTGGCCGTCTGGCTGAGAAAGAAATTTGAGCGGCGTTGGTAAGCCAATGCAAGCGAGGTAAGTATGCAAGAGTTAGTCAATGAGAGTGGCGTGGTCTCCAAAACGCTTAACCCGGAACCCGTAACCGAGGCCGATATGCAGGCATCCTATGAACAGCATGGCAGTGGGACGATCGGGGAGATCTATGTGGATGATCCCCGCATGACCTGCAGAAACGTGAATGTCTACTACGGTGAGAAGCAGGCCATATTCGATGTCAATCTGGATATCGGCAAGAACCAGGTGATCTCCATGATCGGGCCCTCCGGTTGTGGCAAGTCCACCTTCCTGCGCTGCCTCAACCGTATGAACGACACCATCGATATCTGCCGCGTCTCCGGCCAGATCAAGATGGATGATCAGGACATCTACGACGGCGGTCTGGATGTGGTGCCCCTGCGCGCCAGCGTCGGCATGGTGTTCCAAAAGCCCAATCCGTTTCCGAAGTCGATCTATGACAATATCGGCTACGGACCGCGCATCCATGGACTCAGCGACGATGCCAGGCACCTGGACGAGATTGTCGAGAAATCACTCATCCGGGCCGGTCTCTGGGACGAGGTCAAGGATCGTCTGGATCAGCCGGGAACCGGTCTTTCGGGTGGCCAGCAGCAGCGCCTCTGTATCGCTCGGGCGATTGCGGTCAGCCCGGAAGTGATCCTGATGGACGAACCCTGCTCCGCCCTCGATCCCATCGCTACCGCAAAGATCGAGGAGCTGATCGACGAGCTGCGGGAGAACTACACCATCGCCATCGTCACCCACTCCATGCAGCAGGCGGCAAGGGTGAGTCAACGCACGGCCTATTTCCATCTCGGCAAGCTGATCGAGGTGGGTGAGACGGATCAGATCTTTACCAATCCCCGGCATAAATTGACCGAAGACTATATTACCGGTCGCTTCGGATAGGGATAAAAGCAAATGAATGAGATGACCAGCGGACATACCGTAAAGGCATACAACGAAGAATTGGATAGCATCAACCGGCTCGTGGTCGAGTTGGGTGAGTTGGGTTTAGATCAGTTGCGCCGGGCGGTGCAGACACTCAAGGATGAGGACACCAAGGAGGCGGGTCTGGTCATAGACCGGGATCGGGAGTTGAATGAAATCGACGTCAAGGCCGATGAGGAGATCATCCTCCTGATCGCCAAGCGCCAACCGGTGGCCAAGGATCTGCGGGATATCCTGACGGTGCAGAAGATCATCACCGACCTGGAACGGGTCGGCGACGAGGCGCGCAAGATCGCCAACCTGACCATTCACTTCTATGACAATGGCAAGCCGCCACCAAGCAATGAGATCCTGAGTGATATCTATGATATGGCCAGCTTCGTCGACGAGATGCTGAGTTTGAGCCTGCGGTCGTTTATCGATGTGGACAGCAAGGCTGCAATGGCTGTCATCGAGCAGGAGAAGCGACTATTCGATGAGTTCCGGGGCGCCTTGCGCCGGCTCTCCACCTTCATCATGGAAGACTCACGCAGTGTCGGTCATGTGGTGGATATCGTATTGGCCCTGCGCGCCTTGGAGCGCATCGGTGGCCATGCCAAAAATATCGGTGGCCATGTGATTTTCCTGATGACCGGCAAGGATGTCAGGCACGAGGATATCAACGTAATCCACAGCGAGTTGGCGAATCTGAGTTAGACCGGCCAAACAGGGTTCCATCAGGTTGCGGATTGCTGCTTGATCGCGACCGGAGAAACCCGCCATATCCGCTCGCAATACTCTTTAATGGCACGATCCGATGAGAACCAGCCACAGCGGGCGGTATTCAAAATCGAAGCCCGCGTCCATTTGGACTTGTCATTCCAGACATGATCCACATGTTGTTGGCTAGTTCGATAGGCCGAGTAGTCCTCCAGCACAAAAAAGTGGTCATGCCCCAGTAAATTCTCCACCAGGGGACGGAATCTGTTACCGTCACCAGCGGAAAACAGACCATCGTTAATGGCATCGATCACGGCACGCAGTTGTGGATCATTGAGATAGTGATCGCGGGGTTGGGTATTGCCGGCGCGCCGGGTCGCCACCTCGGATTCGGTGAGGCCGAAGAGAAAGAAATTCTCTGCACCCACCCGTTGACGAATCTCAATGTTGGCCCCATCCAGGGTGCCGATGGTCAGGGCGCCGTTCAGGGCGAACTTCATATTACCCGTGCCCGATGCCTCCATGCCTGCGGTTGAGATCTGCTCCGAGAGGTCGGCGGCGGGGTAGATCCTCTCGGCGCTGCTGACATTGAAATTGGGCAGGAAGGCGATGCGCATGCGATCGCGAACATCCGGGTCAGCATTCACCCTGTTGGCGACAGCGTGGATCAACTCGATGATCAGTTTGGCGAAGTGATAGCCTGGGGCGGCCTTGCCGGAGAAGAGCCAGGTTCGTGCGGGTGCGTCGGGATACAAACCCTGTTTCAGATCCAGATAACGACCAATGATGTGCAGGATGTTGAGGTGCTGGCGTTTGTACTCATGGAAACGCTTGATCTGGCAATCGAGCAGGCTGGTTGCCTCCACTTCCATGCCCGAGGTGTTGCGGATGGTCTGTGCCAACAGCTGTTTGTTGTGCAGCTTGACCTCTCGCCAGGCCGCTTGAAAATCGCTTTTACCGGCCCACTCCTCCAGCTCCTGCAGACGTGCCAGATCCTTTGTCCAGGCGTCACCGATGGTATCGTTTATCAACCCGGTCAAGGTCGGATTCGCCAGTATGAGGAAGCGACGTGGGGTTACCCCATTGGTGACATTGGTGAAGCGTTGTGGATCCAGGGTATGGAAATCCTTCAATACACGCTGTTGCAACAGACGGCTGTGCAACTTTGCCACACCGTTGATTGTGTGGCTGGCGACTGATGCCAGATGGGCCATGCGTACGCTACGGCCGAATCTTTCATCGATGAGGGAGAGTCTCGCCAATAGACCAACATCGTCGGGTGCTTGCATTCGAACCCTATCCAAGAATCGGCGGTTGATCTCATAGAGGATTTCCAGATGCCTCGGCAGGATCTCGCCAAAGAGTTCCACCGGCCAGGTTTCCAGGGCTTCCGGGAGCAGGGTGTGGTTGGTATATGAGACACTCCTGCGAACCAGTTTCCATGCGTCGTCCCAGTCCATTTCATGCACATCGATCAACAGCCGCATCAACTCCGCCACCGCAATCGCCGGATGGGTATCGTTGAGTTGGATAGCGAACTTCTCCGGCAGCAGTTCCAGAGAGCTGTTCTGTTGCAGCAGCAGGCGGATGATGTCCTGGATGGTGCAGGAACAGAAAAAATACTCCTGCTCCAGGCGCAGGCGCTTGCCCTGCATCGGTTCGTCATTGGGATAGAGCACCTTGCTGATCGTCTCCGAGGCGATCTTCTCGTCAACCGCCCGTTCGTAGTCGCCCAGGTTGAACGCATCCAGGTTGAATGATTCGCAGGCCTGCGCATTCCACAGCCGCAGCAGATTGACCGTGGCTACGCGATAGCCGGGTATCGGCGTGTCATAGGCCACCCCCTTGACCAGGCGTTGGGGGTGCCAGCGCACCCGGTAACGGCCGGACTCATCCCTGTAGTGATCGGTAGTGCCGCCGAAACCGATCTCGAAGTTGATCTCCGGTCGGGGGACCTCCCAGGGATTTCCGCCGCGCAACCATTTGTCCGCAAGTTCCACCTGACGCTCATCCCTGATGGCCTGTTCGAAGATGCCGAACTCATATCGAATGCCATAGCCGATGGCAGGGATCTGCAGGGTGGCAAGGGAGTCGAGATAACAGGCCGCCAACCTGCCCAGGCCGCCATTGCCGAGACCGGGTTCAGGTTCCTGGGCGGCGATCTCATCGAGATTCAGCCCAAGCGCTGTCATGGCCTTACGGATCTGCGGCTCGATGCCCAGGGCCAGCATGGCGTTGCGCAGGTGCGGACCTGGCAGGTATTCCGCGGAGAGGTAGCAGACGCTGCGGCTTGCCTGACGGTAGTAGGTGCTCGCCGTGTCGATCCAGTTGCTCAATAGGCGATCGCGTACGGTCCATGCCAGGGCCAGATAGAAGTCATTGAGGGATGCCACCTCGGGAAAGCGGGCCTGAACAAAGTAGAGATTGTCCAGGAACGAGTGACGAATGGAGTCCACATCCGCGGCGGTACGGTAATCGGAAAACTCTGTTTTCTTCATAAGCGTTTTTGGCTATGTTTTCTTCAATTAAAGCTTAATAAACCGGAATAGCCCAATTGCATGGTTGTGCCAGGCATGCGGTTAAATTAAACACCTGTGGTTTTGGCGCTTTGTGGGCCATTATTATTGTCTGCATGGAACTTTCCTGAGATGACAGTGTAATTAGAGGTAAACGCTAAATGGATTTGTATGGATATACCTTATACTCTGAATGAAGGGTAGACTTTACCCATTCGCATTCGAGTGGAGCCGTAATATCCGGACAGGTTATCGATAAGGGATTTTTATGTATCACATAGCTAGTAAACACCTGCCTCTGTTGCACCTCTACCCCATCGCGCTCTGTTTGGTGTTGATGGTCACCGGTTGTTCAGTCTCCTATTCGACCGATGTTGATAGCGAGCAAAAGATCTCCGAAGAGAGCGGCAATTTCAACGGCAACCTGAATGAGGGTGATCAGTTCGGTCTGGCCCTGGCCAATATCGGAGACCTGGAGGTCGATGGCGTCACCGATCTCGCTGTGGGCGCCCCATTCAGTGACGACAATGGGCAGGATCGTGGCGCGGTATGGATTCTGTTCATGGATAGTGACGGAGAGGTGGATACCCATCAAAAGATCTCGGAGGACGATGGGGATTTTAACGGCGACCTGGACGACGGGGATCAGTTCGGCCGCGCCGTCGCGCCCCTGGGCGATCTGAACAACGATGGTTTTCGGGACATCGCGGTGGGTGCCCCGCTGGATGACGATGCCGGCACCGACAAGGGGGCTGTCTGGATCCTGTTTCTCGATGGTGAAGGCACGGTCCTGTCGGAACAGAAGATCTCGGATGATGAGGGAGAGTTCGAGGGGGATCTGGATGACAATGATCAGTTTGCCCACTCCCTGGCCAATATCGGTGACCTGAATAACGATGGTGTCACGGATCTGGCGGTGGGGGTGCCCAACGATGACGATGGTGGAACCGACCGGGGTGCCGTCTGGATACTCTTTATGAACAGTGATGGCACGGTGCTTTCATCACAAAAGGTATCCTCCGATGAAGGTAACCTGGACTCTGATCTGGACGATGGAGATCACTTCGGCAGTGCCTTGACAGAGATCGGTGACCTGAATGGGGATGGGGTAACCGATCTGGCCGTGGGTGTCAGTGGTGGTGATGATGGTGGAACCGACCGTGGCGCGGTATGGATTCTGTTCATGAACAACGACGGTACGGTGGCGTCGAAGAAGCGCATTTCCCAAAGCCGCGCCTCATTCGATGGAGAGTTGAGTGACAACGACTTGTTTGGCAATGCCCTGGCCAATCTTGGGGACATCAACGATGACGGCACCGATGATCTGGCCGTCGGCGCCAAGCAGAGTGATGATGGCGGCGCGCAAAAGGGTGCGATTTGGGTCCTGTTCCTGGAGACCGACGGTGAGGTCGTCTCAACCTCGAAGATATCCTCTACCGAGGGTAACTTCGATGGTGACCTGGATGGCGGTGATCAGTTCGGCGGCTCCATCGCTCTGGTGGGCGACCTGGACGGTGACGATTTGAACGACATGGCCGTTGGTGCAAGCCTTGACGATGATGGCGGTACCGACAAAGGTGCTGTCTGGATGCTCTTCATGGATGACGTGGTGACAGAGTATGACCGGCAAGAGGGTGGCATCTTCAATATGTCCCAGGATGAGCTGTCCAACCTGCTACAGGGTACGGGTGGGGGGAACTGATGCGAGGGTTAGAGCATCTCCTGGGGATCCACATCGATTGACCAGCGTACCCGGCGCGCAGCGGATAACTGCGTGATCTCCGAGACCCACTTCCCCAGCCACTGATGCAGCGGCTGACGTTGGGCCGATTGAATCAGTAGATGGGCTCTAGTCTTTCCCGCCTTGCGCGCCATGGGTGCGGGTACCGGTCCCCAAAATTCGAGGGGTTCGCTGCCATGCAGCGCCCTGCCAACCTCGATCGCCCGATTGAGAAAGTTTTCCGGATCTGCGGCCTTGGTCGATTCCGCGCGTAGCAGTACCTGGTGGGAGTAGGGAGGAAAGGTGGCGGCGCGCCGCTCGTCCAGGGCCTCTGCGGCAAAGGCCTCGTAACCCTTGGAGGTCAGCAACTGCATCAGGGGGTGGTCCGGATGGCGGGTCTGAATCAATACCTTTCCCGGACGCTCAGCCCGACCGGCCCTGCCTGCCACCTGCACTACCAGTTGCGCCATGCGTTCAGAGGCACGGAAGTCGGCACCGAAAAGTCCTTGGTCTATATCCAATATGGCAACCAGGGTGACAGCGGGGAAGTGGTGGCCCTTGGCCAGCATCTGGGTACCCAACAGGAGAGGAAAATCGCCCGCCTTGACCCGGGACAGCAGCTGCTCCAACGACCCCTTGCGGCTGGTGGAGTCCCGGTCGATACGTGCCAGGGGGGTATCGGGGAAGAGGCGCTGCAGGGTCTCTTCCACACGCTCGGTTCCCTGTCCCAATGGGCGCAGATCCGGACTGCCGCAGCTGGGGCAGTGGACCGGCTCAGGGCGCTGATGGCCGCAATGGTGACACCATAATATCCGCAGTTGTCGATGGTGGGTCATGCGTGCATCGCAACGGGGGCAGTCGGTCAGCCAGCCACAGGCATGGCAGGTCAGCATCGGCGCATAGCCGCGCCGGTTGAGAAACAGCAGCGCCTGTTCTCCCGCGTCGAGGGTCTGACGCAGCTGCTTGATCAATGCGGGTGAGAGACCGCCATCGAGATGGACGCTGCGTATATCCAGTAGTTTCAGTGGCGGCATGCGGGCATTGCCCACCCGTTGGGTAAGATTCAAGCGGCTATAGCGCCCTTCAGCCGCATTCCGCAGGGATTCCAGCGAGGGGGTGGCGGAGCCAAGCACCACCGGGCAGCCGCACTGCTGTCCCCGTACCAGGGCCAGGTCTCTGGCCGAGTAGCGAAAGCCTTCCTGCTGCTTGTAGGAGAGGTCGTGCTCCTCGTCGACGATGATCAGGCCCAGCTTGGGCATGGGGGTGAACACCGCGGAGCGGGTACCGATCAGGATCGGCCGATGTGCACGTCTGACCCCGTGCCATACTCGCTCCCTCTCCCCATCGGCCAGGGCGGAGTGGAGTACGGCGACTCCCGCACCCATACTCGTTTGAAAACGCTGTAACAGCTGTGGGGTCAGGCCTATCTCTGGTACCAGCAGCAGCGCCTGTTGACCCCGGGCAACGACCCGTTCCACCAGGCGCAGGTAGACTTCGGTCTTGCCGCTGCCGGTGACGCCCTGAAGCAGAAAGGGTTTGAAGCTGCCCAGATTGCGCTCTACCTGTGCGACAGCCTCACCCTGTTCCTGGTTGAGGTCTATGCTGTGCGGATTGGTTGTGACGGGGTGGACAGCTTCCGGGATTGGGCAGGCCTCGATCCAACCCTTCTCCAACAGGGTACGGATCACCGCCTGGGAGATCCGGTGGCGGTTCAGCAGGGTTGGACGATCCAGGCCGTCGCTTGCCTGGGCCAGGGCCTGCAAGAGTGCGAGTTGTTTTGGCGCCCGCCGCAGGGACTCCGGGTTGACTGTTTTGCCCAAGGCAGTGAGACGAACCCCATTGTGTCTGATCCTGGAACCGCTGTGTTGTTTACGCAGTGTGACGGGCAGGGCATGGAAGATCACATCACCCAGGGGGTGTTGGTAGTAGCCTGCGGCCCAATGCAACAGGCGTAGATCCGGGGCTGCAAGCAGGGGTTGTGGATCGATCTGCTGCAGTGCCCGTTTGAGCCGCTCCGGTGGCACATCGCTCTGGGCTTTCATCGCGATCAGGACACCGGTGCGGCTGCTGGGTCCAAACGGGATTTGATAGCGACATCCGATGCTTGGGTTGTGGGCTGGGTCGGTGGGTGGCAGATAGTCGTAAAGCGCCCTTAAGGGACCAGGCAAAGCGATCTGCAATATAGGGTCTGAAGCCATGCCGGAGACTGTATCATGGGTGTAGAAAGGAGGTGGGATTTTACCTAAATCACTATTGGTGGATAGGAATTATTTTTTTCCACAACATTTGTGGATAACTTTGTGCGTAATTTCAGGATATGAGGCCAAAGGCCTTGTCTACACTGGATTCCTATTAATTTGACCAGTTTTTCGCCAATTTTGATTTATGTCAATTTTTACAAGCGGTTATAGCATATAAGTTTGTTCTAATGTGTTTGTAAAGTCAGGTCAGTCGATGCTGTATTGCAGCACGACAAGGTGTGTGCATAAACAAGGCTTTGCACGTCAGTAACCGCTTACGCAGGGGCAAATCATCCTGCCATTGGGGGGTTGGAGATAGTTGTCGCACGAATGCGACAATACTATTTTTCACTGATTGTGATTAACCCGGATTTTCATACATCCTGAGAGAATGATGATCCAGGCATATTCGGCAAGGGGAGGAACGGTGGATAGTATTAATCCGCAAAATCAGCAGAGGCGAGGGAGGGCAGTGTCGTGACTCAATGGGAAATCATTGCGCAACACATCGCGCAGGCATCCAACAAGCCGTTCAATCCCCTGGAACCCAGGCATGTGGGCGGTGGATGTATCAATCAAGGGGTGCGTTTGACGGATGGGGAGAGGACCTACTTCGTAAAACTGAATAGCGCCGCCCTGCTGGATATGTTCGAGGCGGAAGCGGATGGTCTGAGGGCGATGGCCCAGACCCATACCATAAGGGTCCCGGAGCCCCTCTGTTCCGGCTTGAGTGAGAGACAATCCTACCTGGCCATGGAGTACATCGAGATGGGGCATGGCGGGCGCGGTGGCAGTGAGCTGGCGGGACGTCAGTTGGCCGCCATGCATCGCGACAGCCAGCCCGACTTCGGCTGGTTTCGGGACAACACCATTGGTTCCACACCCCAGGAGAATCAGGCCGCGGACAACTGGATCGACTTTTGGCGCGATCACAGGCTTGGCTTTCAGCTGCGCCTTGCCGCTCGCAACGGCTACGGCGGCACCCTGCAGCACAAGGGCGAACGCCTGTTGCAGCACTTCCATGTGCTCATCGATCATCAGCCGCAACCGTCACTGCTGCATGGAGACCTTTGGGGTGGGAACCTGGCCTATACCAAGGATGGCGATCCGGTCATCTTCGACCCCGCCGTCTACTATGGAGACCGGGAGGCGGATCTGGCCATGACCGAACTCTTCGGCGGCTTCGGCAACCGCTTCTATGATGCCTACCGGGAGGCCTGGCCCCTCGCGCCCGGCTACTCGACGCGTAAGATCCTGTATAACCTCTACCATATCCTCAACCACCTCAACCTGTTCGGCAGCGGCTACCTGGGGCAGGCCTCGTCGATGATCGACCGGTTATTGGCGGAGGTTTAAGGGACCGGGGGCGGCATGGACCTCAAGCAGTTAGTTCTTCTTGTTAGTGACCGACTTGATTTCACTGAAGCGGGCGCCCACTACCGGAAGGTCCGACTGGTCGTAGCACATCCTGGTACACATCTCCTGCAGCTGCTTGCCATACTTCTCCCGCAACTTGGCGTCGTTGTTGGTATCGTTTAAAAATTCAAACAGATTGGTATCGCGGTTAAGTACCGGTGCGGCATCTGAGTTAGGCATGGGCATGGATGCCACGAGCACAACCCACTGCGCACTGGAAACCACTCCGAACACGCGATCAACCACCAGGGACCAGGCTTCGACAGAGTCGAACCCCGACTGTTTTACCTGCGCTTCAAGGGCAGGGTATTCAGGCCATGCCTTGAGTTCACTCACCATCTCACGCGTGTACTTGCCCTCCAGTTGGGCCTTGGAGAGTTTTTTTGAAAGGGCGTCGTCTTTTTTTATCTTGGCCTTTACCTTGTCGAGCAGGTCGCTGGTGATGGGAACACTCTTCAGGAACTTGTCGATTTCTGCGTTTGTTATTGTGGAAGAGAGCGCCGGCATCGATGTTGTTAGAAAGGCGAGTGCGAAAAAAGTTAAGAGATAATGTTTCACTATCATGACTCCATTGTTAATGCTTTCCAGAATATAGAGGTGAACTCTATCATGATCTAAAAGTAAAATTATTGGCGATTCAGTAGGAATGTGATCCTGTAACGCTTGTTGAATGTCACTGAGCAGTCACTCTTTGGCTTGAATCAGATTGATAGAAATTGTTTTTGACTCTGATAATGTGAATGATGTTTTGTTGAAAGAAGGGGGGCCGAATAGTCCTTTCACATTGTCCGAGAAACCAATCCGCTCCGAAGGGATACCAAAAAGTCCTGTGTTCAGTTCTCCATCACCATTTTCATCGTAAACAACACTGACTGAATATGTCCCTGCTTTAAGATTGTTAAATACGAATCGTGCTCCACCCTCGCCATTTATGGGAACAATAAGTTCAATAATTGGTTCATGTAAGTAATTATCGGCGGACGAAAACAAGGAGGCGATTGCCTGGCCTGTATTTGATTTAGCGCTGTCAACGAGAACAGTTAGTGTTAAGCGACATCACCCATGCCCAATTGTCGTGTGCATAAAGCCACCAGCTGCCATATAGAGTTCCACCAATTCCGCACCAGAATAAAAATTGTAGTGCCAGTGGCATAACAAATTTTCTGAATTGAAGATACTCTTTTAGGGTCTGCATGATGTTTCCGCGAAGTTTAACGCTACCAACACAGGCAGTCGAAGCGCAGTGTAGGCTGTCCAGTGTAGTGCGTTTTTGCATTTCAAGATTGTGCTTGGCCTTGTTGGAAGTTTTTACACACATTGCTAAACTACCGGAAAATATTAAGTTGTAAAGCAACGACCTGCCAACTCAGTTTTATGAACTCTAGTTGACATTTTATTTAGTGCCTTATATTCGGGTCTGCTGTCGAGTAAATGAAACACTATTTCTTTATGCCCTAGCTCGTTTGCCCAGCGCATGTGAGTTTTGAAAATGAGTAAACCAAAGCCCCAAAACTTTTTCGAGATAACAATAGCTATTTCAAAGCCTTTATCATCTGGCTTGATACCACGCCAACCTGCTAATACTCCACCTATATAGACTGCTCGAACACGACAACCTTGCTTCTTATCGATACTGATTTTATTTTCCATCCACGCTTGAAGGCTGGCGCTATCAAAAGGGTGATGATCAATTAAATGTTTTCTCAGGGTATCTTCATTGACAATCTCTAATAAGTATTCCAGATTCACTTTATTAAAACAGAGATACTCGATTTCACTCATACCTGAAAACTTCCAACGCTAAGTGCAGCTTCACTTTTGGTGGTGTGGAATTTTGTGTAACATGGCGAAGCCATACACAAAACGGGGCGCTGACGAAAATGTCAGCTGGCACGCATTGTATGGTTTATACAATTATATTTAATATTTTAGTAAGCGATTATTTTTTTGAAATTCATTTATAATCTCTGTTAAAGGATCTAGTAATTTTTTATAATTCATTTTATCTTGGCCTGAAACAATATATTCTTTGATTTCACTTGTTACTTCAATTTTTAACATATCAACTGATTCAGGCAAAATATTTTCTAGTTTATCGAGTTTGTTTGATACAGTAAAAATGCTATTCTGTACTTCTTGGCGAGGATTAGATACGCCATGTGTATCTACTGAAAATAGCAAGCTTTCTTCTAATTTGTTTTCTAAAAAATACTTGTAATAGTCAGTATTAAAGCCCTTTTCACAATATCCTTGACCAGGCCTTATCCTCTCTCTTATTTCTCTTTCTTGTTGCTGTATTTGATCTAGCTTAATAGCAAATATGAATCCAGATTGTTTTAGAGCTTCAGATATTTTATCATCTGACTTTTTCCATCCGTTAATTAGAAACAAGAGTGCAACATCTAAGTCTGAAGTCCAATCGAGGAAGCGTGTTTCAAATCCATGATGCTGGAAAATACTTAACCATTTTCCTGCACCAAACTTAATATCACTCTTGGTATTCTTAGAAAAGAGATCGTTTACATATTTTGGCATACGCTCAATGTAACGGCATATAAGTTTTTCATAGTTATCATATTCGTTTATCCTCTTAGGATTATTCTTATCTAAGCGTCCCAATTTTGGTGTGCATTGTGTGTCACCATAATCTTTCCACTCTGAACGAAAAATATACCCTTGCTTGTGATCTTTGATAAATTTATCAAATTCTGATTGAGTAGATATTTTAAGATTATTAACTGACATTATTTACATTTACTAATTAATAAAAAACAATCCAATTAACCGGACACCCATCTACAATTAACCGGACAATTAACCGGACACCCATCTACAATTTGCCAAAAATATTTTAATCTGGCAATCTTTAATCATCATCAGCTATCAAGGAGTGATACGATGCCCAAGCCAAGGAAAGCCCTTGTTCTACTGGAAGAAACCCCCTATTACCACTGCGTCTCACGCTGTGTCCGCCGTGCCTTTCTTTGTGGTGTAGACGCGCATACCGGCAAAAGCTATAAACATCGGCGCCAATGGATCGTCGATCGCATGAAACTGCTGACCGATGTTTTCGCCATCGACATCTGCGCCTATGCTGTCATGTCAAACCACTACCACGTCATCCTCCATGTGGATACTGAATGCGCCGCCGAGTGGAGTGAGCAAGAGGTGATCACCCGGTGGGAGCGTCTCTTTTCGCTGCCTGTGCTCGTCCAGCGTTATCTCTCTCAGGATGCCATTACCCGTGCGGAGCAGGAAACGGTTTCGGAACTGCTGACAAAATGGCGCAAACGGCTGCACGATATCAGCTGGTTCATGCGCTGTATCAACGAACCGATTGCCCGCCAGGCCAACCAAGAGGACGACTGCACCGGACGCTACTGGGAGGGCCGATACAAATCCCAGGCACTTTTGGATGAGAAGGCCCTGACAGCCTGTATGGCCTATGTGGATCTCAATCCGGTACGGGCAGGGTTGGCAGAGACACCCGAGCAGTCTGATTACACCTCCATTAAAGAACGATCCCTTCTATTCAGAAAGACCCCTGACAGTGCTGAAGTTTCCAACGCCCCCAGTGGTCTGCTACCTTTTGCCGGTTACCCACGAAAGGATATGCCCAAGGGACTACCCTTTCGTCTCAAAGACTATCTTGAACTTGTCGATTGGACGGGACGCGCCATCCTGGAAAACAAACGGGGTTATATACCTGATCACAAATCCCCTGTTCTTGAACGATTACAGGTCGATCCCAAGCATTGGCTTTATATGACGCAGCATTTCGAGAGTCGCTTCAAAGGGTTGGTGGGAGCCAGTCATGCACTTAAAGCGGCCTGTCGAAAACTTGAGTTTCGACGAACACCGAATCTGGGGGCAGTACTGCACTTACTCGCCTAGCGCCCCCTTTCAAAAGTCAAATAGAAACGTGATCAGTCCAGGCTGAGATGATGCTGTGACCAGTAGTGAGAAATCATCTATAACAAACTTACATTAATCTAAAAATCTGGCAGTTTTTCACTTATCCAGTTCATATGGCGCCATTATTTATGACGAGATGGTATGACTATCTTGATTTATTTGGTCGCAAGAGTGAAGGCTGTTTTGAATGGGTGTCCTGTTTATTCCCTGTTTATTCCTGTTTATTCTGTGAAAGGCCAATGCCTGCAACAAGCAATATATTTGCGGCCATAGAAATACCAGTGACAACCCATGCTGCCGTTGTGAAATCCCAGAACGGAATGTCGTGCCACCACCACTCAAAGAGAATGGGAGCAAAGGTAGTACCGAACGGAAACATTGACGTAAAACCGATAAAAATTGATAGCACGATGAATGCCAAAATGCCCTTGAATATTGTAAGTTCGTAATAGCCTGTAAAATAAAGGCTATAGATCAGGAAGCCAAATACAATCAAACCTGAAACGGTCTTAAATATGGCGCCAGTACCTGCCACAGCATCGGCTACATTACTCATTTTCGTTCTCCTTTTTACACATAACGAGCCTGTCGAAAAACCTGATTTCGGAAAATAGATTTCCCTATGATCAATTTTTGACAAAGCTTTTTCATTGTTTTACTGATTAATCAACTTCTTTAATTGTTGCACCAAACTTTGTTTCATTCTCGATTCTAAGTCCATTCCCATCCATACCGGTGGATCTTCAGGATATTGTGTAACATCATCATCAATTTCCATTGACCGTCAACTTTCCTTTTGCCTCTATAGCTGAACCGATTGATCCCAATGGCATCAGTGAGATGGCCAAACACCGGTTCAACCGTACCTAATCGTTGACTGTAGATATGGCGGCCTCTTGGGCTATCGATCTTACGCTTCATCCGTTCGAGGATTCCCGCCTTCTGTTCCTGCGTGATATCCAGTGTGACATTGATCTGCCTTGGTGTATGCTGGGCCTCGTTTCTCAGGCAGCGTTTCCTCAAGCCGCAGTTGTCGCAGTCTTGTTCGTAGCCCTGGAACTGCATGAACAGGTGATGGCCGATTCTTGCCCGACGGGCTTTTAGCCACATTGCCTTTCCGGCAGGACACCGGCAAGTCTCGTTATTGCGGTCAACCTTAAACTCGCTCTGGCTGAACCGTTCCTTCTCTTTACGCTTGTTTCTCTCTTTCGATGCCTTGTGATCCTTGAACCGGGGGTCGCGGGCGCGAAAGCCGGTGTCCGCCAGATAGCCGTCTATGCCTTCGGCTTCCAGGTATTCCAGGGTATCCCGGTTGTGGTATCCCGAGTCGGCAGTGATCTTGGTCTTTTGCAGTTTCCTCTCTTCTTTGGGGCTGCTCTCTTTGAAGGTCTCCCTGATCCCTTCTATTACGGGCTTGAGCAGACCATGTTCCTGGCCTTGCCCAAAGGCTTCGGCGTGCACGACCACCTGGTGTAGACTGTCGGCGGCGGCAACGCCGGTGTAGCCCTGGATAACCCCGTGGCTGGTCTTCATCTTGGCGCTTTCGTTGTCGGTGATGTTGCTTTTGACCCTCTTCCCGCTTGTGCCCTTGCGCTCGGGCTCGGTGTCCAGGTGCTGTTTGATCTTACGTGAGGCTGCTCGCAGCTTTTTGATCTGCTCTTGCTCTCGCTCGTAGATATCCGGTTGTTGTTCCGCTGTATCCTGCTCACGATGGCGTTGCAGCATGCGTCGCACCGCGCGATCGATCTTCTGTCGTTTCTTCTTCAGTTCAGCATGTGTGCCGCTCCAGCTCTTGGACGCGTTTGAGGGCAGCTTGCAGCCATCAACGGCGAACATCTCTTTACCGATCAGGCCTAACCGATCACACACCAATACGACTTGTCCAAACAGGTCGGCTATCGTATCAGGGGCGCGGGAGATGAAATCTGCTACTGTACTGTGGTCGGGTTGCAGGTCTGCCGACAGCGCCATGAACACGATATTCTCGCGACATAGGCGTTCGATCTGACGGCTGCTGGTAATGCCCTTGGAATAGGCAAGAATGATGATCTTTAACAGCAGTTTGGGATCATAGGCAGGCCGGCCTGTGCTGTCGTTTTGATACTGTTGGTCAAATGCGCTTATATCAAGCTCGTTATCGATCAGGTAGGAGAGGGAGTATTCGAAACTGCCCGGCAGGATTTGTTTCTCATAGGACACGGGCAGCATTTTCATCTGATCGTAGTTGTAATCCTTATAACGTGCCATCTTCCTTTCTCCATGCACCGTTATTGTCTATGTGATTTTATCGGATTATGGGGTTTTCCGACAGCCTCAACGCTGTAAATCACCGGAAGCCAAACGACGCTTTTGACTGCCCGTGTGAATTTGCCTTGTTAGCTGATAGCTCGCTATGGACTAAATGCATAGCGCAGCCCATTGCCTGCTATTTTGGTGTTATTTGACAAGATTAGTTCGTAAAAATGAATGATTGCTTTACACCCTTTCGAATATTCTTCCCTGTTTTGTAAATTTTGCGCATCCAAGTAATTAGCATCATCACCTAGCTGAACAATAATATGTGCCATTAATTCTTCTGCTGCGGCGGTATCAGTCTTCGGGCTATTTGTCACATAGCTATCAGCAATCACATAACTCAACGCATCCATCATTGGCATCAATTCTTCTTTGGATAAATGTTTAGTTATCTCTAATGATCCGTATTGTTCAGGATATAGATTTTTTATACACAAAATAGGCTCTTTCTTTTCAAGTGTTGCAAGAATATTTATAGTCTCACGAGCATACATTATCAAAGCTTTGTCACTTGTTATTGGTAATGCCTTAACAGCTAACAACTGAATATAAGCTCCAATTCCCTGTTGTATCTCAATCATGCTTGCACCATTTGCCATTTGCGCTTCCATATTATTGATGATCTTTTGATACGTGTCAGGCTCATACTTTTTAATGGCTTGAAATGCTGATAATTCTTTGAGCGCCTCTTCCAAGCCGGCCCTATCAACAGAGCCATACTCAATGGATTTTAAATTAGAAGGATTTACAACTTTGTGTACGACTCCGGCATTTAGCATTTCTTCGATGGTTGGATACCATAAATCATCTTTATTCGCTATGAATATTCTATCTATAAATTCCTGGCTAATACCTCGCCTTTGATAGATCCGTAAATCTTTTTCTTGTTCAGCGGGCATATCAACATAAGGATCAAGACTTTGTGTTCCTACTTTATATTGATGAAAAGCGAGGTTTGCACCTTTAGCTAGAAATCGCTTATTACCAGATATGAATGCCGTACCACACGCTGAGTAACAGCCTTTTAACGTGTAAGTATCAAGTCCATTAATAAGAATAATTTTCGAAAGCTCTCTACCTTCATAGATTCTTCCACCAATGCTATCGAGTATGATTCCTTTAACACTGGGGTTCTTAGACACCAATTGTTTGACTTCTTTTGCAATTCCAAAACCTAAACCTCCTTTCAAATGAATAAGGTCTCCGCGATCGGTCAACTCTACTTGATAATCTCCGTATTCATCCTTTCCAAAACCAATTTGATATAAATCCTTATATACTGGCCATGAAACATTCATATTGACCAGGGTTCCAAGAAGGCCTAATATAACCAAGACTTTAACTGCGCCCGGCCAAAATCCCTTTTTCATTTCCTCTATATGTCTATTTGCAGAACGCCATAACCCTATTATTTGCCAAGGATAAACAACAGCAAGCGCTGTAAATACATAGGCAATAGTAACCTGTGATGCCACAACAGGGTTTTCGATTGGGGTTGCTTCCGTTAACCATACTTCAAAAATACGGATGCCTAGATTGATTAGAAATACGTTAATCCAGAAGGATATCGCCAGCGAAAGCTCGCCGCGCCAGTGCTTTAGGATATAGGCCAATTCTTTTTCCCTTTTTCAGCTAACGCCTGCTTAAAATGCGCCGCCAGGCGTCATTTTGAAGCATTTGTTAGTCAAATTACTCAAACTCTTGATATGCCTTTTTGAAGGCATCTCTAAGCCTCTCTCCATCGGGAGTATCTCTAGCCAAGCCATCAAGATAACCTCTTGGGCCAAATACAGAATCCTTGATATCTTCAACGAAACTCCAGATACTAACACTAAATCGGTAGGTGTTATTCTCAACGTTTACTATTGATAAATGATTGCTTCTATCATTATGAAAATATTGCCAACTATAATTCTTTTTACCGTACCTTGCCTTAGGAAGAGGCTGAGCCATATGAACCAACTTGTGTCTAAACACTTTTTGAATCAGCTTGGCCTCTAGCTCAGGATACCTCATGTAGTCAGTCATATAATTCAAAGACTTATTCGTAATCCCAAAATCTATTTTGGATGTACATGAACTTTGTTGTTGCTCATCCGTAAGCGTACACTTCCAATACAATGTTCCCAGCAAATCAATTGTTGAAAAGCAGTACAGAAGTGCCGGAAAAGGAGCTGGCCAGCTCCCATTATTCGTGTTTTCTAAGATGCAAAAGCTAACATCTTTCTCCAAGGAATCAATTCTAACTTTTAGCAATCTTCTAGCATTAGTAATTATTTCATTCATTTCGCAATGACCGTACGAGGGCTAACAGTCGAATTAAAAGGACAATGCCCTTTTAATACATATTATCAGGATGTCCTTTATAATTATTGTGTAAAAAATATAAGTTCCTAACTAATTGAATTCCCTTGTGATAATAGCATGTATTACGTAGTGGCCAGTTAAAAAGGACACTGTCCTTTCAATTATCTTTGAAATGGATGTCTAACTGTATATTCTCTGATCACATCATCTGCTACGAAGGGACTCGCACAAATGCGTAATTCATCCCCCTTTCTTAAATCCATTGCTGATTACATGTTAGTGCGGCGGTACAGTAAACAGACCATAGATTCATATTTTTACTGGATCAAGTATTACATTATTCATCATCGAAAACGGCATCCAAATGATATGCATGATGCTGAAGTCGTGGAATTTCTGACGCACTTGGCACGGGATCGTCGGGTTGCGATAGCCACTCAGAAAATTGCCTTGAATACGTTTGGAGTCCGGCGCCGATATAAGAACAGTTCAAGAGCAATTGGGACATGGCGATGTGAAGACTACAGAGATCTACACTCACGTACTGAAGCGTGGGGCACATGGTGTCAGAAGCCCCTTTAGCGGTCTGAATTTAGCAGGCGCCACTGATCTCCTTATACCAACTGGGCAAACCCTATTTAGGTTAGCCAAGGATTCAGGTCGATAGCCCGAGCCCTTCGAGTACTTCGATCAAACGTTCATTCTGCTGCGGGGTACCGATGGTAATGCGCAGATATCCGCTGATTCTCGGTTGCCGGAAGTGGCGCACGAGCACCCCTTTCTCACGCAGTCTTGCGGCGATATCCGACGCATCCCGGGCGGGGTGATGGGCAAAGAGAAAATTGGCGGCGGAGGGCAGCACCTGGAATCCCAATGCCTGCAGTTGGCTGCTTAACAGTTCCCTGGATTCAATGATCTGAGCGCATACCTGTTTGAAGTAGTCCTGGTCCTTGAAAGCGGCGGTGGCGGCAGCGGCGGCTAGTCGATCCATGGGGTAGGAGTTGAAACTGTCCTTGACCCGGATCAGTCCCTCGATCAATTCTGTATTGCCCATGGCCAAGCCGATGCGCAGTCCGGCCAGGGCGCGGGATTTGGAGAGTGTCTGGGTCACCAGCAGATTGGGATAACGATCGATCAGGGTCGCCGCGCTTTCACCCCCGAAGTCGATATAGGCCTCATCGATGACCACCACCGAATCCCGATTGTGCTTGAGCAACCACTCGATCTTTTGCAGCGGCAGCAGCATGCCGGTGGGGGCGTTCGGGTTGGGGAAGATGATGCCGCCGTTGGCTTGGGTATAGGGCTCCAGGTCGATGTTGAATCCAGCGTCCAGGGGAATGGTTTGGTACTCGATGCCATACAGCCGGCAATAGACCGGGTAGAAGCTGTAGGTGATATCGGGAAACAGCAAGGGTTGGGATTGTTGAAAGAGGGCGAAGAAGGCGTGGGCGAGCACCTCGTCGGAGCCGTTGCCGATAAAGACCTGTTGTGGTGTCAGGCCGTAGTGGTCCGCCACGGTTTCACGTAACAGGGTTGAACTTGGATCGGGATAGAGACGCAATCCATCGTCAGCCGCTTGATTGACGGCCTCGATCACCCGGGGGGATGGCCCGTAGGGGTTTTCGTTGGTGTTGAGCTTGACCAGGTCATCGATGCGCGGCTGCTCCCCGGGGACATAGGGTGAGAGTTGACTGACGATCGGGCTCCAGTAGCGGCTCATGGTGAGGGTGTCCTGATTCGGTTGCTTGTCTTGATAGACGGCGGGACCTGTCCCGCCTACTCCTTGGTCTGTTTGAATCGATACTCGGCAGAACGGGCGTGGGCGGTGAGTCCTTCGCCTCTGGCCATGACCGACGAGGTTCTGGCCAGGCTGTCGGCGCCTGCCGCAGAGGCCATGATCAAACTCGAACGCTTTTGAAAATCATACACCCCCAGAGGTGATGAGAAGCGTGCCGTGCGCGAGGTCGGCAGGACATGGTTCGGCCCGGCACAGTAGTCACCCATCGCCTCCGCGGTATAGCGGCCCATGAAGATGGCGCCTGCGTGGTGAATCTGTTTGGCCATCGCCTGGGGATCGGCCACCGACAACTCGAGATGTTCCGGGGCGATGTGATTCGCCACCTCCACCGCTTCAGCCATATCCTTCACCTGCACCAGGGCACCACGAACCCGCAATGCGGTGGCGATGATCTCCTGGCGCTCCATGCTCGGCAGCAGCTTGTCGATACTCTCACTCACTTGCTGCAGAAAGTCCGCATCCGGGGAGAGCAGGATCGACTGGGCATCTTCATCGTGCTCCGCCTGGGAGAAGAGATCCATGGCGATCCAGTCGGGATCGGTCTCCCCGTCGCAGATGATCAGGATCTCCGAAGGACCCGCAACCATGTCGATGCCCACCTGTCCGAACACCGCCCGCTTGGCGGTGGCCACATAGATGTTGCCCGGGCCGACGATCTTGTCCACCGGGGGAACACTCTCGGTGCCATAGGCCAGGGCCGCCACCGCCTGGGCGCCGCCTACGGCAAACACCCGGTCGACCCCGGAGACATGGGCCGCGGCCAGTACCAGTTCATTCAGCTCCCCATCCGGGGTCGGCACCACCATGATCAGTTCCGCCACCCCGGCGACCTTGGCGGGGATGGCGTTCATCAACACCGATGAGGGGTAGGCGGCCTTGCCCCCGGGTACATACAGACCGACCCTGTCGAGGGGGGTGACCTGCTGACCCAGCAGTGTGCCGTCCGGCTCGGTGTAGGACCAGGAGTCCATGATCTGATGTTCGGCGTAGGCGCGGATGCGGTTGGCGGAGAGCTCCAGGGCCTCGCGCTGTTCCGCCGGTATGCTGTTCCAGGCCTGTTGCAGGCGCTCCAGTGGAATCTCCAGATCACCGGGTTGGGTTGCCTGCCAGCGGTCGAAGCGGTTGGTGAACTCCACCAAGGCAGTGTCGCCCTCGCTGCGAATCGCCCGAATGATCTCATTCACGGTGTCGTTGACCCCGGTGTCTGAAACCGACTCCCAGGCCAGCAGCGCATCGAGTTGTTGCTGGAAGTCAGCATCAGCGGTCGATAGTTTGCGTATGTCGCTCATTCCGGATTCCACCGATATGTTCAGGTTGTGGGTTGGGATACCGCGTCCCGAAAGGCATCGATCAGCTGCATGACCAGGCTGTGTTTCATCTTCCAGGAGGCCTTGTTGACCACCAGCCTGGAACTGATGTCGGCGATGTGCTCGAGGGGCACCAGTCCATTCGCCTTGAGGGTGTTGCCGCTCTCCACCAGATCCACGATCAGGTCGGAGAGGCCGACGATGGGTGCCAACTCCATGGAGCCGTAGAGCTTGATGATCTCCACCTGCTCCCCCTTGGCGGCAAAAAAGCGCTGCGCACTCTTCACATACTTGGTGGCAATGCGTAAGCGTCCGTTGTTTTGATTCCTGTCAGGGTAACCGGCCGTCATCATGCGGCATTGGGCGATCTTCAGATCCAGGGGCTCATACAGGCCCTCGCCGCCATGCTCCAGCAACACATCCTTACCGGCGATACCCAGGTCGGCGGCGCCGTACTCCACATAAGTGGGAACATCCGTTGCGCGGATGATGACCAGTTTCACCAGTTCATGGTTGGTGTCGAGGATCAGCTTGCGGCTGGTCTCCGGATCGTCTGCGGGCTCGATGCCGGCATGGGCCAGCAGCGGCAGACTCTGGTTGAAGATGCGCCCCTTGGATAGCGCGATGGTAATGGGTGCGTCGAATTTCATGGCTCAGTTTATGTTTGGCACGGATTTGGAGCTGGAAGGATATATTAACTGGCGGCCAGCGGCCAGCGGCCAGCGGCCAGCGGCCAGCGGCCAGCAGCGAGCGGCCAGCTGGATACCGGGTCTGGCTGGTAGCTGGCAGCTGACAGCTCCTAACTAGGAAGGCGTCTGATTTCACCGCCCAGGCCGGCCAGTTTCTCCTCGATGTTTTGATAACCCCGATCGATATGGTAGATGCGGTCGACCAGGGTCTCCCCCTCCGCCACCAGTCCGGCCAGCACCAGACTGGCCGAGGCACGCAGATCGGTGGCCATCACCGGTGCACCGGTCAGGTTGTTGGCCCCGGTACAGATTGCGGTATTTCCCTCAAGCTTGATCTGGGCGCCCATGCGCTGCAGTTCCTGCACATGCATAAAACGGTTTTCGAAGATGGTTTCGGTGACGATGCCAACCCCTTCGGCCACCGAATTGAGTGCCGTGAACTGTGCCTGCATGTCGGTGGGAAATGCCGGATAGGGCGCCGTGTAGACATCCACGGCCTGGGGACGATTGCCCTTCATATCGAGGCTGATCCAATCCTCGCCGAGGTCGATTTCGGCCCCCGCCTCACGCAGTTTCTGCAGTACCGAATCCACCAGCTCCGGGCGGGTGTCGCGTATCTTGATGCTGCCCTGGGTAATGGCCGCGGCCACCAGGAAGGTGCCGGTCTCGATCCTGTCGGGTAGTACCTCATATTCGGTTCCCTGCAGACTATCCACGCCTTCGATGGTGATATTCGGTGAGCCGGCACCGGAGATCTTGGCCCCCATCTTGTTCAGGCACTCCGCCAGGTCCACCACCTCGGGTTCACGGGCTGCGTTTTCGATCAGGCTGGTGCCCTTCGCCAGTGCGGCGGCCATCATCAGGTTTTCCGTACCCGTTACCGTGACCATATCCATGACGATTCTCGCCCCATGCAGGCGTTCACAGCGGGAGCGGATATAGCCGTTTTCCACTTCGATGTCGGCGCCCATGGCGCGCAATCCCTCGATGTGCAGATTGACCGGACGTGAGCCAATGGCGCAGCCACCGGGGAGGGAGACGTCGGCCCGGCCGAAGCGGGCCAACAGGGGTCCCAGCACCAGGATGGAGGCGCGCATCGTCTTCACCAGTTCATAGGGGGCGCTGAATTCAGTGATGGTATTGGAGTTGACCTCTATACCCATCTTCTCATCCACCATGAGCGAGGCGCCCATGCCTCCAAGCAGCTCCATGGTGGTTGTGATGTCATGCAGATGGGGAACGTTGCTCACCCGCATGGGGCCTTCGGACAGCAGGGTAGCGGCCAGGATCGGTAGGGCGGCGTTCTTGGCGCCAGCAATGCGTACTTCGCCCGACAGGGGGTTGCCCCCGCGAATAATCAGTTTATCCATGCTATTGCTCGTCGTTGATATGGATTCACCAAACTTCTCTCCTCGCGCATTGATTGGCGCTTTTTCAGGTGCAACAGAGCCGATTGGATCAGTGTTGACAGGCCCTAAAACAAAAAAAGACCGAAAATGATAACGAAATCTGGAGAAAACCGCGACTTTACCACTATTCACTCTTTATTTAGTTAACTGAAACGGTTGGCGGGCGCCGATTGTGATTTAATGTCTTCCAATGGTCTGGTCGATATAGTTTTTGATCGCAGCCTGGCCGGTGTCATCGATGCCGGTAAACTCCATGCGACTCAGCCAACTGCCTTCGTGCTTTTCACAATCGAGGATCTTGGCGTAGATATGACTGCTCTGTTCACTCATGAGTGAGGTATAGAGTGTGATCCGGATATCCGAGAGGATATCGAGCTCCACCGGTAGATCGGCCTGCAGTCCATTGTAACTGAGGTCGACGGCGCGGCCGGTAAAGCCCTCATCCAGGACGATCTTATTCTGCAGCGGATGGAAGGCGATGGGAAAATCGACTTCGATACGCGGACTGCGACGCGACTCCACCCGGGGAACCTCCAGGTGACGAGGCCGGTTGGTTGACTGCAGCTCATAGAGTGAAACGGGCACCTGTTTGCCTTTTACCATTACCTGGTTCGGAGGGGATGTCTCGATGAATCCTTGGGCCATTCTGCAGGCGCGGTCACTTAACAGGATCTGTCCGCGCAGGCTGTAGGCCTCTATGCGCGAGGCGAGATTGACCTCGTCCCCGATGACGGTGTACTCATGATGGAGTTCAGAGCCCAGATGTCCGGCCACCACCTTACCGGTATTGATGCCGATGCCCATGAACAGTCTTGGATAGCCTTGTTTGCTGTTTTCCGAATTGATCTCGAGCATCGCACGCTGCATCTCCACTGCGCAGGCGATGGCCCGTTCCAGGTCGTCATCCCTCTGCTTAGTCAAACCGAACAGTGCCATGATTGAGTCGCCCATGAATTTATCGATACTCCCGCCAAAACTGAAAATGATTTCGCACATCCGGGAGAAATAGAGATTCAGGACATTGATGATGGTTTCCGGCGGGTATCGCTCGGTGGTGGCAGTGAAACCGCGCAGATCGGAGAGCAGAATCGTGACCTCTTTATATTGAGGCCTGTCACCACCCGCAGGGGTTTCGTCCAGGGATTTCATCAAGGCCTGGTGCAGCTGGGTTCTTTCCGTTGGCGAGAGCTTGTTGGCGAGCGTCTTGCCGACGGTATCGATGATCCTTTCGATCTCTTCGGCGTGTTTCATGAGTTGTGTTCCTCTTCTCCATTCTCAGTATAGGACGCCGATGGGAGAAGCGGTATCAGGCAGCATGCACTATTCCAGGTTGGGGCGCTCCCCGGAGACGGTCTCCAGTTGAATCTGTTCGTTCCCACGCCAGCCGCCGATGGTCAAACGGGTACCCGGGGGCTGACTGGCGATAAGCTGGACCAGCTGCTGGGAGTTTTCAATCTTGGTGTCGTTGACTTGGGTGATAACGTCCCCCGGTCTCAATCCCGCACTGCTTGCGGGGCCATCCTCCATGACGCCGGTTACCAGTATTCCCTCTGCATTGTGCAGGCTGAAGGCCTCGGCCAGCTTTTCCGACACATCCTGCCCCTGAATGCCTATCCACCCCCGAACCACATGTCCGCTGGTGATCAGTTGCTGCATGATGCCTTCTGCAAGATCGAAGGGTATGGCAAAGCCGATACCGTGGGAGCCGCCGGTCTTGGAAAAGATCGCGGTATTGATACCGATCAGTTCTCCCCGGGCATTCACCAGGGCCCCGCCGGAGTTGCCTGGATTGATGGCGGCGTCGGTCTGGATGAAATTCTCGAAGGTATTGATCCCCAGGTGGGAACGGCCGGTGGCGCTGATGATGCCCATTGTGACCGTCTGGCCCACGCCGAAGGGATTGCCGATCGCCAGTACCACATCCCCCACCTGTTGCGCGCTGGTGCGGTCGATGCTGATGGCCTGTAGCGGGGAGTCACTGTCGATTTTCAAAACTGCCACATCCGATTCCGCATCGCTGCCGACGATGCTGACACTGACGCTCTTGCCGTTGGCCAGGACAACCTTGATCTCATCCGCCCCTTCGATGACATGGTGATTGGTCAATAGATAGCCGTCCTCCGAGACGATGACACCCGAGCCGAGGCTGGTATCGAGGCGCTGGCGGGTCTTTTCTGGCAACATATTGCCAAACAGATGCTGCAGCAGGGGGTCCCGAAAGCGTAGCGACTGGGATTCGGTAGTGATCTTGGCGGTGAAGATGTTGACCACGGAGGGGGCAGCCAGGGCCACCGCTTCCGCATATGAGAAGGGGCCGGTTTGGATCGGGGTCTGAATTGCGGGTTCGGTTAATTGGGGTTGCTTGAGTGTGGGACTCTCCTCGATCCGTTCAGGGAGCATAAAAAGGACCACGAAGGCCCCTGCCAGACCGGCGGTCAAGGCAGTGAGCAGCAGCGAAAGTAATTTTTGTATACGCATCGAATTGAGTAATCTAGACAAACTGATATCTGTTTTTTGGCAAACATAGCATGATTGATCTCCTATCGCTCGAATCCTACTGCAATGAAGTGCTGCAGGTGGACGAATTTAACGATTACTGTCCAAACGGTCTCCAGGTGGAGGCTGCCCGACAGGTGGAAAAACTGATGTTGGGGGTCACCGCCTGTCAGGCACTGATCCAGGCGGCGGAAGAGTGGGGGGCGGATGCCCTGTTGGTCCATCACGGTTATTTCTGGAAGGGCGAGGGGCTGGCGTTGCGTGGAGTGAAGGCCAACCGGGTGGGCGCCCTGTTCAGACAGCGCACCGCGCTGCTGGCCTACCATCTGCCGCTGGATGCCCACCAGACATATGGCAACAACAGACAGCTGGGTGAGCGGCTCGGCCTGCTGCCGGCGAATCCGGTCGCGGAGGGCTCACTGATCTGGCAAACGTCACTGTCCGAACCCATTTCAGCGGCAGAGCTTACACAGCGCATCGCTGACCGTCTGCACCGCCGGCCGACCCACATTGCGCCGAATGAACGTCCACTCAAGCGCATCGGCTGGTGCACCGGCGCCGCCCAGGACGCTATCATGGAGGCCGCCGGGCAGGGACTGGATGCCTATATATCAGGGGAGATTTCGGAACAGACCGTACATCTGGCAAGGGAGTTGGGGATACACTACTTTGCGGCCGGGCATCATGCCACCGAGCGTTATGGTGTACAGGCCCTGGGTAGACATTTAGCTGAAAGATTTTCCCTCGAGTATCGATTTGTTGATGTGGAAAATCCGGTTTGATTGTTACTCCGTTGTAACACTGTCTTTCAGATTACATTATTACGATTAATCCACCTTGACCTGCAAAGCCGCATAATGGAAAATGCTCGGTTAATTTTCATGGTTTATTAACTATATTCTAATGTCCTGAATATGGGGCTGCGTACGGACCCTTTGGCCCAAATCCAGCTCATTTCAGTATCTGTGGAGTCGATATATGAGCGCAGATAGCGTTGATTTGAAAAAGCGACGTACCCTAACGCTTGCTACCAGTGCGGTTGGGGCAGTTGGCACCGGTTTTGTGGTCTATCCATTCCTGGCGGCCTGGGCCCCCAGCGAAAAGGCGAAGGCGGCTGGCGCGCCTGTGGAGGCGGATATCGGCAAGCTCGAGCCCGGCCAGCTGATGCGCGTCAAATGGCGGGGTAAGCCTGTCTGGATCGTAAACCGCACGCCGCAGAATCTGCAGGATCTGGCTTCACTGGAAAGTGTTTTGCTCGATCCCAACTCGGATGATACGGGGCAACAACCGGACTACTGCAAGAACACCCAGCGCTCGATCAAAGAGCAGTATCTGGTTGCGATCGGCATCTGCACCCACCTGGGTTGCTCCCCTACCTATCGCCCTGATGTGGCACCGGAAGACCTGGGACCCGAATGGAAAGGCGGATTCTTCTGTCCCTGCCACGGTTCCCGTTTCGACCTTTCCGGGCGTGTCTACGCCGGCGTTCCTGCACCAAAGAACCTAGAAATTCCCCCCTATCAATATCTCTCTGATACCAGGGTCCTGATCGGTGCCGATGGAGGAGCAGCCTGATGAGTATGATGAAAAATTTTATGGGCTGGATAGACGATCGCTATCCCATGACCAAGGTGTGGAACGAGCACCTGGCCGAATATTATGCGCCGAAGAACTTCAACTTCTGGTATTTCATGGGTTCACTGGGGATGCTGGTACTGGTGATTCAGATCGTCACCGGTGTCTGGCTGGCCATGAGTTACAAGCCCGATGCGGATCTGGCGTTTGGCTCCGTTGAATACATCATGCGTGATGTGGAATGGGGCTGGCTGATCCGTTACCTGCACTCTACCGGGGCATCCGCATTCTTTGTGGTGATCTATCTGCATATGTTCCGCGGTCTGATGTATGGCTCCTATCGCAAGCCCCGCGAACTGCTTTGGATCATCGGCGTGATCATCTATCTGGCGATGATGGCGACCGCATTCTTCGGCTATCTGCTGCCCTGGGGCCAGATGTCCTACTGGGGGGCGCAGGTTATCGTCAACCTCTTCTCCGCAGTACCGGTGATCGGTCCCGACCTGGGTGTCTGGGTGCGTGGTGACTACGTCATCTCCGACGCCACCCTGAACCGTTTCTTCGCCCTCCACTTCCTGTTGCCCTTCCTGCTGGCTGCGCTGGTGTTCATTCACATCGTCGCCCTGCACAAGGTGGGTTCCAACAATCCGGATGGCATCGAGATCAAGAAGGGTCCGAAAGGCAACCGCTGGAGCGACACGGCACCGGCTGATGGTATTCCTTTCCACCCCTACTATTCGGTGAAGGATATCGCCGGTGTGGCAGGCTTCCTGTTTCTGTTCGCCGCGGTTGTCTTCTTTGCCCCGGAGATGGGTGGCTATTTCATTGAGCACCCCAATTTCGAACCGGCCAATCCGTTGAAGACCCCGGAACATATCGCGCCGGTCTGGTATTTCACCCCCTTCTACGCGATCCTGCGCGCCGTACCTTCGATCGCGGGTTCCGCCTTCCCGGGTGTGGTCGCCATGTTCGCCTCTATCCTGATCATGTTTTTCCTTCCCTGGCTGGATCGCAGTCCGGTGAAATCGATCAGGTATAAAGGCATGTTGTACAAGGTCATGCTCTGGCTCTTCGTCGTCGACTTCATCATACTCGGTTACCTCGGGGTAAAGCCCACCACGGATCTCTACAAGCTGATGGCCCAGATCGGCACCATCTACTACTTCGCGTTCTTCCTGCTGATGCCGATCTACACCAAGCTGGACAAGACCAAACCCGTGCCTGAGAGGGTGACCGAATGAAAAAGCTGATTGTTGCACTTTTATTAGCCGCGGCCCCATTGCTGGGAATGGCAGCCGGGGGTGGGGCGCATCTTGATGATGCCGATATCGACCTGGGTGATCAGGCCTCGCTGCAGCGTGGCGCCAAGTACTTTGTCAACTACTGCCTGAGTTGTCATTCAGCCTATTATCAGCGCTACAACCGTATGGCCAGGGATCTTGGTCTGAGCGAAACCGAGGTAATGGAAAATCTGATGTTCACCACTGACAAGATCGGTGACACCATGAAGATTGCCATGACCGAACAACAGGGTACGGAGTGGTTTGGTAGTCCTCCCCCCGACCTGAGCGTGATCTCCCGCGCCCGGGGTGTGGATTGGATCTACACCTATCTGCGCAGTTTCTATCTGGATGAGAAACGTCCGTTCGGCGTGAATAATATCGTTTTTCCAGATGTGGGCATGCCCCATGTGTTGTGGGAACTGCAAGGTCCTCAGAAGGCGGTCTTCAAACTGGAGAAGGATTCACAGGGTAACGAGCACGAGGTCTTCGAGCATTTCGAGCCCGTGAGCCCCGGTTTGCTCAGTGCCCAGGAGTATGATCAGGTAGCCAGGGATCTGACTGCTTTCCTGAGTTATATCGGCGAGCCGATTCAGATGGAACGCAAGCGCCTGGGTGTGTGGGTGTTGCTGTTTATTGCGGTATTCTTTGTCCTGGCCTACCTGCTCAAGAAGGAGTATTGGAAGGACGTCCACTAAAACTCTTTCGACATGATCTGCCAAAAAGGCGCACAGTTGCGTTATACTGTGCGCCTTTTTTGATGTCACAACATTATTTGTCCGCAGCCAGGCAGGCTAGTTGCCAGGCACCAAGGACATTCTGGAGAGAGGCTATAAATGGCAGCAGTTGCGAACAAACGTTCAGTGATGACCCTCTATTCGGATCCCACCGATCCCTATTGTCATCGAGTCAGACTGGTGCTGGCAGAGAAGAATATCACCTACGAAGTATCAGATATCGATCCGCTGAACGTACCCGAAGAGGTCATGGAGCTCAATCCCTACGGTACGCTTCCCACCCTGGTGGATAGGGATCTCAAGCTCTACGAATCCCGCATCATCATGGAGTATCTCGACGAGCGATTCCCCCATCCGCCGTTGTTGCCGGTGGATCCGGTTTCACGCTCCACCTCACGCCTGTTGATGTATCGTGTGGATAACGACTGGTACAGTCTGATGGATGTGATTATGAGTGGTAAAAAGGAGGCCACAAAGGCGCGCAAGGAGCTGCGTGAAAGCCTGATCTCCACATCGCCGGTGTTCAATGCCAAGCCATTCTTCATGAGTGAGGAGTTCACCCTGGTGGATTGCGCCATCGCGCCACTGTTGTGGCGCCTGCCGGAGTTGGGCGTGGAGATTCCCCCGAGTGCGGACGGACTGCATGAATATGCAAAACGCCTGTTCGAAAAGGAGTCGTTCATCAAGAGTCTTTCCGAGGCCGAGCAGGAGATGCGCGGTTGATATATGACTGAGATGTCTTCCAACCGCCCCTACCTGATCCGGGCTCTCTATGACTGGTTGGTGGATAACGGCATGACGCCCTACCTGATGGTCAATACTGAAGTCGAGGGTGTGGTGGTCCCGCATCAGTTTGTGGAAGAGGGACGTATCATCCTGAATGTGGATCCATCCGCTGTCTCGGTCCTCGAACTGGGTAATGAATGGATCAGTTTCAGCGCCAGGTTCAGCGGTAAAGCAGAGGATATCCTGCTTCCTCCCCATGCGGTGATGGGTATCTATGCCAAGGAGAATGGCCAGGGTATGCTGTTTCCCGAAGAGGATGTGGACCTGGAGCAAGATCCGGGTGATGAACCCGACCCTTCAACGCCGCCGGGTAAGCGGCCATCCCTTAAGGTGGTCAAGTAAGCCTCTGATCCGCCCAGTTCACTCCCCTTCGGTATCAACCCCCGCTGTGGGCAGATCGATATGGAGACTGACATTTTCCGTGCCCACCATCACCACATATCCGGTTCGCCTGCCCGAGCCTTCCAGGCTATAGTCGAAGGCATAGACGCGCCGCAGTTTCAGTCCGCTGCGAAGCCAGCGTATGCCCAGTCGATGCAGGGCCACGGTCTGATCGAGAAACTGGACCCCATGACTTTTGCAGGTGTTGCGACTGATCCGGATGGCGATCTCACGAACCCGCAGGGTATCGCGCCAGAACCAGAGTAACATCATCAGGGCCAGCAGCAGGTTGAGCGTTGTATAGGACATGTGGGTATAGAGTATGGGACAGATAGCTATTGTAACTGCAGATATCACCAAGCTGAAGGTGGATGCAATCGTCAATGCCGCAAACAGCTCCCTTTTGGGGGGAGGTGGTGTGGATGGCGCCATCCACCGGGCAGCCGGCCCGGAACTGCTTGCCTATTGCAAAGGGCTTGGCGGTTGCCCGACCGGTGAGGCCAGGATCACTCCCGGTTTCAAGTTGCCGGCCAAGTGGGTCATTCATACCGTGGGTCCGGTATGGCGAAACGGTGAACTGGGCGAACCCGATCTGCTTCGCGCCTGTTATGAGAACAGCCTCAGGCTGGCGGCAGAGAATAGTTGTCGCAGTATAGCCTTTCCCGCCATCAGCACCGGGGTCTACGGCTACCCGAAAGGGGACGCGGCGGAGGTGGCGTTGAGTGTCATGCAGGCATGGAAAGAGGAGTTTGACGAGATTATCGCCTGCTGTTTCAGCGAAGCGGATGCTGAACTCTATCGATTAAAATTTCAGTCCGCGAATGAAGGCGAATAAACGCAAATGGTTATCTTGCGTAGGGTGCGGCTCGCCGCACCGATCTACGAGTATCAGCATGGTACGGGTCTATCCGGATGGTTAAACGGTGCGGCAAGCCGCACCCTACGTATTGAATCGATATTCGTAAGTAGCTCGTAGGGTGGGGCCCAGCCCCACCCTACACGATGTTCATGATGTTGTACCAATCCATTGCCATTCCCATTCAGGTAAACTTGGTAAGATGAAGAGCGTAATTTTATAGGTGTGTGAAGATGTTTAACTGGTTGGACAGGTTGCCCCTGCAGATGATCGCCCTGCCGGCGATATTGCTCGGACTGGCCCCCTTCGTGCCGGAGCCCCATCTCTGGGAGAAGTTGAAGATGCTGGCGGCGGGTACTCTGCAGCGTCCTATCGATATCTTCGACCTGTTGATGCATGGCTTGCCGGTGGTGCTGCTGGTGATCAAGATGATACGAGGCGAAAGGGAAACCTCTTGATCCAATAAAAGTTAAGTCCGCAAATGAACGCGAATAAACGCAAATGGTTATCTTGCGTAGGGTGCGGCTCGCCGCACCGATCTACGAGCATCAGCATGGTGCGGGTCTATCCGGATGGTTAAACGGTGCGGCAAGCCGCACCCTACGTATTGAATCGATATTCGCAAGTAGCTTGTAGGGTGGGGCCCAGCCCCACCAATTCAGATCTATTGTTGAGCTATTTCGGTGGGGCAGGGCCCCACCCTACGTATTGAAATAATAGTTGCGGCTGACCGGATATGTTTTCATTTTTTCGCGCCGCTTAGTCGATCCAGGCGCAATCGCTCCCGATCATCGAAGAGGTGTTTTGAGCCGATCCATACCGCGGCCATTGCGCCGTATCCGGTACCCGCTGCTATCAGCAGCATAATCAGTATCTGGTATTTACTTGCCTCGAACGGGGGGGCGCCCGCCAGAATCTGGCCTGTCATCATGCCCGGCAGGCTGACCACGCCGGCCGCCGCCATGGCGTTGATGATCGGTATCATGCCGCTGCGCAATGCACCTCGCCTGAGCTCCCGGATGGCGTTTTCCCAGCTATGCCCCAGCATCAGTCGCGCCTCGATCTGATGCCGCTGCTGCCAGGCGTTATGGGTCAGGTGGTCCAGGGCGATGGCCACGCCCGACATGGTGTTGCCCAGCAACATGCCCAGCAGGGGGATCAGATACTGTACCGAGTACCAGGGTTCGGCCTGGATAACGATCGTCAGGGCCAACAGGGTGACGGTAAAGGATGAGATGAACATGGAGAGGGTGCCCACCCCCATACCCCAGATACCGAGAAAACGCCGCTGTTGCCGGGCCATGACCTCATAGCCGGCGACGAACAGCATGAACAGTGCAAGCAGCGCGATCAACAGGGGGTGGGATTGGACGAACAGGAACTTCAATACCATGCCGAGCAGGAGCAGTTGCACCACGGTGCGCAGGGCTGCGATCAAGAGTTGACGCTCGATGCCAAGGGAGAGGCGTAACGACAGCAGGGCCAATACAAGTACCAGGATTGCCGACAGGATAAGGTCCAGGGGCGTGAGTTGGATCAGGGTCATCTCTGCACCTGCAGACGGCCGTCGGTGATACGCCAGGTTTGCTCACCGACCCGTTGTTGCTGATCGGGGTCGTGGCTTACCCAGAGCACTGCGGTTTGGTGTTGTTTGCGCCACTCGGCAATGAGCTGTTCGACCCGGTCGATATTTTTTTGGTCCAGGTTGGCGGTCGGTTCATCGAGAAGAAGCACCTGGGGCCTGTTGCACAGCAGTCTTGCCAGTGCCAGGCGCTGTCTCTCCCCGCTGGATAGGCGGCTGACCTCCCACTGCATGGTGTCGGGGGAGAGGTCGAGATGCGACAGCAGGGTGACGTCGATGTCGGGGAAGTGGTCACCGACTCTCTCATTCCACCAGGCACTTTCGGCGGGTAGCATTCCCACTTGCCTGCGCCATGCCGGACCACTGAGGGAGGCCATCTCCCGATCACCGAGCCAGGCTTCACCCTGGTGCGGATCCAGGTCGGCCAAGGCCCTCAGCAAGCGGGATTTACCACTGCCGGACGGGCCGCTCAGGGTGGTGCAGTGCCCCGCCGGGATGTATAGCTCAATAGGTTCGAGTAGGGGTGACTTGAACTGCTTTAAGGTCAGGCTGCCCATCAACTCGTACGCTCGAAGAGAAGATCCCAAACCCCGTGTCCAAGCCGCTGACCGCGCTGTTCGAATTTGGTCAGGGGTCGCGTCTTCGGACGCGGTGAAAAATTACCTTTTCCGGCCTGATTGCGAAAGCCGTTGTGCCGGGTGAATACGGCCATCATCTGCCGGGCGTACTCTTCCCAATCGGTGGCCATGTGGATCACCCCGCCGGGTTTCAATACCCGCTGGATCAGGTCGGCGAACTCCTGCTGAACGATGCGGCGTTTATGGTGACGCCGCTTATGCCAGGGATCGGGAAAGTAGAGCAGGACCCGATTCAGGCTGGCTTCAGGAATCTGCTGCCGCAGCAGTTGCATGGCGTCTGTCTGCAGGATGCGTACGTTATGGGTCTCCTGTTCAGCCAGTTTCAGCATCAGATGGCCCACCCCGGGGGTGTGAACCTCGACCCCCAGGAAGTCTTCATACGGATGGCGGGCGGCGATCTGGGCCAATGCCTCCCCATTGCCGAAACCGATCTCCAGGGTGAGCGGCGCCTGCCGGCCAAACAGGGCGACGAGGTTAAGCAGCCGTGGCTCCGGGGTCAGGCCATAGTGGGGCCACAACTCCTGGAATGCCCGCTGCTGACCCTCGGTCAATCGTCCCTGTCTCAGGACATAACTGCGAATGGGGCGTTGAGGCTGTTCAACGGACATGGGCCTGAGTCGTGTCGATTGGCTGCCGGGTGTTTAAAAAAACAGTCCGTCGAGGGGTGACGAGGCGGAGGCGAATCGCTTGGCCGGCATGCGTCCCGCCAGGTAGGCCTCACGCCCCGCCTGGATCGCCTTTTTCATGGCCGACGCCATCAGTACCGGGTTTTGCGCGGCCGCGATGGCGGTGTTCATCAGCACCCCGTCGCAGCCCAGCTCCATGGCCACTGCGGCATCGGAGGCGGTGCCGACGCCGGCATCCACCAGCACCGGTACCTTGGCGTTTTCGACGATGGTCAGGATATTGAGCCGGTTACGGATGCCCAGACCGGAGCCAATGGGTGCGGCCAGGGGCATCACCGCAACACAGCCGAGTTCCTCGAGCCGTTTTGCCATGATCGGATCGTCGTTGGTGTAGACCATGACGTCGAAGCCATCCTTGATCAGTGTCTCCGCTGCCTCCAGGGTCTGTACCACATCCGGGAAGAGGGTTTTCTCGTCACCCAGCACCTCCAGCTTGACCAGGTTGTGGCCGTCCAGCAGCTCTCTCGCCAGACGACAGGTCCTGACGGCGGTCTTGGCGTCGTAGCATCCGGCGGTATTCGGCAGATAGGTAAACTCATCGGGGGGGAGGACGGTGAGGATGTTGGGTTGATCCTGATCCTGGCCGATGTTGGTGCGGCGCACCGCAATGGTGACGATCTCCGCGCCACTGGCATCGATGGCCGCGCGGGTCTCCTGCATATCCTTGTACTTGCCGGTGCCTACCAGCAGGCGCGAGGTGAAACGGCGTCCGGCGACGCTGAAGCTGTCATTTTGGTTATCGTTTGGCATGGGTAGTTGTGCGATTTATATTTAATAGGGGTTGGATGGGGAGTGAGGGCTGCTGTTTCAGCCACCACCTACAGCCTGGATGATCTCAACCCTGTCACGCTCATTCAGCCGGTGCTGATCGAAGCTGCTGCGAGGCACCAACTCCTCGTTGACTTCCACAGCGATACGCTGCCCGGCGAGATCGAGGATTTCGATCAGCTTGGCCATATTCGCTGTATCGGGAATTTGCTTTTCCACGCCGTTTAAGTAAATCTGCATATATCTCTTGTCTCTACAGGGGTTGGGAGAGGATTTTACATCATCTTTGGACAACAAAGTATGTGTTGTGTTGGCGCAAAGGAAACGCCCGCGACTATGAATGAATAAATGATAAGAGGCCCTATAGGGCCTGGGAGCGATAGCTCTATGCCTGGAGTCGAGAAGTGAAGTGGAGTGAAGACCTAATATCCCCCGAACAGGCCGGTACCCTGGATGGGCTGTTTCTGCAACGTGTGCGCCGCACCCCGGATGGGGTGGCCTATCGCCACTATCACCGGCATAACAAGCAGTGGTACGAGCTCACCTGGGGGGACATGGAGCGGCAGGTGGCGCGCTGGCGTCAGGCCCTGTCAGGGGAGGATCTGGAGGCCGGTGACCGGGTCGCCATCCTGCTGCGCAACTGTCCCGAATGGGTGATGTTCGACCAGGCCGCGCTCTCCCTCGGATTGGTCGTTGTGCCCTTGTACACAGACGATCGCGCCGATGCCATCGCCTATATCCTGCGTGATGCGGCGGTCAAACTGCTGCTGGTGCAGGACAGCGGTCGTTGGAACCGCATGGCCGACTCGGTGGAGGAGCTGCCCCAGTTGCAGCGGGTGGTGGTGTTGGAAACGGAGCGTCAGCTGAACCCGGGAGAGGATGATCTGGTGCGCGAGGCGAAGCACTGGCTGCCACCTCGGGGAGAGTCCTTGAAACGGCGCTATGCCGATCCCGATACGCTCGCCTCCATCGTCTATACATCCGGCACCACGGGACGCCCGAAAGGGGTGATGCTGAGTCACAATAATATGCTCTCCATCGCCCACGGCTCACTGACTGTGGTCGACTGCTATGAACAGGACAGTTTTCTTTCCTTTCTGCCCCTCTCCCACACCCTGGAGAGGACAGGCGGTTACTATCTGCCCATAATGGCCGGCGCCACCGTCTCCTTTGCCCGCTCCATCCCCCAGTTGGCGGAGGACCTGCAGACAATAAGACCCACCGCGATCATCGCGGTACCGCGCATCTTCGAACGGGTCTATGCCCGGGTGCAGGACCAGCTGAAGCATAAACCCCCCTTTGCCCGCATGCTCTTCAATCTGTCCTTGAAGGTCGGGTTCAAGGAGTTCGAATACCGCATGGGGCGGCGCAGCTGGTTTCCCGGACTGCTGGTGCATCCCCTGTTGCGCAAGCTGGTCTCCGGAAAGATTCTCGACAAGCTGGGCGGGCGGTTGCGGGTCGCGGTCAGCGGTGGTGCGGCCATTTCACCGGAGATCGCCCGGGTCTTTCTCGGGCTTGGCTTGCCCATGCTGCAGGGTTACGGACTGACCGAGACCAGCCCGGTGATCAGCGTCAATCCGATGGATAACATCAAGCCGGAGAGCGTCGGCGTGCCCCTGCGCGGAGTCAAGGTGATGATCGGGGATGACAGCGAACTGCTGGTCAAGACCCCGGGAATGATGCTCGGTTATTGGAATAACCATGCGGCAACCGCCGAGATGATCGATCCCCAGGGTTGGCTGCATACCGGTGACCAGGCGCGTATCGATGAGGATGGACATATCTATATCACCGGCCGGATCAAGGATATCCTGGTGCTGTCCAATGGGGAGAAGATCCCGCCTTCGGATATGGAGATGGCGATAGCCCTCGATCCTTTGATAGAGCAGATCATGGTAGTGGGCGAAGGCAAGCCCTACCTGGGGGCCTTGGTGGTACTCAATCCGGATCTGTGGAACGGATTTGCCGAGGAGTATGATCTCGATGCGTCACAGGCAGCCAGCCTTGAAGATGAGCGCCTGCAGAATGCAGTATTGAAACGTATCCGTATGGCGCTACGGGATTTCCCCGGGTATGCCAAGATACGCCGGGTCTCCCTGTTGCTCGATCCCTGGAGCATCGAGAATGGATTGATGACCCCCACCATGAAGATCAAGCGGCAGAAGGTGTTGGGGCATTGCAAGCAGCAGGTCGAAACACTCTATGGTGATGGCTTGGTTTAGGCGGCATGACAGGGAAATCATGGCGGGTTAGACTTGTACGGAGTGGTGTTCATCGCACAAGGAAACTTCGCGGGTATCGTATATCGGTATTACCCTGGCTTCCCAAGCCAGAGAGACGGGTTCGACTCCCGTTACCCGCTCCAAATCACTCCATTTGGGTCTTGTCTGAGCAGATTAACCGATAACGTTCCAGGGCCGCGTGTCGCCGTTGCGGTTTCCCTTTCAATGCCTCGATCTGCTTCGCCAGCCGAGGACACTCTCCAGCTTCCTCATCACTCGCTTGCGGGGCCTGGGTGAATGGGTGCTCCTTGGGCTGGAACATGATCGACTCCCCTTTCTCCGCCAACGCGACATGGAGGGTGCCAAACAGGAGTAACAAAAGCGTGATCGAATATTTCAACACAGGGATACCTTATCGCGGGAAAGCTGGCTGCCGTTGGTGTAGTCTAATGGTGGCGGTTGCACGATGAACCCTTGGTTTTGTGGGGGATAGTGTGCAGCAATCACCGGCGGTTGCAGTTAGTCTATAGGCCTTTCAAGGCCTCTTCCAGAGAGGTTGTTCGCAAACCGAAGGTAGTGATGATGAAAAAAACTGGTTTATTTCTGATTGTGTTGATTTCGATGCTGATGGCTGCACAGAGCCATGGGTTGGGGTTGGGCATGTTGGATTTCCTGCCGGCGAAACACTTCACGGATGAGGACTGGAAAATGGCGAAAGCGAGCGCGGGCAAGGCGCTGCAACAGGGTAAGGAGGGACAGGTGTTCACCTGGCTGAACGAAGCCAACAACCATAAAGGTGCGTATAAGTTATTGAACACTCTGGAGGTGGATGGGCGCGCCTGCCGGGATCTCTATATCCGGCATATTACGCGTAACTACAAAGGCAGCGGCAGCTACCGCTTTTGCAAGATGGATAGCGGTGATTGGAAGACCACCGGCAGAACCCCGGATGAATAAAAAATTTACGAACCGGGTATGAACTTGTTGTACGGGATAGCATAGTATTTAAGTCGGGCGGTTGTTCCAATGCGAGAACTCTATCAGGCGGCGGACAGGGTGGAAGCGCAGATCTTGAAGGATCACCTCCAGGTGGAGGGGATAGAGACGGTCATCGTTGGCGACCAGTTGAGCGGTGCCGTGGGCGAGCTGCCGGCGGATATCTATCCCACCCTCTGGGTTCTAGACGATGATGATTTGGCGCGGGCGAAGCAACTCACTGAACAATATTTCAGTCGTCCACCTGTAAGCGGTCAGCGTTGGCGCTGCAGGGTTTGTGGGGAGAGTATCGATGCAGGATTTGAGATATGCTGGAACTGTGGAAGCCCAGGCCCGAATGATAATGAATAAGGAGTAAATAATGGGCAAAACACTCAAAGTGCTCGGTTGGCTGGTCGGAATGGTCCTGCTGCTGATCATCGCAGCGGTGATTCTGATCCCCATGTTTGTCGATCCGAACGACCACAAAGAGCGGATCGTGGCCGAGGTGAAAAAGGCGACCGGTCGGGATCTCTCCATCGAGGGTGACATAGGGCTGTCTGTTTTTCCCCGCCTGGCATTGGAGTTGAACGGTCTGACACTCAGCAATGCCGAGGGCTTCAAGGGGGGTGATTTCGCCGCAGTGAAGCATGCCGAGGTTGGGGTCAACCTGCTGCCGCTGCTGTTTGATCGGCTGCTGGAAGTCGATACCGTGCGCATCGATGGGTTGAAACTCAATCTTGCCAAGTCCAAGAGCGGGGTTACCAACTGGGATGACATGCTGGGCGAGGCAAAGGGGGATAAGTCGGGCGAAGCAGCAGAGCCCGTGTCTCCGGATGATACGGGATTGCTGGCTTTCACCGTGGGTGGGTTGAGCATCAAGGAGGCAAACCTGGTGTGGGATGATCAATCCACCGGGGAGCGCTATCAGATCGAGAATATCTACCTGGAGACCGGTGAACTGGCCCCTGGGCGTAGCGTGGATTTGGATTTCAGTATGGATCTGGCGAGCCAGAAACCGTTGTTGAAGAGTGGTATCAAACTGACGTCCCGGTTGCTGGTGAACCCGGAAGAGCAACTGTTCAGCATGCAGGATGTGCAACTGGCCGTTGATCTGTCCGGTGAGGGTTTGCCCGAAGATGGGGTGAAGAGCTTGTTGGAGGGAAATCTGCTGGTCAACCTGACCACCAACACCCTGGATCTGCATGAACTGCAACTCTCCTCAGGCAAACTCAAGCTGAGTGGGCGGGTGCAGGGTGAGGACATCCAGACCAACCCGACCTTCAAGGGAGACCTGAATCTGGCTGAGTTCAATCTGCGTGAGTGGATGCAGCAGTTCGGCCTGCCGGTACCGGAGACAGCCGATGCCGAGGCACTTCAATCCCTGCATATAACCTCAGATTTCACCGCCTCTCCAGATCATCTGGTGTTGAAGAATCTGCTCCTGGAGTTGGACCAGACAAAGCTCAAGGGTGAGTTCGAGATGGTCGACTTCAAGGCGCCCGCCTACCTCTTCAACCTTACCCTGAACAGCATCAATCTCGATCGCTATCTTCCGCCCCAGGCTGAAACGGCTGCGCCGAGTCGGCCGGCCAAGGCCGGTTCGGAGAACGAACCCCTGTTTCCCAACGAGGCATTGCGCAAGATGCGGGTGGATGGAACCCTGCGCATCGACAGCATGGTCATGAACGGACTGCATGCCGAGGCGATACAGCTCAAGGTGCGTGGACGGGACGGCAAGCTCAATCTCGATCATGAGGTGGGGCGTTTCTATGATGGCTTGATGAAGGGGGATATGCAGCTGGATGTCACCGGTGAACGACCGGCGGTGAAGCTCAATCAGAAGGTATCGAGGATCCTCTCCGGCCCCCTGCTGCTGGACCTGACAGGCAAGGATACCCTGCTGGGCAGTGGTGATCTGGAGATGCAGCTGACCAGCCGGGGCAATACCATCAAACAGCTGAAGCGGGGTCTCAACGGGGCGTTCTCCTTCGATTTTCGGGATGGCGCGGTCAAGGGCTTCAACCTGGCAAAGATGATCCGTGACACCAAGGCCAAGCTGAAGGGCGAGGGTACCCTGGTGCTGAATGAACCGGAGCAGACCGATTTTTCCGAACTCAATGGCCGCGCCACCATCGTCAACGGGGTGGTCAACAATCAAAGTCTGATCGCCAAATCCCCCTACCTGCGGCTGGAGGGGAGCGGCAAGGCCTACCTGCTGGAAGAGCGTTTGAAGTACACCGTACGCCCGGTGATCGTGAATACGCCCACCGGACAGGGGGGTGAAGCCCTGGAGGAGCTGGTGGGTATACCCATCCCGGTGAAGATCAAGGGCAACTGGAACGATCCCGATTTCTCCGTCCAGCTGTCGAAGATCCTGGAGGAGCAGCAGAAGGCGAAGCTGAAGAAGAAGTTCGACGACAAGGTGGACGAGAAGATCGGTGAAAAGCTTGAAGAGAAGGTGCCGGAAGAGGTAAAAGACAAGCTGAAGGATAAGCTCAAAAATCTCTTTTGATGGCAGTGGATAACTTCAGCCAACGGGTGCTGGCCTGGTTTGAGGAGCATGGCCGAAAAGACCTGCCTTGGCAGCACCCGCGGGACCCCTACCGCATCTGGGTGTCCGAAATCATGCTGCAGCAGACCCAGGTGAATACGGTCATTGGCTACTTCCAACGCTTCATGCAGCGCTTCCCGGATGTGGCATCCCTGGCGGCCGCCGAGCTGGATCAGGTGATGCACCACTGGTCCGGGCTGGGCTACTACGCCCGGGCGAGGAACCTGCACCGGGCGGCGGGTGAGGTGATGGCCCGACACCAGGGGGCGGTGCCGGATGATATGGACAGCCTGCAATCCCTGCCCGGTATCGGCCGCTCCACGGCGGGGGCGATCCGCTCCCTGGCCTTCGGCGCCTATGCCCCGATCCTCGACGGCAATGTAAAGCGGGTCCTGGCGCGCCACTTCGCCATCCCGGGCTGGCCGGGCAGCAGCCCGGTGCAGAAGCAGCTGTGGCAACTGAGCGAGCAACTCACCCCACATACACAAACAGCGGAATACAATCAGGCAATGATGGATCTGGGGGCCACCCGCTGCGTGCGGGGCAAACCGCTTTGCGATACCTGTCCCTTGGCCCGGAGCTGCCAGGCCCTGGCCCAAGGGGATGTGGCACGCTACCCCGCCCCGAAGCCGAAAAAAGTACTACCGGTGCGGGCCACCATGATGGTGATCCTGACCGATGCAACCGGCGATATCCTCCTCGAGCAACGACCGCCCAGCGGCATCTGGGGCGGCTTATGGAGCCTCCCCGAGTGCCCGCCGGAGCGGTCGCTGCTGGCGTGGTGCCGCGAGGTGCTGGGCTGTGACGTCGAGCAGCGGCACAAGCTGCCGCCGAGACGCCACAGCTTCTCCCATTTTCATCTCGACATCACACCCGTGGTGGTGGCGGTGAAAAACCCTGCAAAGGGCCTCATGGATGAAGGCTCCAGGGTCTGGTATAAACTGTCACAGCCCGATGACCGGGGGCTGGCCGCGCCGGTCAGCCGCATCCTCGGAGAGATCGGCAGACCGAATAGTGAACAGCAATCCAAAGGAGAGGCCCCATGAGCCGTACCGTGCAATGTGTCAGACTGAAACGTGAGGCCGAAGGGCTGGAGCGCCCCACCTACCCCGGCGACCTGGGGCAGCGCATCTTCGACAACGTCTCCAAGGAGGCCTGGCAACAGTGGCTGCAGCACCAGACCATGCTGATCAACGAAAACCGCCTCAGCCCAGTGGACCCTCAGGCGCGTAAATTTCTCGAGGAGCAGATGGAGCAGTTCTTCTTCGGCGAAGGCGCGGAGTTACCCCCGGACTACCGTCCCCAATAGGCCTCAGCGGGGGCGTGGACTTGACTCAACCGGACATCCCCGGTTTAATACGCCCTCTTCTCAAAGGCCAGGTAGCTCAGTCGGTAGAGCAGGGGACTGAAAATCCCCGTGTCGGCAGTTCGATTCTGTCCCTGGCCACCATTCAAATCAATGGTTTGCCATTCCCGATTTCCTTATCCAAATACTCCTTGCGTGAATTTTGCGTGAGGCTAGGAAAATTCGGCTCAAGTTCTCAACCGTCATTCCGGCGTATGCCGGAATCCAGTATGACGACTTGCCCAGAGTTTCCTAGAAAACACTAAGCCTACGCAAAACCACCAGCTCAGGCTTTTGACCACTCTGCTCACACACCGAATCGGCCGCTTCGATCAGTCTTGACAGCTCGGCCGCCCGGTTCAGCACCACCAGCCGGTCGTCGTCGTTCTTCACATACCGTCCCGGTATGATGAAGACCGATATGCAGAGAGCGGGCACCTTGACCTCCCACTCCCAGCGAAGACGGCAGATCTCACCATCCCGGCAGCCGGTGTTGACGGCAAACAGCGCCATCTCGGCTAGGTGGGGCGGCAACTCTCGGAACAGGCGTGCCTGTTCTTCCCAGGAGAGTGGATAGGGCTGGCGCTTGTCCGTATCCGGCAGAAGCCGGATTTTCGGAGCCGACATCAGCTAGGTGAGTCCATATCTAGGGCTCCAGAGAGCCTCGATGAAGCCGGTCAAGCCTCTTCAAGGTATCTTCGAAGGTATCCATAAGGTATACCTAAGAGGTATCAAGGTCATCCTAGGGGCTTGTGCAGCGCTATTTGCGTGATGTTTATGGGAAGTATCCCTGGTATTTCGTACTTTAGATTCCTAAGAGACAGGCTGATCCAGGGGACTGAGAACGCCGACACCGGGCTGATTGAGCACATGCGTGTAGATCATAGTGGTCGACATATTGGCATGGCCCAGCAGGGCCTGCACGGTACGGATATCGTAATTGGCCTCCAACAGATGGGTGGCAAAGCTGTGCCGCAGGGTATGACACCCCACCCGTTTGTTGATCTGGTCAGCACTAGCTGCCCGCTTCACCGCCTTCTGAATCGCAGTTTCATGCAGGTGGTGGCGGCGTATCGCCCCGCCGTAGGGATCGACGGAGAGACGGCCAGAAGGAAAAAGAAACTGCCATTTGAGCTCCCGGCCCGCATTCGGGTACTTGCGTGCCATTGCACCGGGCAAAACGACCTCCCCATAACCCGCAGCCAAATCCTCAGTATGCAACCGCTCGACCTCGCGGATCTGTTGCTCAAGCTCAGATACCAAGGCCTTAGGTAGTGGTACATATCGATCCTTCTTGCCCTTGGCCTGGTGGATATGGATACGCCCATAGGCGAAATCGAGATCCTGCACCCGGAGCCTTAGTCCTTCGAGCAGTCGCATGCCTGTTTCATAGAGTAGAGAGACAACCAATTTGTGAATGCCTGTCAGCTGGGACAGTAGGCCGGTTGCTTCATTACGACTGAGAACGACAGGCAGGTTTTGCGGTCGTTTGGCTCTCGCAAAGTCTTCCAGCTCACCCAAGTCACGTTCAAGTACCTTTTTATAGAGAAAAACCAAGGCATTGAGTGCCTGATTTTGCGTGCTTGCACTGACCCGACGTCGAATGGCCAAGTGATCGAGGAAGCGTTTTACCTCGCGAGCCCCCACTTCAGATGGAGGTTGATTCTTGCAAAACAGGATGAAAAGCCCGACCCATTGTTCATAACTTTGTTCTGTGCGGTAGGCATAGCTTCGCCGTCGAATCTCCTGGGTAAAACGAACCAGTAAGGAGTGGTGGTCCTTACGCACCTGATTGAGCGCGCCGTCACCCTTGCGTTCTTTGATGTAGGACAATTGCTCAGGAGTTAGCTGACGAGCGGTTGTCGGGTGATCTACCTCAAGCCGCTTTGCGGAATCAAACCAATAGTCCCAATCGACATCCTGACACTGCGAAGTCTGCAACAGGTCACAATAGAGAATCCGTATAGCATCGATGCATTGGTGGAATTGCCAGCCCGAGAGCTGCTTTTGGCGGCCTATTATCTCTAAGTAGTGGTGAATGTTTAGGGCTGAAAGTGCCTTGATTTTGTGACCATTTTACGCCTTAATGAAATCTTCTAGGCGCTTGACATACCAGCGGCATTGCTTCTCAGGTATGGAGGCCTTAATGAGACATTTCAGGTAGTTATCAAAGAAACGGTCGGTGGGGTCAGGGACAATGACAGAAGCATCATTCATACAAACTCTCCTTGTTACTAATTCGGGCATCCTGCCCGAAATTACTCAACTTCAGTCTTCATGCTATGCCGAATCGGCCAATAGCACAATAGGCCGCGTCCGTACTATTGGTAATAGTAAAGATTCTGCCTAATGTAATGTTAGAAGAGTAAAGGAAGCGGAATTATGAAATATGCGCTGTATATCGCGTGGAATGATAGTAATAATTTAGGAATACCAATAATCGATGAGCAACATAGAGGCATTGTTGCCACTATTAACTCTCTTCACTACTTTATTCAAGAAGGTAAAGGGCTTGACGCACTTAAGCCAACCTTAAACATTTTAGAAGAGTACACGCATATTCATTTTAAAACCGAAGAAGCATTTATGAAAATTTCTTCTTATCCTGGATTTGAGGATCATGTCACTTTACATGAAGGATTGATGAAAAAGACATTAGAAATCACTCGAGAGGCTGTTTCATATAAAGAACCAGAATTGACTTTAAAATTCTTGAAAGAATGGTGGATAGGGCATATCAATAAAGAAGATAAAAAATATGCTCCATATATAAAGAAGGAATTAGGAATCCAATAATGTCTTCTAACAAAGCAAATTCACGCGGACGTCAAAAAGCGCCGCTGCGCTCTGCTTTTCGTCTCCGGTGATTTCTGGCGTTATGCATCGTAATACATGAAGAAAGTTTCGTATTTAATTTGTGGATTGGCAGTTTTAGTAACTATAGTAATTGGAATAGATAGTATGGAGCCTTACTCACTAACAGCAATAGGATTTATAGTATGGGCTATATCACCATATGGTTTATTGTCAATTTTAATAAAATTCTCTAAGTCACAAATAACAATACCAGGAACATTAATCTTGGCTATCACAACTTCTGTATTTGGGCTCGGGTTAATAATTGACGCTTTATATATACATCTAGATGCTCAAGGAGGGTTAGTTTATATAATTGTTCCGTTTTGGCAATGGGTTACTTTACTTTTTTGTCTAATACCTTTTTTCTTACTACTAAACAGAGAAAATAATGCATAACCAGTCATCTCAGCGGACAAGCCGCTGAATGCGGCGTTATGTTTCCAAGCTCCCCATGAAAAGTAGACACCTCATTTCGACCTAACGAGGTGTTTTAAAGATGACTAAGAAACGCAAGAACAAGTACAACCACTACACCGAGGACTTCCGCCGGGAGGCCGTGCGTCGCTCAGAAGGCCCCAACACCAGCGCCGCCGAAGTGGCGAAGGAGTTGGGCATTCACCCCGGCCAGATCTACAATTGGCGCCGACAATACAAACGTTTATCCGAGAAACAATTCAATAGCATAAATGGAGTGGACTATTCCATGGAAGAGAGCGAGGAGATCCGCAAGCTCAAGCGGCAGGTGGCGGACCTAAAAGAAGAGAACGAATTCCTAAAAAAGGCGACGGCGTACTTCAGCAAAGACAAATGGTGAGGTACGCCTTCATAGAATCCCTGCATAGCCGGCACGCTATTGTGAAGATGTGCCGCTGGGCCAATGTCAGTCGCTCGGGCTACTACAAGTGGCGCAATCGTGGGCCCAGTGTGCGGGAGTTGAGGAAACGGGAGGCTGAACGCCTCCTGATTAACCTGTTCAGTCGTTTTAAATCCCGCTATGGCTCGCCCCGGATGACGGTGGAGCTCAATGAGACTGGCTTTGCCATCAGTGAGAACACCGTAGCGAAACTAATGGCAGAACAAGGGCTTAGGGCCAGGAATGGGAGGGGTTACAAATACTTCCAAGATGTTCTGGCGAGAAATCATGTTAGCGATAACCTGCTGAAGCGTAACTTCACTGCAAGCAAACCCGATGAAAAATGGGTCTCCGATATCACTTATATCAAGGTGGAGAAGGGGCATGTGTACCTGGCGGTGATCATGGACCTGTTCTCCCGCAAAATTATCGGCTGGTCGCTGGATACGACGATGACTAACCAATTGATAATGGATGCCTTCAACATGGCGGTCGCATCACGTCACGTGGAGCCTGGGTTAATCCTACATTCGGATCGGGGTGTGCAGTACCGCTCAGGGGAGTACCAGGCGCTCTTGCTCAATGAAGGGATACGCCCTAGTATGAGTCGCAAAGGCAACTGTTGGGATAATGCAGCCATGGAATCCTTCTTCGCACGCTTTAAGGTAGAAGCGCTCTACGCTGAGGATGTCACCAGCAAACGCGAGGCGTATTCCTGCGTCTTTGATTACATTGAATGTTTTTACAATAGCCACCGTCGACACAGTGCATTGGGCTACAAAAGCCCTAATGCGTATGAGCAGGAGTACCTGCAGATGTGTGCTTAAACCTGTGTCTACTTTTGGTGGGGAAGATCAGTTTCAAGAGGAAAGTAGATGCTAAAGAAGTTTTTACATGGGCTCATATTCGGTACAGGTTTTGGTATTGCACTTGTGGTGGTTTGGTTTGTAGGTATGACGTATCTCCTACCTAAAGCATTTGAAGCAGCTCAAAAGGAACCCGAATTCACGAATCCGCAAACTGCAGAAATAGCGAAACCCGATCCCTTCGTATCGGTGACTTCATCAAAAGAGTTTAGTTTCTTCAAGCATTCCGAAAACCGCATGAAAATACCCGAAAATGGAGGCATTTTATCTATGTCGCCTATTTCTACATCGGCAGGCTCTAAACGGCCAAGCACTTATCAATTGTGGCTAACGAATTCTGAATTGTGGCAAATAAGAACCATCGAGGAAAACACTGAGATAGAGAAGCTTCCTTATCCAGATGGCGCATCGGTAAAAACCCTTGATTCGTTAATGCACAAAAATCTTGGTATGGCATCAAGGCAGAGCACAATGACTATATCCGAAACAGAAATAAACAACATAAAGTCAAGTGGCGACTCATGGCGAGACGATACACTCAATGGAAAGCTAAATATAACTGTAGAAGGTGTAATATTTATTCTGCCAAACCCATATGAAACATAACAATCACATCAAATTCGCTCCCTCCGGTCGCCGGACGCTCACTAGCTCGCGCTGAGCCAGGCCGTTATGCACATTAAAAATGAAAATATACCACCTGCTCTTTTTCATCCTTCTAATTCCAGCAATTGCTAATGGTAGAGATATGAGAGTAGTTGAATATGAAAGGCATGAATTTCATGGTGATCCAGAACAGAGAAGTTCGGAGCTGTCTACCTTTGTTTATGATATTCCGTATTTTGGCGCTTGTGGTATTTTCCCGCCGTATCACATTATTAACGTTATATTTGGGTCGGGTGGGTCGCAAGGCGGCATGAGTCCTGGCGCGACATGGAAGCCGTTTCAAATAGAAATAGATGAATATGATAGCTTAGTACAAACTATCAAAACTCTCGATCCAAAAAAACTAGGAGAAAATGCTCGCTATACATGGGTTAAATTTGAGTTTGATTCGAGTTTTGATCACATTAAAAAGTGGGAAAAGTGGCTTTTATCAGTTTGTGATAAGCACCGTGATTCATTCCACAAGAAACAACCAAGTGCATAACAATCGGCTTCACTGGACATATTGCTCCGCTGGCGCTGCGCAAATTCCCAGTGAGCCGGGGAAGATAAACAAGACACCCAACCACAAATCTAACAACCCGCGCGCATCACTGAACAAGATGGTTGCCCCATCTAGTCACTGATATTTAAGTCATACAGCTTTTCTGTGAGAAAACGGCTTGTTGATTAGAGGTAACTTGTAACTTTAAGACTGTGATTACACAGTGTCAGACAGGGTTGTGCCTCAACTTGCGCTGATGAAATCGATTGTAGATCGGCGAGTATTATTTACCTGAGCAGTAGCCATACAGCCCCGAGATTCGGCGTCCGTCGATAATCCAGCAAGCCAGGTCTGTCATGGTACGTCTATACTTTGGCGCCCGACTTATTTCGTTTCACCCTCTCCCATGCTGCATCCAGCTGCTCCAACGAAAGATCTTGCATGTTGGTTATGCCTTTTTCAGAGAGCGCACTCTCCATGGCACGGAAGCGTCTTTCAAACTTTCCGTTGGCGCGACACAACGACTGTTCCGCATCCAGACCGAGCAGGCGTATCACATTCACCATGGAAAACAAAAGATCTCCGAGTTCGTCTTCCAGACGATCCTGATCAGCTTTGCCGATCTCAGCCTGGACCTCATCAAACTCTTCACGCACCTTTTCGAGGGCGCCTTTGGCATCCGGCCAGTCGAAACCGACTCGCGCCGCTCGCTTTTGCAGTTTCTCCGCGCGTATCAATGCCGGCAGGGCATGGGCCACCCCGTCCATATGGCTGGCGGGGCCAGATGATTCCTTGCGTTGCGTCCGCTCCTCCGCCTTTTGTTGTTCCCAGGCATGACGTAACTCTGCTTCGTTTTGATACTGCGCATCTGAAAAGACATGGGGATGGCGGCGGATCATCTTGTCGCAGATGCCGCTTGCCACATCGTTGAAATTGAAATGACCCTCCTCCTTGGCGATTTGGCTGTAGAAGACAATCTGAAACAGCAGATCACCGAGTTCGTCACGCAGTTCAGGCATATCTCTCCGCTGGATGCTGTCCGCGACCTCGTATGCCTCCTCCAGGGTATAGGGAACAATCGTGCTGTAGGTCTGGCGTAAATCCCAGGGACAACCCTTATCCGGGTCCCGCAGTTGTGCCATGATTTCGAGTAGTCGCTGCATCGCATCCATCAGGTGTAGTCTCCGGATAAGTCAATGAACCGTTTAGTTTAAACATTCCAACAACATGTACCCTAGACAAAGCCTCATCAGGGTGAATCAGTCAGTGTATTGGGTCAGGGTACGTCTTGTCTCCTGTCAGGCAATGATAAAGTGTAGATACAAACCTTTAAATATTGCATATGATATGTATAGTCAGGAAGTGTTGTAGTATGGGCTATATTGAGTGGGCCGCGATTATTTAAATAGCATACAGGGATAGGTTTAGGTAGTGTTATGAAGCAAATGCGTGCAATTGTGATGATCATTATTTTAATCTTCTCAACCCTGATTTACGCAGCAGACGAGGCTTATGATGACTGCCTGCTGGTTCATCTAAAAGGTGCGAAGCAGGATTATGCCGCACATCTGATCAGACAAGCATGTAGCGGGCTGTATAACCGGTCTGGTGTTTTATTAGAGAAAAGACGTCTATTTTTAAATTGTTTATTGGAGCACTTGGTGGGGGTGGAGAGTGCTCAGGCGGTCGAGGAAATCCATTTGGCCTGTGGAAGAAAATTTAATTGATAAAAGTGGCCGAGCCATACAGGTCATGCCCTGATTCGAAATGTTCGCCGGTCGCTGCTTTATTTATGACGTTTATTGGCTCTTTGCGGCGAACCGTGAGTTGCTCAATATGTGGGATCAATCACCGGACCAATCAAGCCTAGTGGTGATTGGCCGATAAGTTTGCCAAAGAGGAATATTGGAAGTTCCTGATGGGATAGGCTACACGCAATCCAGTGAGGCAATCGATGCCGTTTCATAATAATCTGAGATTAGTTCTTCAAGACCGGTTTCTGCGCTATATTCTGGCGCTGTCTGCGGTTGTCATCCTGATTTTGCCCGCCGTTGGCCACTTCGTGGTATATCCCCTGTTCGAGCAGGCGCTTATCGACAATACCGAGCGGGAGGCTATCCGTGCAGGACGTTTTCTGGCCGTGCACATGGATTTGCTCGAGAGGCGTTTATCGAAGCAGGCACTACCGGCGGACATGAACCAGCATGGCCACGACGCGGTGGTCCACTTGGGATTGGTTAAACTCAAGTTGTTCGCCCCTGATGGCATGACTCTCTATTCTTCTGATCCCGATGATATTGGGATACGCAATGAGCATGACTATTTTCATAGCCTGGTTGCCATAGGTCACTCCTATACAAAGGTGGTAAAACAAGATCAATTATCTGCAGAAGGCCAACTCTACCAGGCCGATGTGGTCGAGACGTATGTCCCAATCATGTCGAAACAGGGCTCATTCGATGGGGCCTTTGAGATCTATTACGATATTACACCCCGTATCACTTATATCGATAAGTTGATCAACCTCCTGACAATATCCAGCATCATAGGCGGTATTATTCTGCTAGGTGTGCTGTTAAGGCTGTTGATTCATGCTGGCAATGCTATCCAGCAGCGTCGCTTGACTGAACAAAAACTGTGTGAGTTGAATCACAAGAATGAGATGATTCTGTCAACCGCTGGTGAGGGAATCTTTGGCGTCGATATCCATGGCAATATGCTGTTCGCTAACCCGGCTGCGGTATCTATGATGGGGTGGCCGTTGGAAAAACTACAGTCCGTCAATCATCACGCCCTGGTGCACCACACCAAGGCCGATGGCTCACCCAACCCAGCGGAAGAGTGCCCAGTGCGCAAGGCGTTTAAAGAGCGTAAGACAACCTACAGTGACAAGGAGATTTTCTGGCGTGAGGATCATTCCAGTTTTCCAGTGGAAATGACTGCAGCACCGCTGTTAGAGGAGGGTAATATTACAGGGGCAGTGGTGGTGTTTCGTGACATCACTCAACGTTTGACATCCGATCGGGCGTTGCGGGAGGCCAACCAGAAGCTGGCGGAACTGGCCCGCATAGACGGGCTGACCGGTATCGCCAATCGGCGCTCCTTTGACGAGTTGTTGGAAATTACCTGGCATGACCATATACGTTCTGGTCAAGCGCTGTCCCTGCTGATGGTGGATATTGATTATTTCAAATTGTACAACGACTCTTACGGACACCTGGCCGGTGACCGATGTCTAAAGCAGGTTGCACGCGCACTTACTGAAAGCCTGTATCGTCCGAATGATCGTTTGGCACGCTTTGGTGGGGAGGAATTCGTTCTGTTGCTCTCGAGCACAAACTCGCAGGGGGCGAAACAGGTTGCAGAGCGCCTGCGCAAGGCTGTGGAGACCCTGCGAATTTCACACGAATATTCCGAGGTTAATGACTGGGTCACTATCAGTATAGGGATTGCGTCCATGGTACCCAATCGCAATACATCTTCAGGGGGTTTGCTACGCAAGGCAGACGAGGCGCTTTACCAGGCCAAGGCGGATGGCAGGAACCGGTGCGTAATAAATGATGTCGAGGTAGTTTAAAGGCAGGGGGGCTGCTTAACCATGCAGCCTTTGATATTCAAATGCCAGCGCCAACATTAGATAGAGCCAGTGAATTGCCTATTGTTGAAGCTGTGTTGTGGTTCTATCATTGAATGATAAGCGATACAAAAATAAAATGAGCCACCCCAACCACCTTGGCATCTGCCTGAAATAGTACTCAAATAGTGGTACAGAAAGGCTCTGCCGATGAGGGATTATCCATCCGATGCCAAGATCCAAGAGAAAACCCGCGACTGTTGTCTCTGCTAAGAAAAATCTATCCGCACAATCAAGTATCGAAAAAATATTAGAGAGTGAGACGATAGTTCCTGTCGTTGGCGTTGCCGCATCGGCAGGTGGCCTCAAGGCTTTCAGAAGCTTGCTTTCGCATCTGCCTGTCAAATCAGGCTTTGGATTCGTACTGATTCAACATCTGGATCCCAATCATAAATCCATCCTTGCAGAACTGCTGGCCAAGGATTGTCCTTTACCGGTCAAGGAGATCACTGATGGTATGGTCGTTGAACATGATCATGTCTACATCATCCCACCCAATGAGCTGTTGACCATATTACACAACCAGCTGATCTTCCTGCCCAAGGAAGAAAACATTAGACGTTACAATCCAGCGGACATATTTTTTCAGGCCCTTGCCGATGATCGTGGCGCGCAGGCGATTGGTGTTATCCTCTCAGGTACTGCGTCCGATGGTACTCTTGGCTGCCGTGCCATCAAGGAGGCGGGTGGTATCACCTTTGCACAGGATCACGAAAGCGCTGAATATTCCGGTATGCCGGAAAATGCTCAGGCATCCGGCTGTGTCGACTTTGTGCTCGGCCCTGAAAAAATTGCCAAGGAATTGTTCTGGCTTGCCCATCACAAATCAATACGGACCTGGAGTTTTAAAGATAAATCAGAAGAGACTCTCTCCGTAACGCCGGAACAGTTGAATAAAGTATTTATTTTACTGCGATCCCGTACAGGTAATGACTTCTCGTACTACAAGGATACAACTCTGAAACGACGGATTAATCGGCGTATGTTGGTACATAAGTTTGATGAGATCTCACAGTACATAAAATATTTGCAGAAAAATCCACAGGAAATCGATGCACTATTCCAGGACGTTCTGATAAACGTCACGGCTTTTTTTCGTGATCCGGAGGCGTTTGAATCATTGAACAACATCGCTTTCCCTCAGCTCTTGGATAAGCGCCCGGTGGATGCGCCAATACGAGTTTGGGTACCTGGATGCTCAACAGGACAGGAGGTTTATTCCATCGCGCTTGCCTTACATGAATACCTTGGTGGTCGTGCCAATATGTACCACATTCAAATTTTTGGGAGTGATATTGATGAAAGAGCGATCGAAAATGCCCGCAGTGGCATCTTCCCAGAAAGTATAGAGAATGAAATTTCACAGAAACGCCTGAAACGTTATTTCATCAAAGTTTCTAGCGGTTATCAGGTGAATAAGCTATTGCGCGACATGTGTGTATTCGCAGTTCAGAACATCGCCAAGGATCCACCATTTTCACGCATTGATTTACTGAGCTGTCGAAATTTATTGATTTACCTTGGCTCTACATTGCAGAAAAAGGTATTACAGATGTTTCATTACGCCCTGCAGCCGAATGGGTTACTGCTGCTTGGTACTTCGGAAACTATCGGCAGTCAGGTTGACCTGTTTGCTGTCAAGGATAAAAAATCCAAACTCTATCAAAAGAAATCTGTGGCTAGCCGTCTCTCTGATGATTTGATCACCCGGGTGAATCACGGAATCATACGGACTGAGCTGCCAGAGCGCGTCGCTGATGATGTTGAAGTCTATGATTTAGGGAAGGAGGCAGAACGATTACTCCTGGATACCTATGCGCCGCCGGGTATCGTCGTCACTCCGGACCTGAATGTTGTGCGTTTTCTCGGTCGTACCTGGCCATACATAGAGCCCACAGAAGGTGCTGCATCCCTTAATTTATACAAAATAGCCCATCCTGACCTGGTTATTGAGTTGCGTGCTGCTATTCACAAGGTCAACAAAGAAGGGGGCAAAGTCCGCAAAGAGAAAGTTCTGCTACGAATCGACGGTGAGGAGCAACGTGTCGATATACAGGTGCTGTCATTGGGCGGTGTGGTGGATGGCGAACACAATCTACTTGTAATGTTCGAGCCATGCGTGACTCCGTTGAATGAAGGGAAAACCAATGGTGAGGTGGAAGTAGGAGATTCCGGCTTTGCAGATGCCTTGGCGCTACGCAATGCCGAGCTCGAGCGTGAAGTGCTCTCTACGCGGGAGTACATGCAGTCCATTGTCGAGGAACAGGAGGGCACTAACGAGGAGTTGCGCTCGGCTAATCAGGAGATCCAGTCCACCAACGAGGAGTTGCAAAGTATAAACGAGGAGTTGGAAACCGCTAAGGAGGAACTGCAATCCACCAATGAGGAACTGGCCACGGTCAACGAGGAGTTGGAGAATCGCAATGAGGAACTCTCCCGTATCAATGACGATCTGAGCAACCTGATGGTCAATGTCAACCTGCCCATCCTCATGTTGGACAGCGATCTACGCATACGTCAATTTACCCGGCCAGCAGAGAGTCTACTCAATCTGATCGATGCCGATGTGGATAGGCCCATAGGTAACATAAAACCGAATATTGAAATAAACAATCTGGAGGCGGATGTCCTGCAAGTGATCGACAGCATGACAACCAAGACACAGGAGGTGCAGGATGATCAGGGTCATTGGTACTCTGTAATCATGCGCCCGTATAAAACCCTGGATAATCGTATTGATGGTGCGGTAGTCACATTTCTCAATATCGATAGCATAAAGGACGTAGAACGATTTAGGCAATCACTTGAAAAAGAGCGGTATTTGGCGGCGGTGGTAAGAGATTCCAATGATGCGATCACCGTCCAGGATCTTGCAGGAAATATAAAGGCCTGGAATCCGGCGGCAGAACGAATCTACGGTTTCACAGAAGAGGAGGCCCTGGCGCTCAATATTAGGGAGATTGTGCGTGAAAAAGATCGTCCACAGCTTGAGCGACTGCAATTGGCTGTTCGTGAGAGAAAAAACGTCGAACCTATACAGCTTGAACGAATGGCGAAAGACGGGTCTGTGCTCCAAATATGGCTAGTGGCCAGTGCGCTTGTGAATGCTCAAGGGGAGCCGGTTGCAATAACGACAACAGAGCGCTTGATTAGTGATTGATAGAGGCCAAGTTTATGGGACGCTATAGAAACCTCAGCAGACACGAGCTTGAAAGGATGCTCGCAGAGTCAGAACAAACACTACATGTAGAGAATGAAGCTGAGTCACAATACGTCATACATGATCTACAGCAACATAAAATCGAGCTGGAAATCCAAAACCGGGATTTAAAGGAATCTCAGCAGGAACTCGAAACCATACGTGATCAATATGCGGATCTTTACGATTTTTCCCCGGTGGGATATGTGTCCCTTGATGAAAAAGGTACCATAAAAAATCTTAACTTGGCCGCTGCAGCTATGTTCGGGAGGGAGCGTTCGGGATTGTTGGGCCACCCTCTTGCAACCCTGCTGGCCTCAGGTGCTAACCGAGTGCTCTTCAAGCAACTACGTGAGGCCTTTTCCTGTGAAGGAACTATCTCTTGTGAATTTCCCTTGAAGGCAAAAAGTCAGGAGAGCGAGCGTTATATCAGAGCGGATAGTGTGATGCATAAGGATGCCAATGGTGAAAAATTCTGCCTGATGAATCTGATAGATACCACGCACCGCTGGAAGGCGGAGCAAGCGATAGCAGAGGAACGCACCTTTTTACAGCATGTGATCGATGGAATAGAGGATCCAGTGTTGGTTGTCAATCTGGATTACAAAGTGTTAAGGATGAACAATGCGGCCAAGCGTACCGCGGTGTCTTTGGGACTTGATCCAAAAAGTGTCCACTGCTATCAGGTTACACATCAGAGGGATCAACCATGTGACACTAGTGAGCATCCATGTCCATTAGAGATGGTATTAAAAACGCACATACCCAATAGAGTTGTCCATACTAATGTTTCTGAGACTGGGGTAAAACGAAAATATGAGGTCATCGCAAGTCCATTAATTGATGATGATGGTCAGATTGTTGGTATTATCGAGACATCTCACGACGTAACGGAGCATCTTCAGTTGCTTGATGAGCTGAAGGAGCGAGAGCTCAGCTATGCGCATCTTGCGCAACATGACTCATTGACAGGACTGCCGAATCGATTATTGTTTGCCGACCGCTTAAGTCAAGCCATACACATATCCCACCGACATAAGACAAAGTTCGCGGTTTTATTCATCGATTTGGATCGTTTTAAGGAGGTAAACGATAGTTTTGATCATGCTTGTGGTGATGGGGTGCTAAAGGAGGTCGCGACTCGGTTTTTGGCGCTTTTCAGGGAAGAAGATACGATTGCGCGAATGGGTGGGGATGAGTTCACCGTTATCCTTACGCAATTAAAGCACGAATCAAACGCTGCTTTAGTAGCAAGGAAGCTTTTGCATACCCTCAAGGATCCGTTTGAGGTACAGGGCCAACTGTTATTTCTTGGCGCCAGCATAGGTATCAGTATCTATCCTGATCATGGTGAAACTGTCGATGAACTGGTTCGCAATGCGGATAGCGCGATGTATCAGGCCAAGGATGCGGGCCGAAACACCTTTAATTACTACTCCGAAGAGCTTACAGCCAAAGCGGTTGAGCGTGTTTTCCTGGCTTCCAGTTTGCATAGTGCGTTAGAAAATAAAGAATTTATTCTTCATTACCAACCTCAGTTCGATTTGATTTCCAACCAGGTGATTGGCGTCGAAGCCCTTGTGAGATGGCAGCATCCGGATATGGGGCTTGTTGCACCGAATAAATTTATTCCCTTGGCTGAAGAGACTGGGATGATTCTGGCAATGGGTAATTGGGTATTGACTGAGGCATGCCAGCAGATGAAATTGTGGCAGGATTCAGGTCTATTGACAAAAGATACTACCATTAGTGTCAACCTGTCAGGCAAGCAGTTTGATCGCGACGTGCTTGCTCAAGAGATCAAACAGAAAATCGTAAATATCGGGCTCTCTCCATCGTGCCTGGAGGTTGAAATAACAGAGACCATCATGATGCGATCAACCGATGTCACCAGCCATATCCTTTCCCAGCTCCGCCACATCGATGTCAAAGTGGCAGTTGATGATTTTGGAACCGGTTATTCATCGTTGAGTTATCTTAAACAATTGCCGCTCACCCGTCTTAAGATTGATAAGTCGTTTATTTCGGATATAACGACAGACATGAATGATATAGCAATCTCGAAGGCCATTATCAGCATGGCGAAAAACCTATCGTTAGAAGTGTTGGCAGAAGGCATTGAAACGGAGGAGCAAAAAAATTTCCTGATCAAGGAGGGATGTACATTAGGTCAGGGCTTCAAGTATGCGCGGCCCATGACGAATATTGATTTCGAAGCGTTTATAAAGTCCAGGTGCTCAATCGGCGTTACCGAGTAGGTAACGCATCAATGTGATAAAAAACTCACACGAAACTCCACCCCGGGTTCTATATTCACCACATCAACTGTCCCTTTCATTGTGGTGGCTAACTGGCTCACCAGAGCCAAGCCAATTCCTGTCCCGACTGTCTCACGGGTAAGTTCATTTTCGGATCTGTAGAAGAGCTTGAAGATCTTCTTCAGCTGATCCTTTGCGATCCCGGGTCCGTAGTCTCGTACCTTGAACACCACCGAGCTATCCTGTTGTACGCCACACTCAATATCTATGGCTTTTATCTCTGACTTGGCGGAGAACTTGATCGCATTGTCCACCAGGTTGATGATGATCTGGGTGAAATAGTCCGGATCGACCTGGAGTGTTCGAGCTGCACAGTCCGAGGGACAGTTGAGCCTGAGGTCGAATCCGGCACGCTTTGCCTGCGACTCGATCTTTGAGCCTATCATATCCATCAACTCACCTGCCGTGACGGACTTGAGCTGAACCTGCAGACCGTTGCGGGTCACACGCGCAAGTTGTAGCACATTGTTGATCAGACGTGTCAGGCGTTCACTCTCATCGTGGATGTAGTCGTAGTAGTCGCGTTTCTTATCCTCTTTTACCCAGCCTTCGCGCAGCATTTCACCATACATGCGTATCGAGGTGAGGGGTGTCTTCAGCTCGTGGCTGACGGCGGACACGAAGTCCTGCTGTTGGCTGATCAGGTTTATCTGTCCCAACCCCAAGCGGTAGATGGCATAGAAACCGCCACTCAGCAGCAGAAACAGTATCACCGCGATCCATGCGATGACGGTGCCGCCCGGGCCTGCGGGAAGGCGTTGAATAGTGAATATCAGTTCCAGGCCGTTGAGGGGTGCGGTAAGCCGGGTTTGGTAGAGGAGGGCGCCGCGCAGAGCTTGGGTGCCGGTCTGATAGCGCTCGCCCGTGGTTGCGGAGAATGCGGTCAACACATTGCCCTGGTAAGCGGTGATCAGCTCACTCATCAGCGCCAGGGATGTAGCGCGAAAGCTGGTTTCCATGACGCCACTCAGGAAGTCGCTCTGTTCCACCAGCATGCCTTGGATATAGCGCTGCTTGTCACGCCACACCTTTCTGTAGATTACGATGTGGCCGCTGTCGAGGAGACTCATTTCAAAGGGGTCGATCTCACTTTCGAAGGTGCGGATGCGCAACGGCGCCGGTGCCACTGCCGCTGCCTGTGGGGCAGCCATGCTTGTGGATTGTGCTGGGAGGGATTCCGGTTCGGGCAGGGCACTGCGCTCTATGCGCGGGGCGCGTTTCGCCAGTTTTGTTTTCGTCTTGGGCGCAATCCGTTGTTGCCGCATAGGTGCCTGTGCGGCTTCAAAAGAGCTGTCCAGTTGCAGGTCTTCCACGCGGCCAAGCACGTTGGACCCAGGAAGCGCCTTTGAAGGGCGATCCACTTTTTGCTCCGATAGACGGTCAAAGACAGCCTGCCCCGCAGCAAGCTCTTTCTTGATGCCGTCATCCCCGGATGCCTTGTCACTCTCCACGGTTATCTCGCGATCCCGGGTGGGTCGCGGTTCCGTGCTGGAAAAGTAGTTGGAACCCGTACTGTCGCTGAGTGGGATCTCAGCAGGTGTGACCATCTCTTCAGTGAGCGCGCCCGCTCTATCCTCGTGCTGCTCCGCGCTTACCAATCGGTTTTCCCCAAGGATGGCCCGTAAATGATTCGCAAGTTCCTTGCGTTGTGTAAGCTCCTCGGCCTGAATGCCGTATTCGCTGGCGGCGAGGGTCGAATCGGGGAGCAGCGGGGTTTTAAAAACACCCTCGCTATCCACCTGAAAATAACCGATCAAACCGGGTATCGGGGAGCGCACGGGAAAGTTCGACAATGCGGAACGTTGAATGAAGTTGCTCTTGGGATCGCCGGCAACCACGAGAAAATTGTAGTCGACGAATGCGCGTCGCTCCTCCGCTTCGATGAGTTGGGCATAACCCTTGTCGATGCGCGTTGCCAGCTCCTCGGCCAGCAACCGGTGGCGGTGAAAGGCCTCCCACTTCAGTTGATCGTAGGCCTGATAGACAAGCAGGCCGCTGGGAATGGCCAGGGCGAAGAAAAACACCATCAGCCAGAGGCGCAGCTTGTTCTTACTCAGGCCGTTGAGGGCGGTGCGAGCCATTTCAATCGACCAACAGGCGATAACCGGCGCCCCGCACCGTGGTCAAGAACCGGGGTTGTGCCGAATCGGCTTCGATCTTTCTGCGCAGTTTGGCGATATGTATATCCACGGTTCGGGTTTCGATATCGGCATTTTTCGCATAACCCCACACCTTGTTGAGCAGCTCTTCCCGGGATACGGGGCGATCCCCGTGGCTGAACAGGTATTCGATAATATCCATCTCCCGTCTGGTAAATGAGAGCGGCTGGTCATCGCGTTTGCCGGAGAGGTTGAGAATATCGATCTCAATCCCGTCACCCAGGCGGATCTGGTCATGGCCGGCTGCGCTGTTTCGGGAGCGGCGCAATACGGCCTGCACGCGCAGCACCAGTTGCGCCACCGAAAAGGGTTTTGCCACATAGTCGTCCGCGCCCAGGGTCAGGCCATGGACGATGTCCTCATCGCTGGTCTTGGCGGTCAGCATGATGATGGGTTGGTCCTTGTCCTGTTCACGGATGCGGTTACAGATATCGAAGCCGTTCATTCCGGGAAGCATCACGTCGAGCAGGATCATATCGAAGGTGCCGGTCAGGGCCTTCTGCAGCCCCGCCGGACCTTCGGCAGCACTATCCACGGCGAAACCGTGGTAGATGAATACGTCCACCAGTCCCACCCGGATGGCTTCTTCATCTTCGACGATCAGAATACGTGGTTTTTGGCTCATGCTGTTGTATCCATTCTTTCTCGTAAGGCTGTAGTAAAAAAACAGTCCGCAAATGAACGCGAATAAACGCAAATATTAAAAGTTAATCTGTATCTGGGCGCGGTATGGGCCCTCGCCTGTGGCTATATTCCTCCATATGTAAAAAAGCAGACATAGATAAGCAATGATAGCTCCATTGGAAGACTAACAAGATTTCCCATGGGAAATGTAAATTCTATGTAAATCTGCACTTCGGAGTTTTACCTAATTCTGCCTACACGCCATGCCGTCTCCTTCTTAGACTTTGGATAGACATTCAAACACAAGGAGACTCCCATGGCACTCATCACACGTGTATCCCAACTGTTTCGAGCCGACGTGAATGCGGTTCTCGATCGTATGGAAGAGCCGGAAATCCTGCTCAAGCAGGCGGTCCGGGATATGGAGGAGGCGTTGGCCAAGGACGATCAACGGGTCAAGGTCATGCGGCTGGAGCAGAAGCAGATCCTGTCGCGCCAGAGTGAACTTGAGCAACGACTCGATCGGGTGACTGAAGAGCTGGATCTCTGTTTCGATACCGGTAACGAGGCTTTGGCAAGGACCCTGTTGAAGCGCAAGCTGGAGTCGGAACGCTATCTCAACTATCTCGCCCGCAAACAACAGGAGTTTGAGGAAGCGGGGGAGGCCCTCAAAAAACGTATTGATGAAAATCGCTCGCGTCTCGACTCCATGCGACAGAAGGCGGAACTGCTGGCAGGCTCGGATAAGGAGGAGACCGAGCATACCAGCTGCAACGAACCGGATTTCATGGGGCAGTTCGCAGTCAGCGAGGATGACATTGAACTCGCCTTTCTGCGTGAAAAGCAGAGGAGGACCCAGTCATGAAACGGCCCAGCTTTATGCAAGGCGTCGGCGTTGCGCTGGTCGCCACTATCGGTGGGGGCGTGCTGTTCAGTGCACTCACGACAGTTTTCGTCACCGACTTTATATTGCGTCTGCTTATAGCGGGCATGGGATTGTTGTATGTGCTCTACCTGTTGCGTCGCAGTGGTGAAAAGGTCGGACGTTTTACCAGCATGAGCGTCTGGTTGGCGGCGGCAGTTGGCATCTGGTTGATGGGATTGAGCCTGCCGATCTATCTCATGGCCCACCTGGGACTTATCTGGTTGCTCCGCTCCCTCTATTTCTATTCCAGTCTCATCTCGGCATTGGTTGATATGGGCCTGGTGCTGTTCGGCCTGGCGGCTGCGGTATGGGCGATGCTGCAGACCGGTAACCTGTTTCTCAGTGTGTGGAGCTTTTTTCTCGTCCAGGCACTGTTTATCTATATCCCCAACACCTGGCAGCGATCGGGCAAATCAGTTAACGCAGTAAACGTTGCGGAAGATCGTTTCCAACTCGCCCATCGCACGGCGCAAGCCGCCCTCACCAAACTATCCACTCAACGTTAGTTAACATGGAGAAGATCATGAAATCGAAAATTATTGCAGCAGCACTGTTCACCTTTACCGCCGGTGGTATCGCATTCTATCCCGCCCTCAAGGATGTTGGTGCGGTTAACATGCCCCTGCCGGACCCTGTCCAGGTGCCGGCGGTGCACACCATTAACCAGGAACAACCGAAAATAGAAGTGGTATTCGCCCTGGATACCACTGGAAGTATGGGGGGCTTGATCGAGGCGTCCAAGGAGAAGATCTGGTCTATTGCCTCAACCATGGCCCAGGCCCAGCCCGCACCTGAGATCAGGATGGGGTTGGTGGCCTATCGGGACCGGGGTGACAGCTACGTCACCCAGGTGGTGGATCTATCGGAAGATCTCGACTCGGTCTATGCGACACTGATGGATTTTCGCGCCGAAGGGGGTGGTGATGGTCCCGAAAGTGTCAACCAGGCCCTGCATGATGCGGTCAACAAGATCTCCTGGAGCCAGGATGAGGATGCCTATCGTGTGGTCTTCCTGGTGGGGGATGCGCCGCCCCACATGGACTATCAGGATGATGTGAAGTATCCGCAGACCCTGAAGTTGGCCAACGCCAGGGGGATAGTGGTCAATACCATTCAGGCCGGTAACAGAGCCCAGACACGCCTGGTCTGGAGCAAGATTGCCCTGGCCGGCCTCGGGCAGTACGCCCAGGTCTCTCAAGACGGAAACGCGGTGGCGATTCACACGCCGTTTGATGAGAATCTGGCCAAGCTCTCCAGGAAGCTGGATGCAACCCGCCTCTACTATGGATCGGAAGAGGTGCTGGAGAAGAAACGTCAAAAACTGAAGGCGGCTGATAAGTTACATGAGTCTGCCTCGGTGGCATCCCGTGCCCGTCGTGCCACGTTCAATGCCACCAAGAGCGGTAAATCCAATCTGTTGGGTGACAGTGAACTGGTTGACGATGTGGCTAGCGGCCGGGTGGAACTCGACTCTATCGACCGGGACCATCTGCCCGCATCCATAAAGGCCATGGCACCACAGGAGCAACGGGCGGTGATCAGCGAGAAGGCCCAACAGCGTCAGGCCCTGCAGAAGGAGATCGATACCCTGTCGGCACAACGCAAGGAGTATCTTGAACAGGAAGTGAAGAAGTCGGGTGGAGCCAAGGGCTCACTTGACCATAAACTCTACAGCGCCATACGCGAGCAGGCCGAGCGCAGCGGCATCCACTATGAGGCGGAAGCCCTCACTTATTAGTGGCGAAAGGTAGCGAAATAGCGGATTTCGCTTTAAAAGCCGAGCCCGGCATACATGCCGGGCTCCAGGTTATGCGGTTGTCGAATCAAGGCCAGGCATATGTCTGACTTTTTATGTCTAATGCATGAATTCTACTTGATGGGTATGTAGATCGAAGTAACGACCTCATTGCTATGGCTGACCGTGGTGGGATCGTTCTCATACACCTCCCGGGAGGCATGTTTATGCTGGGGTTTTATCTTTTGCATCTGCAGGTGGGCATAGGCCTGGTACCAGGCGAGTTCGAGAAACTCGTAGCTGCCTTGCAAGCTGGTCTTGTAGTAGCGACCACCGGGAAATGACTTGATCACGAAATCCGAAGAGCTGGTCTCCGCGGCCACCGGTATCGCCATGTCGCAGTTGAAATGCATGCTTTTAAGATCGACCTTGTGGTAGATAGTGAATGGATAGCCTGTGGCCGTCAGCTGTTTCTCATCCAAATATCTGCCCAGTATTGGAAACCCCTCCTTCATGGCTGTTTTCATCGCTTCCAGATGACCATCGAACGGGATGGTCAGCGCGGTTTGGTTTGGCAGTTCCACAGGACCGTCAAAAGTGATGCGTGGGACCTCCGCATCCGCAACCAGTTCGCCGCGTAGCATGTAGAGGCCGGTGTCGTAATCCTTGCTGATATAGTCCGACATTCTCTTTGCCATGAAGCGGAGCAGGAAGGGCATGCTGCCGGCCATATTCCAGTGGACCAGGGTGGCGCCGCCGCCTGTCGGTTCAAACTCCCACCAGACGCTGCACACAGACTTGAAGGGGCGCTTGAATTCGATCCGCTGTTCGATCTTCTCCATACCGATGAATCTTTCATGGGTCAGCTTGCCTGCGCCGACGGTTTTGCCGTCCCAGCTGTACCAGCCCCCCTCCTGGTCCGGTGTGTCGGAGAAGGCGAGGATGGTGTCAGGCTCATGCATCAACCAGGGGCTCCAATCGGACCAGCTCTTGAAATCCCGGATCTTGTCGAACAGGGTTTGTTGCCCAGCGGCGATCTCCAGGGAGCGTCTCACCTTGTAATTGCCATCCAGGGTGGCCAGGTAGATCAGGGGAATGGCAATCAGAATGACGATTACAATGAGTGCTGTTGTCATGGTAAGGCTCCCTCCACCGCTGGTTTCGTTTTTTTAGTCTGCCGATAACAGTATATCGAGTATAGGATTAGCTCCCAGGTAAGGAAATAGCGCTATCATGGGGGCATGTCCAGGTTCCATTTTCATCCGGCTGTCAGTACATGGTTCGAACGCCATTTCCATGCACCCACCGAGGCCCAGGCCCAGGCCTGGCCGGCGATTCAGGCCGGGCAGAACACCCTGATCTCGGCACCGACGGGTTCAGGCAAGACCCTGGCGGCCTTTCTGGCGGCGATCGACCGGCTGGTGGGTGAAGGGCTGGAATCTCCCCTGGCCGATGAGACCCACGTGCTCTATGTATCACCGTTGAAGGCGCTCTCCAACGATATCCACAAGAATCTGGAGCTGCCATTGAACGGTATCCGGGATGCCCTGTTGGAATGTGGATGCCCGGACGTGCCGATTCGCGCCCTGGTGCGAACCGGGGATACCACCACGGCAGAACGGGCGTCGATGAAACGCTCCCCGCCCCATATCCTGGTGACCACCCCGGAGTCCCTGTATATCCTGCTGACCTCCGAGTCGGGGCGTGAGATGCTGCGCACGGTGCGCAGCGTGATCGTGGATGAGATCCATGCCCTGGCCGGCAACAAGCGCGGCGCCCATCTAACATTGAGCCTGGAACGGCTCAACCAGTTGTGTGACAGGCCGCCGGTGCGCATCGGCATATCTGCCACCCAGAAACCGATCGAGGCGATGGCCCGTTACCTCACCGGGCAGCACGACGACCCGCTGCAGCGGGCCTGTACCATTGTCGACACCGGTCATGTACGCGATCGGGATCTAGCCATCGAGCTGACCGGTTCACCCCTGGAGGCGGTGATGGCCAACGAGGCCTGGGAGGAGATCTACCGCCGGCTCGAGCAGCTTATAACGCAACACAAGACTACCCTGGTCTTCGTCAATACCCGCCGCCTCGCCGAACGTGCGGCGGCGGCACTGGCGAGGCGCCTGGGCGAGGAGGCGGTGACTTCCCACCATGGTAGCCTGGCGAAGGAGCACCGCTTGGATGCCGAGCAGCGCCTGAAGTCGGGGTCCCTGCGTGCCCTGGTGGCGACCGCTTCCCTGGAACTCGGTATCGATATCGGCGATGTGGAGCTGGTGTGCCAGATGGGCTCGCCACGCAGCATCAGCACCTTCCTGCAGCGGGCGGGCCGTTCCGGGCACCAACTGACAGGAACCCCCAAGGCGAGGCTCTTCCCCCTCAGCCGTGACGATCTGGTGGAGTCGGTGGCCATGCTCGATGCCATTCGCAGGGGCGAACTCGACCATATCCCGATTCCCGAACATCCACTGGACGTGCTGGCGCAGCAGATCGTCGCCGAGGTCTCGGCCCGGGAGTGGGATGAGCAGTCCCTCTACCGGGTATTCAAATGCGCACACCCCTATAACAATCTCACTGAGAAGGATTTCATCGATCTGGTGAAGATGCTTGCGGATGGTTTTCACACCCGGCGGGGAAGACGCAGTGACTATCTCCACCGGGATGGGGTGAACGGTATGCTGCGACCACGCCGCAGTGCCCGTTTGACGGCCATCACCAACGGCGGTGCCATACCCGATCAGTTCGACTACGATGTCATTCTGCAACCTGAAGGGCTCTTCGTTGGCAGCCTGAACGAGGATTTTGCCTTCGAGAGCATGCCGGGGGATATCTTCCAGCTCGGCAATTTCTCCTATCGCATGCTGAAGATCGAGCAGGGCCGGGTATTTGTGGAGGATGCCCACGGCCAACCCCCCTCGATCCCCTTCTGGTTCGGCGAGGCGCCCGGCCGGAGTGAGGAGCTCTCCCAAGCGGTCTCCCGTCTGCATGAGACCCTGGACCGGTTGCTGGATAGGGGGCAACAGGCAGCACTCGATTACCTGGAGCAGGCCCATGACCTCGACCCGGTTGTCGCCTCACAGCTGGTGGAATACCTGGCGGCCACCAAGGCCCTGTTCGGTGTGCTGCCGAGTCAACGACATATTGTCTTCGAGCGCTTCTTCGACGAGAGCGGCGATATGCATTTCGTCATTCACGCGCCTTTCGGTTCCCGGGTGAACAAGGCCTGGGGCCTGGCCCTGCGCAAGCGCTTCTGCCGCCGTTTCAATTTCGAACTGCAGGCGGCCGCCAACGAGGACAACCTGATCCTCTCCCTGGGGCCGACCCACAGCTTTCCCCTGGAGGAACCGGCGGGTTATCTGAAAGCAAAGAGTGTCGAACAGGTATTGATTCAGGCCCTGCTGGCAGCACCCATGTTTCCGACCCGCTGGCGCTGGGTGACCAATATCTCCCTGGCGGTGCCGCGCATGCGCGGCGGCAAGCGGGTGCCCGCACCCTTCCAGCGCAATGACGCGGAGGATCTGGTGGCGCTGGTGTTTCCGGACCAGCTTGCCTGTTTTGAAAACATCCAGGGCGATCGCGAGATACCGGACCACCCGCTGGTGAACCAGGTGTTGTGGGACTGCCTGCATGAGCTGATGGATATCGAGGGTCTGAAGCAGGTGCTGGACGCAATCGAGCTTGGGCGCATTCAAGTGACCGCAAAGGAGTTGCCCACGCCATCGCCGATGGCGCTGGAGATCCTCAACGCCCGACCCTACGCCTTCCTCGATGATGCACCGGCGGAAGAGCGACGCGCCCTGGCTGTACAACAGCGACGCCACCTGGATCCACACAGCGCTGCCGAATTGGGGCGCTTGAATCCGCAGGCGATTGAGCGGGTGAGACAGGAGGCCTGGCCACAACCGCGCAACGCGGATGAACTCCACGATGGGTTGCTGATCGCCGGCTTTATCGAAGAGGGGGAAATCGCCACTGAGGTGCTCGAGCAGTGGCAGCACTACCTCGCTGAGTTGCAGCGACAGCGGCGCGCAACACGGCTCTCCAATGTGAGTGGGGTTTTATGGGTCGCGGCAGAACGGCTGCAGGCGCTATCGTTGATCTGCCCTGAACATACCATGTCACCGGAGATAGAGGCCTTAGCAGCAAGTGAGGCTGACAGGGTTACGTCAGCCGTCACTGAAATCCTTCGCAGCCGGTTGGAGTGTTTAGGGCCGGTTACCGTTGAACAGTTGGCAAAACCGCTGGCTCTGGCAACCGCCGAGGTGGAAAGGGCGTTAACAGAGTTGGAGCAGGAGGGGTACGTGATCCAGGGCCACTTCGATCCACGGGAATCGAAGCTTGAATGGTGCGAGCGGGGTCTGCTGGCACGTATCCACCGCTACACCCTGAAACAGTTGCGCAGTGAGATCGAACCGGTGAGTCCCGCTGACTTCATGCGTTTCCTGTTCAGTTGGCAGGGATTGGAGGAACCCGCGCAGGGTGTGGCTGCCCTGGAACGGGTGATGCTGCAGCTCGAAGGTGTCAGCCTGCCCGCTGGCAGTTGGGAAGGGGAGATATTACCCGCTCGGCTGCAGCCCTACTTCTCAAGTGAGCTGGACGAGTTGTGTGCTGCGGGCAAGCTTGCCTGGCTGCGTTTGCATCCAACTGATGTCAAACAGAGTAAACGCAAGAGTCCGGCAATCAAGACCACACCACTGGCATTCGTCTTTCGACCACGCCTCTCTGTCTGGTGCCAGGCCGAAACCACAGTCCCGGACGGGGTGAGTGCCACAGCGATCAAGGTGCTGGATGTGCTGAAACAGTGGGGCGCCAGTTTCTTCGATGATCTGCAGCAGCAAACCGGTCTGCTGAAGACCCAACTCGAGGGTGCATTGGGCGAACTGGTTGCCTGGGGATTGGTCAACTCGGACCAGTACCAGGGCTTGCGTGCCATGATCACGCCGGAGAAAAACCGCAAACGCAGTCCGCGTCGTACGGCACTCCAGGCACCCCTGGCCTCGGGTGGACGCTGGTCGTTGATACGTGCGCCAATAGGTCATGAGGAGGAGTCGCAACGGATTGAGCAGATCGCCAGGACCCTGCTAACCCGCTATGGAGTTGTATTTAGAAAACTGCTCGAGCGCGAGAGTAATCTACCCTCATGGCGCGAGCTGCTGTATTGTTTTCGACGTCTGGAGGCGCGGGGTGAAATCAGGGGAGGCCGTTTCGTGCAGCAATTTGCCGGTGAGCACTTCGCCCTGCCGGAGGCCGTGAGCATGCTGCGTGAGGTGCGTAAGAGAAAAGATGAGGATGAGTTGGTAAGCATCAGCAGTGCAGACCCCCTGAACCTAACCGGCATCATTACGCCCGGCAAGCGAATTACTGCCCAAGCAGGTCATCGTATTCTCTACAAAGATGGAAAACCCATCGCAACTAATCAGGGCGGGGAGATCAGCATCGACGATGGCGTGCCGGAGAGTGAACATTGGCATATAAAAAACCTGCTGACACGCAAACAGCATCCGGCCAATTATCACAAGCCCCATCAAGGACCTTTATTTTAGTGTTTAGATTTCAACGCCCACCTGGTACATAGGGAAATGAATAAAGCTGTTCTTTTATTGAGACTGAGCTATTGGATCGCGGCAATTGCAGATTTCGTGGTTGCAGTTCTGGTGTGGATGCCTGAAAGAATGGGGGTATCGGTAACGGTTTACCCCATGGGGCTGGCTTCGGTAATTGCATTCTCCTGGGCAGTGATGTTGCTGATCGCCGATAGAAGGCCTTTGCAGAGAAGATGGATTCTGATTCCAACCATGCTTGTTGTGGCATTGATTGCCGCAGTACGCATCGTGTTTTCCCTGGAGGGTGCGGTTGAGTTCAGTTTGGTTATCACCCTTTTCGCCGTTGCGCTGATTGCTTTCATGGCTTACAGCTATCATTACTCAGGCAAATTCGGTACAAAACAGTAGCGGTAAACCAAGTGCGCAAACCGAGTCAAACTTAAAACTCATAGCATATTGACCAGGAGGCAAGTTTGAAACTATTAGCATTCGCAGCGAGCAGTAGTAAAAAATCGATTAACAAGCGATTGGTGACCTATGCCTGCAGCCTGATGGAAGATGCAGAAGTTGAAATATTGGACCTCAACGATTACGAGTTGCCACTCTTCAGCGTCGACAGGGAAGAGGAGCTTGGACAGCCGAAATTGGCCCATGACTTTTTAGCAAAGATAGCCTCCTGTGATGGGTTGATCATCTCCTTTGCCGAGCACAATGGCTCATACAGTGTGGCCTACAAAAATCTGTTTGATTGGTGTTCAAGGATACGTAAGGAGATATTCAGCGATAAACCGGTGGTGGTCCTTTCCACGTCACCAGGGGCGCGCGGTGGCGCCAGTGTGCTGGCCTTGGCAACCGCATCGCTTCCCCGCTTTAGCGCCTTGCTCAAGGGCAGCCTCCCTGTTCCAAGTTTTTATGACAACTTTGATGTACAACAGGGGATGCTTAAAAACAGTGAACTGAACGAGAAGTTAATTGAGGTGGTGGCTTCGCTGAAGGGCTAGCCAATCGCTCTATTTTTCGCTGACAGCGGATAATAGCTTTGTATGGTTGCGGTAGATGGGGCTCTCGGCGGGGAAGTACTCCAGCATCACCGCCGTATAACGATCGAAGGGATTCTCAATCTGTGCGATCCGCCTTCGGGTTGCCTTGTTCAGGTCGAAGCTGTTATGGCGTACCGTAAAGGGAACCGGAAAATCGCTACCGAAGAGGATCTTCTCATGTACCTGCTGCTGTTCCGAGAGATGACGCAAGGCCCTGGCGCGAAAGGGCGCCAGGATTGCGGAGATATCGGCGTAGAGATTCTGGTACTGGGTCAACATCTCGAGTAAGCGAAAATAGTCTCTGTCGAAGTAACAGGGTTGTCTGCTGAGATTTCTCCATGCACGTAATTTGTGTTCGTAACGCCCCAACCCCATATGGGCGGCAATCACTGTGACCCCGGCACCCAGTGGTAGATCCAACATCTCCACCCGTTCATAGCTTGGATAGGAGTGAATGGTGTATTCACTTCCAATATGCACAATCAATGGCAGCCGATGCTGTTTCAATTTTTCATAATAGGGGATCAGCTGTTCACTATTCAGATCGACTCCCCAGTAGTTCTGCAGAAACTTGGCGCCACGACATCCTCTCTCCGCAAATTCGTCGATCAGATCAAGGGCACCGGGCCGCCTTGGATTGACCGACAGGAAAGGGATGAACTGATCGGGATAGCTGGCGGCGACCGCCACTACATCTTCGTTCATGGCGCAGACGGTCCTGTCTCGATCGACCTCTCTGCCCTGTTCATCGAAACGGGCATCGACACCGAACAGGCAGGTCTTCCGCACATAGTTGGACTCAGCGACTGCCCTGGCCATGGCCTCAATATAGGTCTGATAGGGTTGCTGCTTTAAGGCCCGCGGATCGGCCCCAAGACTGCGGGCAAAGAGATGTACGGCGGCTCTGTCGAATGGGCGATCGAAGGCGACTTCCCGGTTTAGCAGATGGGTGTGGATGTCGATTGTCTGCATAACCCTAGCCTACCTTGCCAACTGGGCATTGACGAGTTTCGCCGGCGACTAAAGCGTGCAGGGCCGAGTGCGAATCGGCTGAATCCCCGATCCTGTGCAGCGCTAATTCAGATAGAATAGCAATGTAGTATATCGACATATATGACGAAATATATATAATAATTGTAAATTATTCGTCAAATATTAAGAAATATTTAATAAATGCCTTAATGGTCGCAACAATTTACGATATAAGTAGATTGAACCTAGCTATTTCTTAATATAAGGCGAATATGAAGATATCAGATCTAGTCTCAGATGAGGCAGTCCTGGCGGAGATAGGCCAGCGTATTCTACAGCGTCGTCTCGAAATGCAGATGACCCAGGCGGTCTTGGCCGAGCAGGCGGGGGTTGCCAAGCGTACCGTGGAGCGGATCGAGGCCGGCTCTTCGGCACAGATGTCGAGTATGATCCGCCTGCTGCGTGTGTTGGAACTGCTATCCGGATTGGATCTGCTGTTTCCTGAGCAGATCCAGCGGCCGATGGACCTGCTGAAACGTAGAGGGAAGGTGCGCAGGCGGGCATCCACCCCGCGTAACAAGGCTGACAAGGATAAGCCCTGGCGCTGGGGTGATGAGTCGTGACGACGGTTGCCGAGGTGCGTCTCTGGGGGCGCTCCATAGGTGCTGTTTCGTTGCAGGATGGTGAGAGCACGGCGGTGTTTGAATATGATCCGGCCTTTGTTCACAGCGGTATCGAGGTGGCGCCGATGATGATGCCGTTGTCGAGTCGTCTGTATCGTTTTCCGCAGCTTGCCCGGGAGACCTTTCATGGTCTGCCCGGGCTGTTGGCGGACTCACTGCCAGACAGGTTTGGCAATCTCCTGATCGACGCCTGGCTCGCCTCCCAAGGAAGATCGAGCCAGGATTTCAATGGTATTGAACGTCTTTGTTACACCGGGCAACGCGGCATGGGGGCGCTGGAGTATGTCCCGGCGATCGGACCCCGTACCCGCTATACGAGCCCCATTGAGATCGACAGGCTGGTTGAACTGGCATCCCAGGTGCTCACCCAGCGTCAGCAGTTGCACCACTCTTTCGCCGATTCCGACAAGGGGCATGCGCTCAGGGATATTCTGCGTGTCGGTACCTCCGCCGGGGGCGCGCGGGCGAAGGCGGTAATCGCCTGGAATCCCCTCAGCAACGAGGTTCGCTCCGGTCAGGTCAGCGCCGATGAGGGGTTCGAATATTGGCTGCTGAAGTTCGACGGTGTCAGCGGTAACCGGGATAAAGAGTTGCAGGACCCCCAGGGATACGGCGCCATTGAATATGCCTACTATCTGATGGCTAAGGCGAGCGGAATCCATATCAACGATTCGCGCTTGTTCGAAGAGGGTGGACGGCGTCACTTCATGACCAAGCGATTCGACCGCCTGGACGGGGGTGAAAAGCTGCATATGCAGTCCCTCTGCGCCATGGCCCACTACGACTTCAATATGGCGGGTGGCTACAGCTATGAACAGGCATTGATGGTGATACGCCAACTGGGTCTGCCGATGCAGGCGACCGAGGAGCAGTTTCGCCGTATGGCATTCAATATCATCGGCCGCAATCAGGACGACCATGTCAAGAATATCGCTTTTCTGATGGATAAGTCGGGTAGCTGGTCTCTGTCGCCGGCCTTCGACATGACCTACAGCTTCAATCCGGACGGGCTTTGGACCGCAACCCACCAGATGACCCTCAACGGCAAGCGATACGGCTTCAGCATGGATGATTTCAAGGACTGCGCCAAGTCGGCCTCGATGAAGCGGGGCCGCGGGGAGGCGATCGTCGCAGAGGTACTCGAGGTGGTCTCAAACTGGCGCCAATTCGCCGAACAGGCGGGGGTGCCGGTTGAGATGCAGAGACAGATTCAAAACGCCCTGCGCTTGGAACTCTCTTGATCAATAGTTACCCAAACCCCCGTGGATTGGATCGGGCGAACCAAAGGAGATGTGTCAGCAGTCATATGCGGCAGCTAGTTTTTATTTTAGCCTGGGTGTTGTGCCCAATACCTCTGTATGCCCTTGATGTGGTAATCAAAGTCGATGGATTGGATGCAAAACTGAAGGATAACGTCCTGGCCTACCTCTCGGTGGAGCGGGAGCGAGAGCGTGAATCCATGAACCCTGCGCGATTGAGCCTGCTGCATGATAAAGCCGAGGAGGAGATTCAGGCTGCATTGCGCCCGTTCGGGTATTTCAGGCCGACTGTCACCGCATCGATGGTTCGCACCGATCAGGGTTTCTCGTTGTCATATCATATTCAGCCGGGTCCCCCGGTGAAACTGAGCGAAGTCGATTTCCAGTTGCTCGGTGAAGGTGCGCAGGATCCGCGATTGGTAAAAAGCTTTTCCATGACGGCTGGCGAGGTGCTGGACCAAACACGCTACGAGCAGGCCAAGCAACAGATCTTGGCGGAGATTATCGAACAGGGATATCTGGATGCCCGCTTTACCCAACATCAGTTGCGTGTCGACCTGCAGCGCTATACCGCATCCATCACGCTTCACCTCGATACCGGGATGCAGTTGCGATTTGGTGAGGTGAGGATGCAGCAGAAGGTCATGAATCCGGAGTTTCTCGCCCGTTTCGTCCCTTTCAATTCAGGCGACCCCTTTAGCCAGGAGTCGCTGCTGAGTCTGCAGAGTGACTTGATCGATACAGAGTATTTTAAACAGGTCGAGGTGGTGACCCGGCGTGATCAGCGCGAGGGGGACAGGGTTCCCATCGATATCAATCTGAAACCCAACAAACGCAATCGTTACCGAATCGGTCTGGGGTACTCCACCGACATGGGGCCTCGGCTGACCCTGGATTGGAAGAACCGCCGGCGTGGGCGTAACGGACATCGCATGCGTAGCGAGCTGCAGATTTCAGAACCGCTCACTACACTGAGTACGGAATATATCGTTCCACTGCAACGCCCGACGGTAGATTTTGTCAGCTTCGGGGCCTCATTGGAGCACTTCGACACGGACACCAACAAAGGCAACCGGGCGCTGCTGAGTGCCAGCCATTCGGTTGGTTTGGAACGGGGTTGGCGGCGCGACCTGGGATTGGAGTACAGCTATGAGGATTTCGAGGTGGGTGAACAGGAGGACAGCTCGCGCCTGCTGGTGCCCAGCATTAGCTGGTTGCGCATAAAGAGCGACGGCAAGGCCTATATCCAACGTGGGAAAAGGTTGGAACTTCGTCTTGAAGGCGCCTCGGAATCGTTGCTTTCAACCACCAACTTCTTTCAGCTCTCTGCTGCGGCCAAGTTCATCCGGGGATTCGGTGACGGCGACTGGCGGGTGTTGAATCGTTTGGAACTGGGGGCGACCTGGGCCGATGATCTGACTGAGCTGCCACCCAGTAAACGCTTCTTCGCCGGCGGTGATAACACCGTGCGGGGATTTGGTTATCAGGACCTGGGACCAAGGGACCAGAACGATGAGGTGATTGGCGGGCGCTATTTCGCCGTCGGCAGCGTGGAGCTGGAGCGGCACATCAGCGGTAAATGGAGCGGAGCGTTGTTCATGGATGCGGGCAATGCCTTTGATCCCGATTATGATTCGGAAACGGCTTACAGCCTCGGATTGGGAGCCCGTTGGCGTTCACCCGTCGGGCCGATCAGGATCGATATCGCCCGTGGCTGGGTCGAGGATGAACGCCACTGGCGCCTGCATATCGTCATAGGGCCGGAGTTATGACCAGGGATGTCTTAAAACGGTTTGCCCGCTATATTTCCCTCACCATCCTGGTGGTCCTGCTACTGGCCTGCGCGATGCTCTATTACCTCATGTTCACCCATGACGGAAGCCGACGCCTGTTTTATATGGCGCAAAGGCTGGCGCCGGGGGATCTCAAGGTGGACATCTTGCACGGGCGTCTGGCCGGCCCCCTGGAGCTGACCGGTCTGGTCTATCAACAAGGGGATGGTCTGAGGTTCGAGAGTGAGCGGATCTTTCTGGATTGGCGGCCTTCCCAGCTGTTGGGGTTGCACCTGGATATTGCTGAACTCTCATTCAAGGAGACCCGTGTCAATCTGCCGTCGGGTCAAAAGGGCAGCGAAGCCACACCCCCTGTCGAACCTTTTCAGGGCATTGCCTTGCCCCTGGCTATTACCCTGTCGCGGTTCTCATCAGAAGGGTTTGAACTGGTTCAGGGAGATGCTGCTGATCCGGTACGCATCGACACACTCAACCTTTCGGCAGCAACCGAAGGTGATCGCCTCATACTCTCTCAATTCGTTGTGTCGGGATTCTCATCCGAGCTGTCGCTGCAGGGGTCTATAGGGTTGGATGCACAACTGCCGATGGCCATCGATCTCGCCTGGACCCATGCACTCCCGGAGGGGCCGGACCTGGCCGGCGAGGGACGATTGAGTGGGGATCTGCAGCAGATAAAACTCACTCAACAGCTCGCTCCACCCCTCAAGGGTGAGCTGGAGGCACTGTTGTCAGATCTGCAGGGTGAGCCTGGATGGCGGGCCGAGCTGAAGCTGGAGAGGGGTGAGCTGGCGGCGTTCAGCCATGAATTTCCGGCACTGCTAGCGGGTCAGCTGCATGCCAGTGGCAGTTTCGAAGTGGTGGATCTGACAGCAGATCTGCAGCTTGTAGAGCCCCGGATCGGTGAGATCGATGCTGAACTCCGTGGGGATTACAACCAGGGCGCCATCCGGATCGGTGGGCTGCGTATCAGTAATGGGGATGGTTTGGATCTAACCGCCGAAGGGGCTTACCTTGCGCAGAGTGGTGAACTCACTGCCGATCTGCAGTGGCAGGGTTTGCGCTGGCCGCTGATTGGGGAGACCACAGAGATCAGCAGCGATGCGGGCAGTTTGCAACTGCAGGGAAGACTCGATGTCTATCGCTATCAGTTGGCGATGCAGGCCTCCAGGCGCGAAGTGGGTGCAGTGCAACTGGATGCTGCCGGCACCGGGACAGGGCAACAGATCGACCTGGCGACCCTGGCGGTTGAATTGCCGCAAGGTAAGATCGAAGGCAGTGGCAAGCTGGCCTGGAGCCCGGTGCTCTCTTGGCAGTTGGGGTTGTCTGGGGAAGGGGTGGACCCTGCGTTGGTACACCCCATGTTCCCCGGTAACCTGGCATTCAACCTCGTTACCCAAGGAGGGATTGTGGAGGGTGAGACGGATGCTGAGTTCCAGCTCAGCGACCTGTCTGGTTCACTGCGGGACTATGCCGTGAATGGGCAGGGAGAGCTGACACTCAAACAGGGAGATTTGAACATCCACAGCTTGGAGTTGGTCACTGGTCGGAACCGCATAGCAGTGGACGGCACACTCGGCGATCGCCTGGCAATGAGCTGGTCGGTGGATGCCCCGGAGCTGGCCTCCTTTTGGCCTGGGTTGAGCGGCATGCTGCAGGCCGAGGGAGATCTGGGTGGTACCCTTCAAGCACCCACACTGAAGGCGAATATCGATGCCGGAGAGCTGGGCCTGGCGGCGTATCGGGTGGGGCAGCTGAAGGGTGATTTGGAACTGCAGATGTCCACCGAGCAGCGCTTGGCAATCGCACTCCATTGCAAAGATCTGAGTGGATTCGGCAAACAGTGGGCATCTCTGGATATCGATGTCAAAGGACGTATTCCAGAGCATCGCCTGCAGATCGATCTGGTGGGTGAGGATGTGCCTCAGATCTCCCTTGCGGCTGATTCCGGGATCGATGAGGAGAATATTTTGCAGGGGGAGCTACAGCAACTAGAGCTATCGGCGCCAGAGGCGGGTGAGTGGCGACTTGAATCGGCCATGACCTATAGACTGGGTGTTGCCGAGCAGGATCTGAAACCCCTCTGCCTGGTTTCGGGGGAGGCGCGGGTTTGTGCCAGCTTCTCCGGGCAAAACGCTGGTTGGGAGTCAAAATTGGAGGCCAGTCAGCTGCCATTGAGTCTACTGCAACCCTTTTTGCCGGATGAGACGCGGATTGCCGGAGCGGCTGACCTGGAGGCGCAATTCAAAGCCGATGCCGGGGCTGGCATCAGCGGTGACGCTGAACTGACAATCCCCCGGGGTGGACTTGATTTTCCCCTGGGCGCCGCTCAGGAGCAGGTGGATTTTTCAGGCAGTCAGGCCACTGCCAGCATCGACCGGGAGGGCATGCGGGCCGATATGGCCCTGCCCTTGCAGCAGCTGGGCGGATTCAATCTGACCTTGGGGCTGCCGAAGATTGACCTGGCTGACCTGAACCTCGATGAACAGATCCTGCACGGCACCATCCAAGGCGGGATCAAGGACCTGAGCATGCTTACCGCTCTCTCACCCCAACTGCAAAACAGTCAAGGTGAGCTGGCTGTCGATATGACCCTGGGTGGGTATCTACGGGCGCCGAGTGTGCATGGCGATGCCAAGCTTACCCGGGGGGCAGTGGATATTCCGATACTGGGCATAGAGTTGCGTGACATGGAGATGCTTATGCAGACCCCGGATCTGAAGACCCTCACTCTGGAGGGCAAGGTACGATCCGGAAAGGGGAGCTTATCAATTCAGGGAACCACTCGAATGGATGCCGAAAAAGGCTTTCCCTCCACAATCAAGATCAAGGGAGAGGAGTGGTTGCTGGTGAACACGCCAGAGGCGGAAGTGCAGCTCTCACCCGATCTAAGCCTTGAACACAGTGCGCAAAAGAGTGTGCTCAAGGGCAAGGTTCATCTGCCCTATGCCAGGATCAGGCCGCGCACTCTGCCGGAGACGGCGGTCTCGGATAGTTCAGACCTGGTGATCGTCGGTGATTCGGAGACAGAGCAGGAGCAACCCGATACCCCGCTGCATGCTGAAATCCGCCTGAGTCTGGGTAAGCGGGTCAGTTTCGACGGCTTCGGACTGCGGGGTAGATTCACCGGCGGCCTGATGATCATCGACGAACCGGGGCGGCCGGTTGTGGGTCGTGGGCGCTTGGGCATCAGCGATGGCATCTACCAGGCCTATGGCCAGGATCTGAAAATCGAGCGGGGATACGCCCTGTTTGCCGACTCACCGGTGGACAATCCCGGTCTCGATGTGCGCGCAGTCAGGGAGATTGATGAGATCAAGGCCGGGATGCGTATTTCAGGGACCATGAAAAAGCCCAAGCTGAAGCTGTTTTCATCCCCCTCCATGTCAGAGAGCGATATCCTCTCCTATATCGTCACCGGCCGCCCGGCGGGTGAGTCCTCGGGCAAGACCGCGGGCATGCTCGCGGTCCTGCAGGCGACGGGCGCAAGCAGTGTTGCCACGGAATTGGGACGGCAGCTGGGCCTGGAAGAGTTGCGGGTGGAGACGGGGAGTTCACTGGAAGAGGCCGCCCTGGTGGCGGGTACCTATCTGTCACCCCGGCTCTATGTTCAATATGTCAACGAACTGGCGACCAGCGAGACAAAGGTGCGTATGCGTTATGATCTGACGGACCGCTGGCAGCTGGAGGCGGAGACGGGGCGTACCCAGTCTGGAGATTTCTTCTATACCTTTGATCGTTGAGATTGAGTGTCGTCTGTCACCGGCCCTCTGGTGATGGTCGCTTAAAGCGGGTTTTTAACAGAGGACGCCATTCGATCGACGATGAGTTGATGGGTGACAGCCTGGATTGGGTTGTTTTATGGCGTGGGATTTCACCCACGCTCGTACGAGGGATGTAGACACAGCGTCCCTACTGTATCGCGATTAAACTGCATCGGGCAGCGATTGCCAGATAGCTGTCCAGGGTTGAGCGGCAAGCTTTAGTTGCTGCTGCGGACCGCGTCAAAATCATCCGCGATGAGCAGATTGGTCAGGAAGAAGGCCTTGGTCTTGGATACCTTCTTGTTCTGTCTCTTTTCAATCTGAATCGGGCACTCACCGGGCTGCCAATCACAGGCGATCCCGTTGATGATCTGATGGGGGCACTCTCTGCAGGTGCGGGTCTTGTATAAGCCAGTCATGGTCGTAAACTCGATCGGTCATTTGTACAACAAAAATTAGCAAAATATCAATAAATTACAAGTCAATCTTGAAGGTAATTAGTTAAATAGTGTGATAAATTACCTATATTGATTGTGATAAATTGACTATTTCACCCCTGAGCTACCTTTTCTCGTCAGTTATGAGGTCCTGGGACGGCTATCTGAACATACGGGGTAACCCTTGTGTCTCATATAGTTAGTCGGCAAATACCTCACAATATTTACCCTATAGACAGCGAGTAACTGATTTATTTTTATACAAAGGGCGAAAATAATCGCTAATTTCTCAAACTGAGATTCAACTCTCGTTTTGCTTGCCGAAAACACTCTGGAAGTGTTTAGGTATACTCAAACCTCGAGCACTGGAAATACACCACAAACCGAGACATGCGAAGCAGCAAGAGAATCAACCTGCCACTATGTATCAGAACTATTTCGGACTGACTGAGGATCCCTTTTCCATTACCCCGGATCCAAAGTACCTTTTTCTGAGCGAGAGGCATCGCAATGGTTTCGCCCATCTGCTGTATGGCGTCACCGAAGGTGGAGGATTCTTGCAACTCACCGGCGAGGTGGGCACAGGCAAGACAGTGCTGTGCCGCAAATTGTTGGATGAACTGCCTAGCGCGGTCGATGTGGCGTTCATCTTCAATCCCCGCCTGACACCCTTGGAGTTGGTGGCGGCAATCTGTGATGAATTGAATATTCTCTACCCCCTGGGCTGTACCAGCATCAAGGAGATCGTCGATTTTCTGAATGCCTTTCTGCTGGAGACTCATAGCCAGGGACGCCACACTGTGGTGATCATCGACGAGGCGCAGAACCTCAGTTACGAGTCCCTAGAGCAGATACGCCTGCTCACCAATCTTGAGACACAGAAACATAAGCTGCTGCAGATCATTCTGGTCGGTCAGCCTGAATTAAGAAGCTTATTGCAGCAGGATAGGTTGCGTCAGCTGGCGCAACGGGTGACGGCACGTTATCACCTGACACCGCTCTCCAAGTCCGAGTCCCGGGCCTATGTTCTGCATCGCCTCAGGGTGGCGGGAGCGCAGCATGCCCTGTTCAGCGGCGCTGCATTGCGCAACATCTACCACTATAGCAAGGGTGTTCCCAGGGTTATCAATATCCTCTGTCATCGGGGGATGTTGATGGCCTATGCCGAGCGTGGCAAGCAAGTGACCGGGGGCATGATCAAACGGGTGTACCAGGAACTGAGCGGATTGGGTGAAGGTTCCCGTCGCCAGCTTACATGGGCCTGGGTTGTTGTCACCCTGCTTGGATGTACCTTGGCGGTGCTACTCGCTTGGAACGCCGATCAACTGATTCGCTTGGTTCCATCCCTCGCTTCGACCGAGGCCCAACCCGATACAGTGCCGGTTGAGGAGAGTCTCGGGGATCAGCAAGCCATGACAACCACCCCGCAGTCTGTTGCGGGGGCGGCTGAAACCGTCAATCCAGCCCCAATGGACATGGTGTCCCCATCGGCAGCCGGAAACCCGCCTGCTCAAGACACGGCCACCCCTGAGTCCCATGTTGCGTCTGTCACGGAGCTTCAGCAAGTAACCCTGGAGGATGGGGGTCAGACGGGGCTTGGCAGCATGTTAGGTAATGAAAACAGTGCATTTATCACTCTGTTTAGTTATTGGCAGCGTGTCTATCCCTTGGAAGGTGCATCACGTTCATCCTGTGACAAGGCGGAAGAGGTGGGATTGAGTTGTATCTACGGCCGTGGCTCCTGGGAAAATCTGGCTTACTATAATCGACCTGCAGTGCTGGAGCTGATCATGGAGGATGGGCAACGCTACAATGTGGTTGCAATCTCACTGACGGATAGTGAAGTGACCCTCGATCTGAATGGCCGCCGTTTTGACTTCTCCCGCGAGGAGATCGATCAACTCTGGAGCGGCAGTTATATCATATTATGGCGTCCACCCAGGCTCAGTAGTGATAGGTTGAGTATTGGTCATGTAGGGAAGGACGTGGCATGGCTGAAATCGATGCTTGATCGCATCGAGGGGACCGAATCGAGTTTTGACCCGTCGAGTGCCAGGTTCGATGCGGAGACACAGCAGCGGGTGATGCGTTTTCAGCGTGCCCAGGGTCTTTTGGCGGACGGCATTGTGGGCAGGCAGACAATAATTCAGTTGAATGGCAGCGTGACTGACTCAACCAGGCCGGTGTTGCGCCGGACGGGGGGCTGATATGTCTTCCATACTCGATGCGTTGGAAAGGGCTTCCCAGGAGAGGATGCCGGGTAAAACCGATATCCTGCCTAATACCACGTCGCTTCCTGATGAGAATCATTCCGCGTTGCGACGCTGGCTGGTGTTAGCAATACTCCTGTTATTGATCGTTGCTATATTCTGGTTTCTGTTTACTGATCATGCGAGCAAACCTGAGACGCCTGGCCAAAACGAACAGCAGGGACCTACGCCGACGAAACAACAAGCCACACAGGCGAGAGTGCAAGACACTAGTGCCGGAGCGACAGAAAAAAACAAACCGACGGTACAAAAAGAGAGATTGACTGCTGAGCGAATACGTAGCAGTGGCCAGCCTAATCAGCGACCCTTGGTCAGTGAGGCGATGTTGAGCCAGAAGCGGCAGCCGAAGAAGATATCGGATCGTCCTGAGCCCGCTCGTATGGAACAGGCGCAGACTCCGCCGAGGCAAACTGTAAAAGAGTCAACCAGGGCGCAATCACCCCTGCCCGCTGTTGTACCTAAAGCGCCACTACCCAGGGTCGTAGCTAAAAGGGACACTGTTAAGGAGAAGTCACAGCAAGGTGTAACCGTGTCTGATGTAGATGACAAACAGGTTGCTGCAGTTGAATCGAGAGTGAATGAAGCTGCGGATGCTGAGCAGATGGAACAACAACAGATTCCATTGATTTGGGAGATGGACCAGGCCTTGCGGGAGGAGTTGGAACAGCTCAACACCACGATCCATGTCTACCATGAGAAACCGGCGCAACGATTTGTGATTATCAACATGCGACGCTACAGTGAAGGCGACACCCTTGGTGTGAACGGCTATCGCCTGCATGCCATCGACAGGGACGGTATCGTGGTCGATTATGGTGATGGTTTGGTGCGGCTATTGCGTGACAAGTACTAGGGCCTGTTATCACTGATCCAATACGCCCTGTTGAGCCTGAAAAAGCGCCAATCAAGGCCCTAGCATATATAACAGGTGAGACTGTTCAGCCGCTATTTCTCTCCTGTGCCGGAGCCTTGTATTGTATACCCTTCAGGCTCAACCATTCCTGAAAGCGGGCGATTTTCATGTCTAGTGAACAGCTTGGCGGCAGGGTGTCAAGGTGGTGGCCAAAGGCCTCCCGGAGCTTGACCTGCCGCTGCCGATCTAATTGCTCCCAATCGATCATGTTCTCTCCTTAACCATATTTGTGCACAGTGAAGGCGTCACATTATTCGAATCCGGTAAAGTCTTCCCGCTTGGCCCACTAGAGTGCGTATGCGCAATATGACTGTAACAGCATTCGGTTAAGATCTCTTTACAGTGGAAGTTGATTATGGTTGTAAAAATATGAACTGGTTGAGAGCGCTTTTTTTCCCATTGAAGGCCATGTTGCTGGCAAAGGTTTGTGTCCGTTTACGCGACAAGCCAATGGGTAACTCACCGAGCGGCATTGATATTCTGTTGCTCGCGCTGGCTTGGGGAAACCTCGGATATGCTGCAGGATTATCCTACCTCCGGCATGTGGGTGGACACGCGATTCGTTCCAAAGGGGCTGTTCTGGAGTGCGGTTCCGGTGCTACCACCCTGCTGGTGGGTGCCCTTACCCGGGATAGGGGCCGCCAGTTTATCGTCCTGGAACATAATAAAACCTGGTACGACTACCTGCGCAAGATCCTCGATTACCTCGAGTTCTCCCATATTACCTTGCTGCATACGCCACTGGTGGATTATGACGGTTACCGATGGTACCTGATACCCCAAGGCCTGGTGGTGGATAAGATTTCATTGGTGATATGCGACGGTCCACCCAGCAGTAATCCAGGCGGTCGTTACGGTCTGCTGCCCACTATGATGGAGCATCTGGGCGAGAAGTGCGTGATTCTCATGGATGATACTCATCGAAGGGCAGAGCAGCATATTATCGATGCCTGGACTGAGTGTCGTTGCCTGAAGGCGAATCGGATCGGCCGTTTCGGGACCCATGCCGAGGTTGTTTTTTGTTGAGCATGTTTGATCAACACCGACTCATAATACTCGATGCGGATGGCACTACCATTGATGCGTTCGAGGCGATCAATATGGCGTTTTCAGCGCACAATATGGATATCGGTGATATACAACGTTTTCAGGGTCGGCGTAAGATTTTCAAATATATCGGCGGTCTCAAGGAGTTGCCGAAAAATCTACGTAAACAGCTGAAGGAGAAGCAGCGTACCGATCTGATTGTCACCCTGACTGAGATCTACAGGGAACAGGCCAGGTTGTTTGAAGGCATGGGGGGTATGATCAACAGACTGATTGCGCAACCCGATCTCAAGGTGGGCATGATTACCCGCAATATCACCCATGAGCCGGAAAAGACCCTGCGTAAACTCTATCTGCGCAATGGGGTCGATGTTACGGGGCTCGATTTTCTCATCCACCTGCCATTGAGAAAGCAGAAGCTGACGGCGTTCCAGGCGATTCGTGAGAGTTTGCAGATCAATCCTGCCCGGGCCTACGCAACAGGCGATGAGAAATGCGACTATGTGGCAGCTGTCGGTTCAGGGATGCACCCATTCATGGTGTCGTTCGGTTTTGAAAGCTACCAACGCCTGACCAGGAAGATCGGGGTGCCGGCCGCGCTGATCTCCCGCCAGCCTCTTGAGCTGAAACAGCGTGTGCTGCATGCCTTGGATATTACCTGATCACTGCTTCCGTGACCTGCTGTATAATCAGTCCATGTAAGCTGATTGTGGCATCTTAGTGCTGGATTGGAGAGGGATGGTGGTCTGGTGGAGTTGAAAGTCGGTTTGGCCCTTGGCAGTGGCGCGGCCCGTGGTTGGTCCCATATTGGAATTATCAACGGCCTGGCTGAGATGGGCATCGAGCCTGAAATTGTCAGTGGCAGTTCCATCGGTGCCTTGGTAGGGGCCGCCTATGCCGCGGATAAGCTGGAACTGCTCCAGGCCTGGACCTGTTCCCTTACCTGGAAAGAGATCATCCGGTTTCTGGATCCCACCCTGTTGGGGGGCGGCCTGATTCAAGGGGACAGGCTGGCCGAGTTTATCAGTGAATATGTCAAGGACCTGGATTTCAATGACTTGAAACGCCAGCTTGGGGTGGTCGCTACAGAGCTGGAGACAGGTAGGGAGATCTGGTTCCGTCAGGGGCCGGTGATGGAGGCGGTAAGGGCGTCCATCAGTCTTCCCGGTCTGTTTACGCCACTGCGACATGAAGGTCGTTGGCTGGTGGATGGCGGGTTGGCGAATCCGGTCCCGGTCTCCCTGTGTCGCGCAATGGGCGCTGATATCGTAATCGCTGTCAATCTGAATGGGGATATTCTCGGTAAGCATCTGCGCCAAAGCAGCGCTGATCAGAATAAGCCGGCTGAGGTCAGGGATGATGATCTTTGGGGACGTATCACCGGTCAGGTGATGAGCAGTCTCTATTCAAGAAAGAAGGAGCTGATGAACCGTCTTTTGGGAGAGAACCGGAACGTTCCCGGACTCTATGAGGTGCTGGCCAGCTCAATCAATATCATGCAGGACAGAATAACTAGAAGTCGCATGGCTGGTGATCCACCGGAGATCACCCTGGCCCCCCGGATGTCGAAATTGGGACTGATGGAGTTTGATGAGGCTGAAATGGCAATCGATGAAGGCCTGAAGGAGATCCGGCGTATGCGACCCGCATTGGAGCAGTTGTTTGAACGCTGACAGGCGCTGTAAGCTATTCGTTGACGAATGGGTAAAAGGGCTCGTTGACGCTCTGTGTGAGCGGTTTCTCATGCATTATGCGGGCCTTGACCCTGGTGGTGGTCAGGCCTTTCTCATCGAGTATCTCGGGAAACAGCCGGTAGACTCGGCTGGTTTCCAGGGGGCGTTCCCATGCGGCTCTCTCCAGTCGTATGCGAATCTCAGGGCGGAGTGGCAGCTGCAGTAGCCAGGGTGCCTGCCAATTCAGAAAATCAGAGACCAGTTGTTGTTGCGCGGAGTCGTTCCAACTCTCACGCAGTAGCAACGTCGGAAACATCGTGTCGGGATAGTGCTTGCCATGTCGGTCAATACCCGAACCATCACGATTTCGTTCTATCCATATGGCGGTTGGCTGTTTACCTGCTGCGTGCTTGACCAGGTGGATGAGCTCATCTGTGCTGCCGGCTGCAGAGCTGAATTGTCTACCAGCCTGACCTCCTGGATACCAGGCAGGGTTGTCATAAGGGGTGCGTATATCGCTGCCCAGTGCGCTATCGAGTAAAGCCAGGGGATGACCACTTTGCTCGTCGAGCAACCATAGTTCATGAAAATCCATGCTTTGAAAGGGTATCTCTTCAGCATGTTGCTCGACTGCATGGAGTAAATGATCGCCTATCTGCTCGATCAGGTTGGACGGTATGGCACCGCGGATACGCGAGCGACTGAGTCCTTGGGCAGGATTCCAACTGCCATAAACAATCTCGGAGAGGCCGGTATGGCTGACGATGCTTTCATCGGCCACATAGAGTTTCCAGTCCCAGCCATTCATGCTCTCCGCAATACCGCCTGCCACGCTGATAATCTGCTGCAATCCGTGAAAGGGGGCGAGTAGACGGCGGCTGTATGTTTCAATACCCATGAGAAAAGTTTGGTCCTTGATGGTCAATTCAGCAAGTATTTTTCCCTGGGCTAAGGTTAATATGTGTCTCTTCTGTATAACTGTCCAAGTCGATATTCGAACAGCAATCGAAAAAGTATTCATGGTCGGATGGCGATGTTTAGTGTCAGCGGAGCAGTAGAGTTAAATATACATGTGGAATTTTCCAGTGATTATCCGGGGGTACTTAAATGGGGGCTGGTGTAATCCCCTTCTGCGTGCATGATGGGGATCTCATTTTTCTCTTTCAGTCCACATTCAGTGGCCGTAAAGCCGGTTACTTGATCGATTTTGGCGGTGGCCTGGGGATCGGTGAGGGGTATAGGGCGACTGCGGTCAGGGAGTTTGTCGAGGAGACCGAGAGCATGTATTTCGCCGAGAATCTGCAGCGGGCATGCCGGGATGCCGTTCAAGTCAAACAACAGATCCCTATCGTCGACACACTGTTCGAAAAGACCCTGTCGATCTATCCGGACTGGTGGTGTAGACGTATCCACCCCAAAAGCTGGAGGACCTATTTCATCGAATTCCCCTATCGGGATGTCAATCTGTTGAATCGGGAGTGGCGGGACGATGCGGTGGGTAGGTTCAAAAAGCGGCGTGAACTCAGCTGGATCACTGCTGATGAGTTGCTGGCTATTTATGAGCACAATCCTGAGCGCCTGTGGAAACGTGTCAGGCAGTTAGAGCTGGCCCCGGATCTGATCAGGAAAATAGTCCGTGAGAAAGCTGCCACCAATCCGTGATAGCCATTCCAATGTCCATATTTACCCTGTTTATTGTATTGTAAATCAACAATATAACCATCGATAGGATTTATATGCTTAGCATTCTCAAATAGTGATCAATGTGTAAAGTTTTCCATTCCCTGCCGATACATCTCAAGAACCAAACCTAGAATTTGTGCCTATCTATATCAGACAGGGAGTGAGTTACATATGGTAATAATTCCAACGGCTAAAAATGTGATGGCAACGATGCTGGTTTTGCTTATTGCACTGCCATTCAGCCAGGCAATGGCCAATAAATGCCTATTTATTTCCTCCTACCATAAAGGCTATGCATGGTCTGACGGAGTTGAGAATGGATTGCGTGAAACCTTGGATGGCAAATGCGATGTAAAACAGTTTGATATGGACACAAAACGACACAAGGATGAAGAGTCAAAAAAAGAGGCGGCGCTAAAAGCAAAAGAGTTGATAGAGAGTTGGAAACCCGATGTGGTGATCACTGCAGATGATAATGCTGCGAAATATGTCATTAAACCATTTTTCAAGGATCACAAGGTTCCTTTTGTGTTTTGTGGTGTTAACTGGAATGTGGATGAGTACGGTTTTCCATATAGCAATGCTACCGGGATAGTTGAAGTGGCGCCTATCGATGTGCTGTTTGACAATGCAAGACATATACAGGGTGGTGCCCACCAGGCAATCTATATTGGAGCGAATACCCTGACTGAAAAGAAAAATCTGAATCGATTCAAACGGGCTGCTGAAAAGCACGGTATCTTGATGGATCATCGTCTTGTGAATACAACCAAGGAATGGCTTGACGCTTACAAAGAGGCTCAGGGCTATGATTTTGTAGTGATTGGGAGTAATTCCGGCATTAATGACTGGTATACGGAGTCTGTTTCAGATTACGTGGTAAAAAACACAACCACGTTGACCTTGACCAATCACGGCTGGATGATGCCCTATACACTGCTTGGCTTGACAAAAATACCGGAAGAGCACGGGGAGTGGGCCGCACTGGCGGCATTGGCTATTCTGGATGGGATCAAGCCCTCTGAAATCCCTATTGTCTCCAATCGCAAATGGGATATCTGGATTAATCATGCAATCTTGCAACAGAGCGGAATCAGATTTCCGGAGTCACTGCTAAGAAAGGCGAAGAAAGTCAATTCATGATGTACTTTAATTCCAGAGAGAAGGTTTTTACAGGCTATAGGGCTGTTGTTCTCTGGTTGTTGGTTTTGTTGTTCTCGTGGATCTCCCTGATGTTGTCGATTTGGGTGGAGATGCGAGCGGTCGATAGTGTGTTCAATGATCGTGCCGGTGAGGTTCATCGGACTCTGACACAGCGGATCTCGAACCTGGAAACAGTCTTGACCTCCCTGGTTGGGTTGTACCATGCGAGTGATTTTCTCGGTATCGCTGAGCAGACCTCATTCTCGCAGGAGATGCTGAAAGCCTACCCGTTCATCTGTGGAATATTGCATATGACAAGAATTCCCGATGAGAGGCGCGAAGAGTTCGAGGCGGAAATGCGGGAACAGGGTTATGTCAGCTTTACATTGAAGAACGATCGGCAGTTGAATGGAATGCAGGTGAGCAACGACAAATACCATCTGCCGGTGAGTTTTATCGAACCCATGGACCCGCGCTCTGCGAATTTACTCGGTTATGACCTGATGCGACAACCAGGTACATTTGAGACCCTGCAACGATCGATTAAAAGCGGCGATATCGTAACTTTCGGACCTGTTGATATAAATAGATCGGGCAAAACACAATATTTTGTCCTGAAACCTGTCTACCTTGGCCGCTACCCTCCGAAAAGGGTGCATGAACGACTTGATATGTTCAACGGTATGGCGGTTCTAAGTATTGAACTTGAACAGTTTATCAATGGGCTTGCCGGCCCCGGTGTAGCGTATGAAGTGTCCCTGTTGCCTATGGTAGACAGTGAGCAGTTGGTGGGGGGTGGAATTCTATCCCGTCTCAGCAAGTCCGGTATAGCCAGATTGGCAGTCGATCTGAGCACGCTCAAGTACAGGCAAAAGATAGAGATCTATGGAACTGATTTTGACTTATCTGTCACCCAAAGGATGAGAGTGAATGTCATAGATTGGTGGAAAGTGCTAGCAATATGGATGTTGTCATTGTTGATTCTCGGATTGGCTATCGGTGTCTACCGAAACATGCGCATAGCACAGCTCAAGGAAGATGAAGCGAACGCGGCAATCGCAGCAGAAGACGAGAGATTCTCGCACGTCATCGACACCGCATTCGATGCTGTGATAACGGCTGATGCCAACTGTATGATCCTTAGCTGGAACCAGCAGGCGGTTGAGGTGTTCGGGTATAAAGAGGAAGATGTGCTTGGTGTCCACCTACTGCAACTCATCCTTACCCATCGGTCACTGGTCGAAGCGACAGATGCACTCGAGCCGATGTTCAAGGGCTCTAAGGATCACCCTACCGGTGTCCGCTTGGAAGTCGAAGGCAGGGATAACAATAGTCGTAAATTCCCCCTCGATCTGGCTATCTCCTGTTCTAGAATTGGAGAAATGTTCACCCTGAGTGTATTCGCCAGAGATATCACTGAGCGCAAGCAGTGGGATGAAAAGATCCGTATGCTCGCATATAGCGATTCATTGACAAAGCTGCCAAATCGCCAGGCGTTCAAGGAACAGGTTACGCGAGCAATTAAAGTCGCCAAGCGACACCAGCGTGTCGGCGCGATTTTATATCTTGATCTTGATGAATTCAAGCGTATCAATGACACTTTGGGTCATGATATTGGTGATATGTTGCTGAAAAATGTTACCAACCGTTTGGAGGGACAGCTCAGGGAAACGGACCTTGTGGGAGCTAATTACGAAGATGAGGTAGAGTGTCGGAATATTGCCAGGCTTGGTGGTGACGAATTTACCGTGTTACTCGAGGATATTCAGAAACCGGAAGTGGCGGCTTTGGTCGCTAAAAGGGTTCAGGATGCGATTGCCCGTTCGTATAACCTGAATGGACATGAGGTCTACATTACGCCCAGCATCGGTATAGCTATCTTCCCAAGGGATGGACGCGATGTTGAGGAGTTGCTGAAGAACGCTGATACAGCGATGTATCATGCCAAAGCGGTAGGAAAAAATAATTACCAGTTCTATTCCGAGCAGATGAACGTATTGGCAACCACGCGTTTAAAATTGGAAGGGAAGCTGCGTAAGGCCCTGACATGCAATGAGATGAAGCTCTTTTATCAACCCCAGATCGATCTCGCTACTGGTGAGATTGTATCCGCTGAAGCCTTGCTGCGCTGGGATGAGCCGGAGTTGGGTATGGTTTCTCCAGTGGAATTCATTCCAATCGCGGAAGAGACAGGAATGATTATTGAGCTTGGAGAGTGGGTGCTGCTCGAGGCCTGTAGACAGAACAAGGAGTGGCAGGATGCCGGTTATAACCCAATCCGGGTAGCAGTTAATCTGAGTAGTATGCAATTTATTCAACGCGACTTGAGTGCGACGGTCGCGATGGCGCTTAAAAATACCCGCTTGAATCCAAAATATCTGGAGTTGGAGATAACCGAAAGTGTCATCATGCGCAATGTGAACGAGACCATAACCACGCTGAATGATTTCAAAGAGATGGGTATCAGTATCTCTGTTGATGATTTCGGTACTGGCTATTCCTCGCTGAATTATCTGAAACGTTTCCCGCTGGATAATTTGAAGGTTGATCGTACCTTCGTCAAAGATATTCCTGATAATGAAGACGATGTAACCATAACATCGGCGATCATAGCGTTGGCTCAAAGTTTGGGTCTTGGTGTGGTCGCAGAGGGTGTCGAGACAGAGAGTCAATTGCAATTTTTAGAACAACAGGGTTGTGAAATGGCTCAAGGTTATCTGTTCAGCAGGCCGCTACCGGCGGAGCAGTTGGTGAGCATGCTGAGTCTCACAAAGCAAAGTGAGAGAGTGGGAGTTACTTTAAACGGTAATCCTTGAGTCGCTTATTCTGCTTGTCTGCCTCTAACGGATTATTCGATGGTAGTCTTTAAGGTTGTTTTGGCGGGGTGTTGATATTAACCGCCAATGGATCAGGATTAATCAGATGAAGATCCCGTTGTGGGAAAGGGATTTCAATACCGGCCTCGATGAATTTGTTATTGATTGCTTCATGCAATGCGGTTATTGTCGCCAGACGGTTGTCCATCGACCCGAGATAGGCGCGAAGTAACAGGGTCAGCGCGCTATCACCAAAGGCTTCAAAGGTAGCCACTGGCCTGGGGTCCTGTAGTACGTTTTCATTCTCTTCCGCGGCTTCGATCATTAATCCCATAGCTTTATTGACATCGCTGCCATAGGCAACGCCCACATTGATGATGACCCGATTGACCTTGTCGGTCAGGGTCCAATTGATAACCCTGCCTGTAATGAACTCCTTATTCGGAATCAATAATTCCTGCTTGTCATAATTGGTGATGGTGGTTGCGCGGATGCGAATGCGGGAGACGACACCTGTCGTTGAATCGAGGGTTACTACATCACCGACGCGAATTGGTCGTTCGAATAGAAGAATAATACCGCTGATGAAATTAGCGACAATCTCCTGTAGACCGAATCCGAGTCCCACCCCTAGTGCCGCAACCAACCATTGAATATTGGACCATTGAAAGCCGATCAGACTGAAAGCGATGATTAGCCCTGTACCGGCGATGAAGTACTGTAGCAGAGTGGTCAGTGCGTAACGTGCTCCGGATTCGAGGGGCAGGCGTTGGAGCAGGGTGATTTCAAGCACACCGGGCAGGTTTTTGGCTGCAAGAAAAGTGATTATTAATATGACAACGCCGGTTATTACGTCGCGTAGCGTCAAGGGTGTCTCTGTGATCACGCCGTCGATCATCTGGCTCGTATTTACAGGCAGCTGGATGTTGTTGAGAAAATCAAGTGCTGGGAGCAGGTCCGACCATATCAACCAGGTTCCGATCACGGAACCGAGTAGATAACCGAAGCGTACCAGTCTTTTCGCCTGTTCACTCAAGGCATCGAAGTTCAGTTCAGGGATCTCGGCTGTAATTACGCTACTCTCATCCTCGATTTGTGGTTGCTCCTGATCTCTCTGAGCACGTAGTTCATTCCGTCTTTGCAATGCGTTGTGATAGCGTAATCTACGTTCGGCAATATAGAGATAGCGCAGTAGCAGTTCCCTTAAGGTATACAGGCCGATGAAAAACCAGATGGTTGTTTCCACGTGATCAAGTAGCCTTAAGGTTAGAGTCATGTAGCCGAACCCGGTGGAGAAGATCAGGCCGACCCCTATGAGTAGCAAAAAAGGGAACCATAAAAAATGCAATTGCAACAGCAAGGCATGTGGATTCACGCTGCTCCAGGTAAGCATGAGTGATCCCTGCTTGCGTAACAAACGGTAGATGAACGCAATAAAAACGATCATCAATGCAATGGTTGCCACGCTACTGAGCGCCAGCGCCTCGACAGGCAAGCCCTCACCCGCACCAAGAGCAATCAGGAAGCGCAGTGGCGCACCCACGGGGATGGCCCAACGTAGCTCATGTGCCACTGATTGACAGATCTTGTTGTTCCAGCGCAGGTGACGTGTGCCTATACCCTCGGGTAGGCATAATTGATACAACAGCAGGGCTGCCGCCAGCGTTATACCTACCGTGATCAGGGCTGTGGCCATGGCCAGGGTGAAAGGTGCAGCAGTCGGTAGTGCTTTCAACAGCAGACCTAAGCCTATCATCAGCACGGGTAGGGCCATGATCTTTACCAGGGTGAAAAACAGCGCCTTGAGAGTGAGGCGTATCGAATCAGTAGCTATTTTACGTGTGGCTCTGGCGAGATTGGGTATCTGCAGTCGCGCGAACGGTTGTTTCCAGACAACGATTAAAAGAACCAATAGCAGAAGGAAGGCGTAGTGGACATTGTATCGGCTTGTGCTCACCAAATCAGTACCCAGCTCTTGCCAATGTTCTGGAGATACAAGCCAAACAAGGCTTGATGCGAGCTGGGTGGGTTTGAACAATTGACTTACATCGTCTCCTGATATCCAGATTAACTGCTCGTTGATGTAGTCGGTGTAAGATTTGGATAAATTCAGCAGTTGGCGTTCTGCAAGATCAAATGAGGTGAGTTGACTGATGTAACGGCCGTAGGCCTTTTGCAATTCATTCAGTGCTTCGCGTCTGGCGCCTGCAAGTGATAATGCCTGCTTCTGTAGAAGTTTCGATTCCTTATCGGATAAGTCATCCAGTAACGATTGAGTGATAGCGTCGACATGGTTTGAGATATTGCCGCGCTCCAGGAGCAGCTCTTCGATCTCGATCTGGCGGTCAGTGGCCTTGTTTATTTCCTGTTTACGTTTCGCGGAAGAGCGGCTGTAGCTTCTCAGGGATGGTAGCGCAGCCCGGCGGCGGGATAACATCTTTCCTATCGCTTTACTACTACCCACAACGTCGACACGTTGGTTGCTGTGCTCGAAGTCAGACTGTATCTGCTCTAATTTGCGTTTGGTTGCTGTCAGTTGCTGTTGGACACGCTTTTCCCAATACACAAGTTGTTCGAGTTCGGAGCGGGTCTTGGCATTTTCCCTGGCAATGATCTGCAGTGGCAGCGGGAGAGAGGCAGTCTCCTGTTGCAACTGCTCAGCGGCCTGACGAGCCTGTTTTGCCTCTGTTTCCCTGATTTCGGCGGCAGCCTGGTTCAGACGCTTCAGACTTACCTGTAGCTGGCTGATATGGGCTATGTTCGCGTCCCTTTGAACCTGGGTGAGATTGGTCAACAGGCTCAGGTTTCCCAACCTGAGCGTGAGCAGATCAAACTCCGCTTCGCGCAGTGCTTCTCTAGCCATCAATGACATCAGTCGGGCTTGTCTGATCTGCTTTAATTCATTTTGCGGTAATGTCTCTATATCGGAACGAATCTGTGCCAGGGCCTCGCTTCGCGCTGAGATTTCAGTGTTGATTTGTCTGCTGCCAGCCAACAGTGTGGCAAGTTCGTCTAACTGGGTTTCTTGATCATCCCGCGCCTGGACCAGGTTCAGCTCCTCTTTGCTGATACGTACTTCCAAGGTGGCAAGATCTGATGATTGAATGAAACCCTCAAGGGATTCATCGAGATCAGTGGTTCGTTTCATGTCCGCTCTGAGATCCTGAATCCGTTGCGGTGCATCCTGGATCAGTTTTTCAAGACGTGTAATCTCCCCCCTTACCTTGTTGGCTTGTCGTAACCAGTTGTCTGCCTGGTTGAGTAGCTCGACAGCCTTATCCTTCTGGCCTTGATCCAGGCTGGCGTCACGGCTGATAGTTGTACGGGTCTGCTCCAACTGGTCGAGGGTGATAGGCTGATTCTGTTTGAGTGGCAGGGTTGGAGCTTCGGCCCATGCCGGCAGTGCGTGACAGAGACTTAGGAGAACAAAAAATATCGCTCTTAGCTGTGGCGGGCGGATTGTTGCGGAGTAGGGCATGTAAATGTATCAGTATTCCGAAGTTGCATTAGTGGTGTAAATGATTAAAAGGTTTCTCTATGTGGTTAAAAGTTTGTGGCTGATCACACTTGTAACAGGATTTGTATTTGTATCAAGGTTCCATGAGATGGTAACTGATAACATGCTGGTTATCATCTGATACAGGTTCTCCCAGGCCGATCTTGCCACTGCCCAAGAGGGGTGCAGTCTCACGCCTTAGATAGAGTGATTGCTGGGTTTGATTTGTCAGATAAGTGCCGTTGGTACTGGTATCTGAAAGCACGTATTTACCGCGGTTGTACTCGACTACGGCATGGGCTCTGGAGGCTGCGGCAGCGTTGACAACAAGCTCATTGCTGGCGTCACGCCCGATATGCATGCTGTTCTGCTGGGGTTGGAATTGATAGCGCTGATGGCCATATTCCAGGACCAGGACTCTTGCCAGCGTACTTTGCGTCAGTGGCGAGGTATGCAGGAAGGTAACATCATCTTTTCGCCACAAGAGATCATAAATGACCATTCGCGCCAGTTTGCCTTTTACCTTTACTTTATCGAATCGGCGTACGATTATCTGTTGTTCGTCGGACAGGTTTTGCACCACCTGTTCCGTCGTAATGATCTGCTGGGACTGGGCGATCGATGCCATGCGTGCGGCAACATTCACCGAGTCACCGTACATCCGGCCACCTTCAACAATGGCGGGTCCATAGTGGAGTCCGATTCTGGCTGATAAAGTCATACCCGACCGTTTTGCATATTCATCGACCCGCTCCTGCATGAGACAGGCACCCTCTACTGCATCGCTTACATGCGCATAGCGACTCATGACCTCATCGCCAACAACCTCTACCACATTACCGCCGGTCTCGGCAACGACCTTGGCTATGACCTCCTCCAGTTCCGTGATCAGTTGTTTGGCTCGGCTGTCACCCAGATTTTCATACATACGGGTGCTGCCCACGATATCGGCAAAGACGATGGCATATGATTGTTGAGCTGCGTTAGACATGGTCCTATATGGAAGGCATTGCCTTCAATCCTGATTCCAATCTATCCCGTAGAATCCCGATCAGTTGGGGATGCTCCCCTACCAAGGGGGTTATGTCTATTTTCAGTCCAGGGTAACGCTGCTCGGTTTCTCTGCATATGCTGGCGATGTCACCACCCTGTCCAGCGTGTCTGCCAGGGAGGAGAAACAGCAGTGAGATGGCAATAGGAGTGTGCTGGTTTAGCTGCGCCTCACGCTCCAGTATCTGCTCAAGCCGCTCACCGTTGAAGTCGTATTTGCTCCCTTCACGACGCTCCATTACAGCCTCTAGAAAGTGAGTCTCGGACGGGAGCAGATTGCGTAGCTCTGAGGCGATGCGCGAGCGAACCTCTGCCACTTCTCGCAGTGGTGAACCGTGGTCAACCAGAATGACCCGTGGTTGAACAACCCCGGCGATGAGTGGATCAATTTGATCCTTCAGGATGCTGACTAATCTCGGCTCTCCCTGGGGCTGGGGATAGAGTACGTCGGCAATATGCAGCTGGAATAGACCGTGTTTTGATTGCAGTGACTCCACCAGACCGGGAATGAGTGAAGTCAGTGCACGACTGACACCGAAAAACAGCGGGACGATCAGGAAATCTCTACTCCCATGATTAAGCTGGGTCGAGAGAAATGATTCCAGTAGCTGGGCAGGGTTTCCGTCCAGCTGGTCATGGGGAATCCTATCCGCATGTTGCAGTGAGACCGGATGTACACTGGATCCGCTACATTGACTGAGTTCGGCAGCCAGGTGTCTCAGGTTGAGAGTTGCCTGGGGTTGTATGGATCCGTTGTCGACTAGCAAGACCTGTGGATTATTCATATATCCCGACCGGATCAGTCGTCGTCGCGGTAGAGGAGTGCGATATTCATGAACTCATCCTGTAGCTGGAGGAATGCTTCCACGATATCCGGATCGAGATGGCTGCCGGCGCTCTGTCTGACGATCTCCACCGCTGTTTCGTGGCTATAGGCCTCCTTGTAGACCCGCTTGTTGATGAGTGCGTCATAGACGTCGGCAATTGCCATCAAACGGCCTGAAATGGGAATGTCATCACCCTTCAATCCGCGTGGATATCCGCTACCGTCCCAGCGTTCGTGGTGGGTGTAGGCGATCTCCCTGGCCATCAGCAGGAAATCGGTGCTTCCCAACTCCTGTTCTGCCCGCAACAGGGCGTCATGGCCATATTGGGCATGTTTCTGCATCAATATCCACTCCTCCTCATCGAGCTTGCCAGGTTTCAGCAGAATGCGATCGGGCACGCCGACCTTGCCGATGTCGTGTAGCGGGGATGTCTTGCTTAACATCTCGATGGTGCCATCAATTTGCAGGTAATCTGCAAATCGTGGATGAGTTTTAAGGTGATCTGCGAGTACCTTGATATAGTTCTGGGTACGCAGGATATGTTTGCCGGTTTCACTGTCACGGGTTTCGGCCAGGGTGGCCATACAGAAGATAGCCACATCCTTTGTCCGGTTGAGTTCCTCTGTGCGGGCACCGACCCGCTGTTCCAACTGCTCGTTATGATCCTGCAATTGTTGTTGAGCTTGGTGCAGTGCCAAGTGGGATTTTACCCGTGCACGCACAATGGGCGGACTCATCGGTTTGGCAATATAGTCGACAGCGCCGAGCTCGAAACCCCTCACCTCGTCAGTGACTTCACTTTTCACAGTCAGGAAGATCACCGGAATACCCCTGGTACGCGGATCCTCCTTGAGTAGGCGGCAGACTTCGTAACCGTCCATGCCCGGCATCAGGATATCCAACAATACCAGGTCGGGGATTGGTTCATCGACAGCCCGCTTCAGTGCCTGGGCACCACTCTTTGATACCACTGTCGAGTAGTCATCTTTCAATAGATCGACCAGAATGTCGATATACAGCGTCTCGTCATCAACAATTAATATTTTTGCTCTGTCAGCTTCCATATCATTCCTCCCCTAGGTGCGCTCTCAACGCCGCCAAGCTCTCCCTGGCCAGGTCGAAGTCGTAATCCCGGATCTGACTCCCCAGGCGGTCAGTAAGATCAGCCGCATCCTTCTGCTTCAGAAATTGGTTCAATGTTTTAAATAGCCTCTTTGCATCCGGATCTCCCATGGCCAACATATCATCGAGTGAAGCTATCAATTTGTCGATACTAACCTGGCTTTCCCCAGGCATGGGGCTGGCTGCGTCTGTCACTGGAGTGTCAGATGATGTCGACTCTTCCAGGAAATTACGCAGTCCATTGAAAAGCTCTGCAAAGGTTTGACGATAGGCATCGGGCAGGTGTGGTAACGGACTGTTTCCTTCTTTTGTCAATTCAAAGTGCAGGTCTTTCGATGCCTGCTGCAGGCTGTGGGCGCCAATATTGCCCGAGACCCCTTCTAGGGTATGCAAGGTGCGTTTGGCGTTGTCCAACTCTGCGTGTTGTAAATTCTTTTCAAGTTTCGCGATATCCTGGCTGTGGTTGGTGACGAATTCTTCAAGCAGGTTGCGAAATAGGCGTCGATTGCCGCCGACACGCTGCAGGCCCCATTGCAGGTCGATACCGGGTAGAGTGGGGGGGAACTCTATATTGAGGTCCTGCGGACGCTGCAGGCGTTGTTGTTTTGAATGTGCACCGGCAGGCTTTAACCAACGGCTGAGAACCCTGTGGAGACGTGCTGGTTCGATCGGTTTGGGTATATGCTCATCCATGCCGGTGGCAAGGCAGCGCTCACGTTCGTCGGCCATGGCGTGGGCAGTCATGGCGATCAACGGCAGCTCTGTGTGCCTGGTGTCGGCACGAATGCGTCGAGTTGCTTCATAACCATCCATCTCTGGCATCTGTAGATCCATCAGCACCAGGTCGAAGCGATGCCGGTCGATGGCTTCGATCGCCTGCTGGCCGTTGCTAACCGTATGCACCATTAGTCCAAAACCCTCGAGCAGCTCCTGAGCCACCTGCTGATTGATCACATTGTCCTCGACCAAGAGTACCGAGCCTGAGAGTCGTTGACCAGGCATTGTTGCATCGGCCTTGACGGGGGCGATCTCATCCTCATCATTCAAGACCCGGATCAGGGTATCGAACAGAACTGATGGACTGACGGGTTTGATCAGGATGGCATCCAGCCCCGCCTCTTCCGCCTGTAACATAACCTCTTCCCGTCCATAGGCGGTAATGAGTATCACTGCCGGGACTGTTGAGAGCTTGGCGCTGTTCTGCTTGATACGGTGACCGGCTTCGATACCGTTGAGTCCCGGCATGCGCCAATCCATCAGGACCAGGTGGTAGGGTTTTTTCTCGTCCTGATCGGCTTGTCGCAGCAGTTCCAGGGCTTCGCTGGCATTCATGCTGGAAGTGACGTCAAAGGTGAATGAAATCAGGCGTTCACTGAGCAATTCAAGGGCGGTGGGGTTGTCATCAACCACCAACGCTCTCAGGCCGCGCAGATCTGGGTCCGGTATCCAGCTCTGTTTGACTGTTGCCTCACTGCTGCCCAAGGGGATGACAAAGCTGAAGGTACTGCCTTTGCCGGGGTGGCTGTCGACCTGGAGATCCCCCTGCATTAGCTTGACCAGGTGCCTGCAGATGCTCAGGCCGAGACCGCTGCCGCCATGCCGCCTGGTGGTGGAACCGTCCAACTGGTTGAAGGGTTTGAACAGGCGCGGCAACTCGGCTTGATCGATGCCAATGCCGGTATCCTTGACGCTGAATCGTATCCATAACCCCGCTTCATCCTGCCTCTCCAATGCCGCGCTGACCATGACCTCTCCCCGCTCCGTGAACTTGATGGCATTCCCGGTAAGATTGATTAGCACCTGTCCAAGCCGTAGTGGGTCGCCAATCAGTGTGCCGGGTATATTCAGGTCGCGATTGAAGAGAATCTCCAAATCCTTTTCATCGGCTCGCATGACAGTCAGGCTGGCCAGGTTTTCCATGACCTCGTCCAACGAAAAGGGGGTTTTCTCGATCTCCAGCTTACCGGCTTCGATCTTTGAGAAATCGAGGATGTCATTGATCACCCCGAGCAGGGTGTGAGAGGCGCTCTTGATCTTATCCACATAGTGGAACTGTCTCGGTGTCAGCTGGGTCTGCAGGGCGAGGTGGCTGAATCCCATTATGGCGTTCATCGGGGTGCGGATCTCATGGCTCATATTGGCCAGGAAATAGCTCTTGAAACGGTTGGCTTGTTCTGCCTCCGCCTTGGCCATCGCAAAGGCCGCCTTTTGGCGCCGAATCTGCGCTGTCCACAGCAGCGAGATCAGCAGCAGTGAGCCGGCCACCGCCAACACCTGCCAGAGCAGTGTATAGTCCACTTCCACATCATAGCGAATGGCCAGTGAATCCTGGCGTATTGCGCGCCGTTCATTCTCATCGATCCTCGCCAGGGCCTTGTTCAGGATCGATTGCAACTCCGGCCAATCCTTACGCACACCGATCGCCAGATCATTGGCATACGGGGTGGGAGCGGCAACCTTGAGATTGCCAAGGCCCAGCTTGTCGATGAGATAACTGCCAAGGGTCAGGTTGCCGATGTAGGCATCGACCTCACCGCTGGCGAGTGCCTGCAAGGCTTCGGCGGTGGTGTCCATCTTTCTCAGGTTGAGTTGCGGATAGTCCTTTTCCAGGTACTCAACGGTCACATACTCCTTCTCAACCGCGATGTTGAGACCATGCAGATCATCGATGCCGGTTACCAAGGGGGTGTCAGTACGGGTGAACACCATGAATGGGAAGTGAAGATAGGGTTGGGTGAAATTGAGATACTCAAAGCGTGACGGCGATGGTGTCAGTGCCGGTAAGATGTCTATTTCGCCCGCTTTGGCACCCGCCATTACCTGGGCCCAGCTGAGGGATGTGGAATAGGTGAATTCAATGCCTAGCATATCCCGGATACGGGAGAGGAAATCGGCGGAGATACCACGATGTCTCCCCTGTTCATCGACGAACTCGATGGGCTCCCAGAAGCGATCGATACCAATACGAATCTCTCGATGATCATCCAGCCAGGACTGCTCTTGCGGGCTCAACAGCAAGCGCTTCATCCCCGGGGTGGCTTGCTCCCTCTCCTCGGCGCTTGGCACCCATTTCTTGAGAATGTCACGCAGTTCATTGTGCGAGAGTGTACCCAGGGCCTTCTGCAATATGTCGCGTAGAATAGGCCAGTCATCCCTAACACCGATAGCGTTGACCGAGACACTCTCATCGAGCTTGCTCTGTATCTTGAGATTTGAGATCAGTTCGTGTTCGATAAGGTAGAGAGCCACGGCACGATTGCCCACATAGGCCTCCACCTCGCCCCTGGAGACCGCATCCAGGGCGTCGCTGGTGTTGCTGTATTCCACCTGTTTTATCGCTGGGTAACGATCTGCGAGTATTCTGCCTAACATGAAGTTCTGCTCCAGGGCGACCCGCTTACCGGTCAAACTCGATATCCTCTGGACGGGTGGGTACCCCTTATGCGTTACGATCACATGGGGTATGGTGAGGTAGGGATCGGTGAACAGGAAATGGCGCCTGCGCTCGGATGTCGGCGTGATGTCCATGAGTGCGGGTAGACGCTTCTCCTTCACGGCAGTATAAATATCATTCCATGGGGCAGGTTGGGGATTTAACACCCCGCCCAGACGCCGATTCAACGCCTGGATAATGTCGGCACCAATACCGGTGGCATGCCCCTGTGCATCGATGAAGTCCATGGGCGGCCAGGCATTCATCACCCCGATATCGATGCGTTGATGTTGAGCCAGCCACTCCCGCTCCTTTTTGCTGAGTACCAATGAGGTGTTCATGGGTTCCCGTTCACTGGCGAGCCAGTGATGTTTCAACATCCGATGCTCTTCTGGGGGGGTGTCTGCAAGGACCTTGTCAATTATGCTTGCCAGTATCGGCCAGTCTTTTCTGACCCCCATGCGTAGTTCGGTCTTGCTCAGGCTTTCACCGGGTGAGACTGCCTTGAGGTGGTTCAGTCGATATTCATCGATCAGCAGATCGGCCACGGTCTGGCTGCCGAGATAGGCATCCGCTTGGCCGATTTGCACTGCTTCCAACGCCTGTCGGGTATTCTCTACGATCAGAAGTTGCAGGGAAGGGTGCTCTATTGAGAGTCGCTCGTGCAGCCAGTAGTCTTTTTCCACGGCGACCCGTTTGCCTTCAAGGTTGTCAAGTCCGCCAATGTGCATGTCCTTGCGGATGTAGAGCTTGATGGGTGAGACATGATAAGGGAGGGTGAATGTCATGTATTGATGGCGTTCATCGGATAATGAAACAGTACCGATCAGATCCAGTTCATGTGACTGGATCTGATCGAGCAGTCTGGACCAGTCACTATCGGTCACCACGGTGAAGGTCAAGCCGAGTCGCCTTTCAAGGAGTTTGAGATAATCGGCCGAGAGTCCGCGATAATCTCCATCCGCGGTCATAAAGCTGATCGGTTTTGCCTGGGTCTCGACACCGACCCGAATCACCGGGTGTTGTGCTATCCACGACTGCTCCTTGGGGGTAAGGCCATACAGCGTCTTGTCTTGATCACCGTCATCCAGGAAGACCCAGCGACGCCGAATGGTGTCGCGTTGCTCCTCATCAAGGGATAGCAATGCCTTCTCCAGTATGCTCGCAAGTTCAGGCCAGTCATTACGGCTCGCGATGGAAAGGCGACTGGGTTGACCCAGGGTGCCGGCCACTCTCAGATTGGTGATCTCATGCCTGTCCAGCCAGTAACCGGCCACGCCACTGCTGAGGATTGTGGCATCCGCTGCACCGAAGGCGACTTGCTGGAGTGCTGTCGGAATATCCGCCACTTCGTTGATCTTCACCTTTGGCCACTTCTTGCGCACGATAGAGATGATCGAGTAGCCGCTGGGCAGTGCCAGGGTTTTCTGGGACAGATCCGCTTCTGTCTGGATGTCGCTTTGCTGTCGGCGCGTGATGATATGGCGTTGGGAGAGAAGATAGGGTTCGGTGAAATCGAGGAACGCCTCTCTTTGCTGGGTGCGATTCGCCAGGGGTAGGAGATCGACCTGCCGTTTTGCGGCCATATCAAGGGTCTGCTCCCAGCTCTTGGTTGGTATCAGCTGGAGGGCGATATTGAGCTTACGGCCGATGAGTTTGAGCATATCTGCAGATACACCATGGTGCCGACCCTGTTCGTCAGTGAATTCATAGGGTGCGAAATCGGGATCGATGGCGATGCGTAGCGTGTTGTGCTGTTGCAGCCAGGCCTCTTCCTGTGGATTGAGTTTTAACGACGATTGTAAAGGTAGATCGATTGCGATGCGTGCCGACTTGTCGACCCATCGCGCAAGGATGGCGTCCATCTCCTGGCGGTTGATCTTACCGAGTCCGTCCTTGACCGCCGCAAGCAGTTTCGGGCTTTCTTTTACGACGGCGGCGCGTAAGGAGATTTTGAACAATACCTTGTCTAATGCGATGAATTCGCCCCGCAAACCAAGGCGCAGAAGAGCAAAATCGGTTGAGGGCCGATCAGCAATAAAGGCATCTAGTTCACCACGTTCCACGGCGTGTATCATCTGTGGGATATTTTCGAAAATCACCTGTGACGCCTGGGGAAAGAGTCTGCTGAATAGATCTTGTGGAATAGGGCCCTGTGTGCCGATGCGTGAAGCTGTGAAGTCGCTCAGTGAACGATCTTCACTGTTGTTGAACAGGTAGTATAGATAGGCCGGGGTTTCCAGATACGGGGGAGTGAAGTCGAGCCAGGCGCTACGCTCCTTCGAGAGTAAAAGACCGGCATGCAGACCTGCGCGTCCATCCTTCATCTCATCCAGGGATCTTGAGATGTCGGTGAGACGGAAGCGCACTGGTATGCCTGTCTTTTTAGACCACAGACGCCACATGTCTATACCAACACCGATCGGTTCCCCTTGCTGGTTCAACATGCTGAAGGGCGGAATGTTACGGCTTCCCACGATTGTCAGTACATCCTGATATTCGGTATGTACCTGGCCCAGCCAATGGCGTTTGATACTGGTAGGTTCTTCGGCTGCCTCTCCCTGCTCGTTGCGGTAGCCAAGTGGTGGTGGGTTCGATTCGTGGGCTGGCTTCACCCTAGCCTGATCGTCCCCCATGACTTGACAGGTGCAGGTAAAGAACAAGAGTAGAAAAAACAACCCTTTGATCTGTTTCACTGACGTTAAAGCAAAGTCCATATCTTTCTTGGTTATCCCTGCACCGCTTAAGTCCACCTTGATTATTATCGACGCTTAAGTCATGCCGCCCGAATACTTTAGTGAAGTGTGGACAAAGGTTACATGCAAAAGCAAGTTATTTATTCCTTTAAGGATTCAGTGTCGCATCCTGTTGACGTTGAGGCTTAAAGTCTTGAAACCTGAGTCCCTACCTCCTCTTCATACGGATGACGAGTGATCTCACCAGTTGCGCCGCTGGCTGTAGATTTGTATTTGAGACGCAAGGGTGAGCCCCATCCATGGATATCTCCAGGCCTCTTTGGTGATATTTAAAAACTATCATACCGTTAGGAATATTTGATTTTACAAATCACTCTCCAGGGGCGATTCTTTACTTCAGTGGGAGCAACAATATGTCATAAACAGAGGAGACAATGTGATGGCTGAAAGTAACAAGTGTCCGTTCAACCACACCGCAGGCGGTGGCACGGTAAACCGGGATTGGTGGCCGAACCAGTTACGCCTGGAAATTCTGCGCCAACACTCATCCAAGTCAGATCCGATGGATGGTGATTTTAACTATGCTGAAGCGTTCAAGAGCCTGGATCTCGATGGGCTGAAGCGGGACCTGCATGGGCTGATGACCGATTCCCAGGAGTGGTGGCCAGCGGATTTCGGCCATTATGGCCCCTTGTTCATTCGTATGGCATGGCATAGTGCCGGCACCTACCGAACCGGTGATGGCCGAGGCGGTGGCGGGACCGGAAACCAGCGTTTTGCTCCGCTCAACAGCTGGCCTGACAACGTCAACCTGGATAAGGCGCGTAGGCTGCTATGGCCGATCAAGCAGAAGTATGGGCGCAAGATCTCCTGGGCCGACCTGATGATTCTCACCGGCAACGTGGCGCTGGAATCGATGGGATTCAAGACCTTCGGTTTCGCGGGTGGTCGCGAGGATATCTGGGAGCCGGAAAAGGATATCTACTGGGGCAATGAGAATGCCTGGTTGGACGACAAGCGCTATTCTGGTGAACGGGACCTGGAAGATCCCCTGGCGGCTGTACAGATGGGTCTGATCTATGTCAATCCGGAAGGTCCCAACGGCAATCCGGATCCACTCGCGGCGGCCAAGGATATTCGGGAGACCTTCGCCCGTATGGCGATGAACGACGAGGAGACGGTTGCGCTCATCGCTGGCGGTCATACCTTTGGCAAGACCCACGGTGCCGGCGATGCAGAACTGGTGGGCGCCGAGCCGGAAGCTGCCGCTATAGAGGAACAGGGCCTGGGCTGGGCAAGCAGCTTTGGTTCAGGCAAAGCTGGTGACACGATCACCAGCGGCCTGGAGGTCACTTGGACCACCACGCCAACGAAGTGGAGCAACAACTTCTTCTGGAACCTGTTCGGATATGATTGGGAACTGACGAAGAGCCCGGCCGGTGCCCATCAGTGGATACCGAAACATGGTGCAGGCGCCAATTCAGTACCCGATGCCCACGATCCATCAAAACGTCTTGTGCCATCGATGCTGACGACAGACCTCGCACTACGCTTCGATCCGGATTACGAAAAGATCTCGAGACGCTTCTACGAGAATCCGGATGAGTTCACAGAGGCCTTCGCACGTGCCTGGTTCAAGCTGACTCACCGTGACATGGGCCCCCGTGCCCGTTACCTTGGTGCGGAAGTACCCGCGGAAGAACTGATATGGCAAGACCCGATCCCCGCCCTCGATCATGAACTGATCGATGACAAGGAGATAGCCGATCTGAAGCTTAAGATTCTTGATTCCGGACTCTCTGTCTCAGAGCTGGTTTCTACCGCCTGGGCGTCTGCCTCGACCTTCCGCGGCTCCGATATGCGCGGTGGTGCGAACGGTGCGCGCATTCGCCTGGCGCCGCAGAAGGATTGGGAGGTCAACCAACCGGATCAGTTGGTCAAGGTGATACAGACTCTCGAGAGTATCCAGAGTGGGTTCAACAAGCGAGTCTCAATGGCCGACCTGATCGTGTTGGCGGGATGTGCGGGTGTCGAGCAGGCCGCGAAGAATGCCGGTCAGGAGGTGACGGTACCGTTCACGCCAGGTCGTATGGATGCCTCCCAGGAGCAGACCGATGTGGAGTCCTTCTCTGTGCTTGAGCCGGTTACAGATGGTTTTCGTAACTATCAAAAGAGAAAATATACCGTATCGGCTGAGGAGTTACTGATCGACAGAGCGCAACTGTTGACACTGACCCCGCCTGAGATGACGGTGCTGATTGGTGGCATGCGTGTCTTGAATTGCAATGCCGATCAGTCCCAGCACGGTGCCTTCACCAAGCAGAAGGAGGCATTGACCAATGACTTCTTTGTAAATCTGCTGGATATGGGTGTCACGTGGAAGCCCGTCTCGCCAGAGGATGATGCCTTTGTGGGTAGTGATCGGGTAACAGGTGAACCTGTTTGGACCGCTACGCGTGTGGATCTGATCTTTGGTTCAAACTCCGAGTTGCGCGCATTGGCCGAGGTTTATGCGGCTGCAGATTCACAACAGAAGTTTGTGCAAGACTTTGTGGCGGCCTGGGACAAGGTGATGAACCTGGATCGTTTTGACATCGCATAATTAGTTACATCGATGTGGTTGAGGGCGGCGTTTTTGAAGATTCTAAAACGCCGCCCTCGGTTTAGGTTGTTATTGTCAGATATAGCAAATCGATGTATTAATCTTGTGGTTCTCCTTGTCGTTATGACAGGCTACTTGATAACTGAAGTAACTATAAAACTGAACATAATGGCGTGTTAACGACAGCACTCAGTTGATGATGTGTGGTGAAAGGTTACAGGCGTCAATAGGTTAGTGCAGTATATACTTTTGTAGATGATAAGCTTGGGAGAGTTGCTAAAGCTTTCGATTAGATTCTTTTGTTAATAGGGAAAGTGTATTGTCACGCACAAATATGGCATTCTATCGCTATAATCAAAGTACACCAGCTCAACACTTTCTTGATGTGGGCTATGAGTATTTGTAATTGGAATTGTTTCGATGATGGCTGTTAACTCCAAGGTTGGTTCATAGTTAGCTGTTTACGCTTTCAACTATGTCTCTTTATATACTGGATATGGATATCTGGAAGATATCATCGGGTACCAGTTATGTTTGAAGAGAAGTAACTATGCTCAAGTGGTTGACGATAGCCTGTTTTTTTTCGATTTTGTTCAATACTGCTGAGATCAATGCAGATCCACAAAAGAGTGGATTCCGTATTCTCCATGTCATGAGTTACCATGCGTTCTGGAAATGGAATCGTGAACAGTTCCAGGGTTTCAAGTCGGTCTTTGCCGGGCTTGATGTTGAATATAAGGTCGTTGAGCTAGACACTAAGCGAAACAGCAATCCAGTTGAGATTGAGAAAAAAGTCGAGCAGGCAAAGCGCATAATCGATGAGTGGAATCCTCATTTGATCTATGCAAACGATGACAATGCGCAGAAATATCTGATTCAAGATTATGTTGGTAGTGACTATCCGATCGTGTTCAGTGCTGTCAACAGGGATCCGTCCGAATACAATTTCGTGGGTGCTGATAATGTTACAGGTGTCATGGAGTATGAACACATAGTTCCGACTATAAGGCTGCTTCGACAACTGGTACCGGATGTGAAACGAATATCCGTTATAGTGGATGCCGATCCGACATGGAAAGGAGTCATGGGGCGCATGCGCAGCAGTGTTCGGCAAATACCGGATGTCGAAATAACAGATTGGACTTTGGTTCAAACACTCCAGCAGTTTCAAGATAAGGTCATGCAGCTACAGGATAGGGTGGACGCCATCGCAATGTTGGGGGTATTCAATATAAAGGATGAAAATGGAGAGGATGTTGATTACGAGAAGATTCAACGTTGGGTGGTAGAAAACAGTAATTTACCGGATTTCTCATTTTGGCAGACTCGTGTTGAACGTGGAACTTTGTGTGCAGTTGCAGTTTCAGGTTATCAACAAGGATTCATGGCAGGAAAGATGGCTAAAAAAATCCTCCTCGATGGGGTCTCTCCAAGAGAGATTCCAATACAGACTCGTACAGAGGGTGTCCCCATGATTAATCTGATGAGGGCGCGTGAACTAGGGATCAAGCCAAATGTCAATTTACTCCTCTCTATTGACGCAATAACAGACTATACCTGGGAGCACTGATGTTCAGTTCTATCCGGGCAAAGATCCTGTTTCTTTTTATTGTTGGTATGTTCGTTATTGTTTCGGCGGTGATTACTTTCGTGCTCACGGAGGTGAATAAACACTATACCGATTCTTTCTATAAACGTGGGCAAATTGCGGCTGAGGATTTGTCCAGCCGTGCGCGTAGGCTGTTTCAGCTCGGTTTGCTGCTGGATGAATTTCTCGGATTTGAACAGCAGTGTATCGAGATCGTTAAAACCAATCCAGGGATCAGTTACGCAGCCCTTGTCGATAACAACGGTAACATTCTGTATCAAAGTGGTTATCATCCGAGCCAAAACAGTTCACTTGAGAAATCATCGGTTATAAACACGCAATCTGTAACCAAAAAGCGTGGTCTGCAAATAAGGCACCCTTTGAAATTCCCTTCATATAATGAGAACGGAATGGTATTGATAACTGTGGATCAAAACGCTATTGATGTGGAAGTGAATGCATTATTAAATAAAATGCTGGTTGTTGGTGTTGTACTTACTATTGTTGGTACGTTAATAGTGCTCGAATTTCTTCGAAGGAATTTAGGTCTCCCGGTGAATGCGTTACTACAACACATCAAATCAGTTAATCTGGAACAAACGAGAACTCTTCCAGACCAGTTGGAGAAGCGAGATGATGAAATAGGTACTATCGCGAATACATTTGGAAATCTTTTGCAAAAACTTGTAGGCACTCAAAATGCGCTGTTAGCTGCGAATGAGGATCTACGTGGACATACGCATTCCTTGGAAAAAACTGTTAAGGAAAGAACCCGTGAGCTGAGGCACGCAAATGAGGAGTTACAACGTCTGGCACATACGGATACCTTGACAGGTCTGCCCAACCGGCTCTACTTCATGGATTTATTTTATAGTAGTTATGCGCATGCCGTGCGTCATGGACAGAATCTGGCTGTTTATTTGCTGGATTTGAATGGGTTTAAACAAATTAACGACCAATTCGGTCATGCCGCAGGAGACTTGACACTCAAGGTCATTGCGCAGCGGATCAAAAAATCTTTCCGTGAGGATGATACCTTTTCACGCCTGGGTGGTGATGAGTTTGCATTGCTGGTGAAGGAGTACTCTTGTAGTGAAGACCTGATCTATATAGCGGAAAAGGCCTCGGCAATTATCTCAGAGTCTTACGCTTGGGAGGGACGCTGGTTATCGGTGGGGGCAAGTATTGGCATAGCTACACTGAATACGGAGACATTGCCAAGTGCTGATGATTTGCTCGGAGCGGCAGATGCGGCTATGTACGAGGCTAAACGTCAAAGTGCCCCATATAAGTTCGCGATTAAGCCAGCAGTTCAAACCCAGCCTTAGACAGTTCTCTTGGTCTGATAGATGAGTGAATTCAAACAGTTAATCTACTGTTTGTGGTCGCTTAAAGCTTTTTAGTGAATGGCCGATACCAAATCTGACACACTATGCAAGGGATATGAGGGAACACCCATGGGATGGTTTAATAACGACGATAAACTGCGCATCGGACAGCTGGAAGCAGAAAAAGAACAGCTGAAACAGAGAATAGTTGAACTGGAGCAACAACTAGAGGGGCAGGAACAGATCTTGGCCGCGAATCAGTGGCTCGAATCCAGTGAAACTCAACTCAATGACCTGATGGAGTTCGAGAACAAGCGGTTGAAAGCGGGGCTTGGGATCGTGCAGTCCGATCTGGCCGGGTCTGTTGAGTCGGCTAAATTAACCCTCGGTTGTGCTACCAATGTACATTCCTATTTTTCAGGTCTCAGCACCGACATCGCCAAGATTACCGGGTCGCTGGACGATTTGGCTAAACTATCCACCAACGCTGATGGCTCCGTAAAGAGCATGTCATCCCGCGCCACGGAGATCAGCTCAATTCTGGCGCTGATTAAGGGGATTGCGGAGCAGACCAATCTGCTTGCACTGAATGCTGCAATCGAGGCGGCCCGTGCCGGTGAACAGGGGCGGGGTTTCGCGGTTGTGGCTGACGAGGTGCGTGGCTTGGCTGACAAGACCCAATCCGCAATCAGCGAGACCAATGAAGTTATCCAATCGATGCAGCAGAATGTGGAATCTGTTGGTAATGACTCAACCCGCCTGATCGAATATATCAATCAGGTACAGGACGAAGTGCGGGGATTCGAACAGAATCTTAATCGCATCAATGGCGAGGTAAAGGGTTACTTCGGTGACATCTCCGCCACCACGGATAGTGTATTCATGGGGCTGGCGAAGCTGGACCACCTGCTGTGGAAGGTGAACACCTATCTCTCCATCAATCAAGGACGACCGGCATTCGATTTTGTCGATCACCACAACTGTCGGCTCGGTAAGTGGTATGAAGAGGGTGAGGGCAGTGAGTTTTTCTCCTCCTCTGCGGCTTACAAGGATCTTGAACGCCCGCATGAAGTCGTACATGAAACCACCCGTGCGATCTTTGACCTGTTGCAAGGTGAACGGGATTATGACGCCCTCATGCGTAGCCTGAAGGTGATGGAAGAGAACAGCACGCAGGTGTTTAGCAAGCTCGATGAGATCAAACAGAGTGTGGAAGCGGGTAACTGAATCAGTATCTGCATCACTATCTTTTCCGGCTGTAACTATCAGATTATTAAACACGCATAGCACAGGTATGCGAGTTAACCTGAAGTAACATCATTTATTACAAGCAACTGTGATGCCTGTTGCACAGACGAACCTATCAGATTCTTATCTTAACTGATTTGAAGTCAAGCGTGACTAATTGTTTGTTTGAATTCAAAAGTTCTGTTTTGAGTGTTGATCCCCATTTAAAGCCAGAGTTGTGAAGTCCCCAGGGGATTTTACAAAGTGGGATTTTACTCCCATGACTTTTGTGTCTCTATTCACAGAAGCAACCACCTTTAATCCTCACTATTTCACCGTGCATTGCAATTGTAAGGTGCAGTTGAATTTATATGATTGTTCAATTTATTCGCTGTAACAATTAAGCAGTGTCATATGGTTGGTGCCACTTCTTAGTGTTAACAGGCCCTAGGAGATGCACTGGTTCTAATTATTGGAGAAAAAGGATCGAACTAATGAATAAAAGACTCACGTTATTGATGCTGGGTGCATTTATGCTCACCGGGCTCAATGAAGCAAATGCCTGGGGTTATATGGAAACGGATATTGTTCAAGGTTGCACTGGTCTAGGCTATGATCTGTTGTCTGAATATCAGGCCGACAGTTGTATTGCGTGCCACAATGATGATAGTGCGAAGAGTGCCTATAACAGTGGCAACTATGAATTCTTTTGCCCCGCTCCTGTAGTGGCGCCTAGTTGCACCGATGCGGATCAAGATGGCTACTATGTGGAAGGTGATAGCTGCGGAACCCTTGCTGATTTCAACGATAATAGCGGTGAAGCTTATCCTGGCGCCCCAGAAGATTGTACGGATGAAATCGACAACGATGGGGATGGTTTGGCTGATGCGGCTGATCCGGATGCTGTTGGTTGTCCTGTCGCCTGTACAGATATGGATATCGATGGTTTCGCTATAGAAGGTGGTGCCTGTGGTGCCATTGACTGTAATGACAATGATAGCTCCATCAATCCGGGCGCGGCTGAAATCTGTAGTGATGGGGTGGACAACAACTGTAACGGCCTTGTGGATACTGCTGATAGCAATGCTGTGGATTGTCCGCTTGAGTGTACCGACAGTGATGGTGATGGGTACAGTACAGAGGGAGGAAGCTGCGGTGCCATGGATTGTGACGATACCAATGCGGAGATCAATCCTGCTGCGTTGGAGATCTGTGATGATGGTGTCGATAACAACTGTAACGGATCTATCGATAGTAGCGATGCTGTTTGTCAAGATAACAGTGATGATGATGAGCAGAGTGAAGAGCCCTGGTGGCGTACAAAAGGTAAGCGCCATCACTGGCACAAAAAGGATTGCGACGAACATGACCGCAAGCGTAGTAGAGAATCAGATGATGATGACGAGTCGGATGAGGAAGACGATCGTAAATCACGCAAGTCTCGTGACTAAGAAGATTTGGCTTGGTTTACCCGGCCAGCAAGCGTGTTGGCTTTGACTAAAGGGGGCTTCGGCCCCCTTTTTTATGTAGTGCTACTGTCATACGGAGATGCACTGGAGTGCCGTCCAGCAAACAAGCTGCATTATTTTGCTAATATGTGTTGCCGGGTTGAACCATAACAGGCAATCGAATGGTGAAGGTGCTGCCTTCGCCTGGTGAGGAGTCTACGAGTAGCTCGCCGTCGTGTTTGTCCGTAATGATATGATAGGCGATGGCTAAACCTTGACCAGAGCCACGCCCCACATCTTTGGTGGTAAAAAATGGCTCGAATACTCTTTGCTGTACCTCCGGTGTCATGCCGCATCCACTATCCTGCACAACGATCTCTGCCCAGGTTTCAGATCCAATGGTCTGAATACGAATGCGCCCCAGGGCATCACTATCCTGATTTTCAGCCTCAATGGCATCGGCCGCATTGAGAATCAGATGCAATACCACCTGCCCTAGCTCATCTCTTAGGCCGGCTACAACCAATGGCTTGGGCGACGGTTCGACGACCAACTCCGCTACAGATTTCCAGGAGTTGCGAGAGATCTCTATCGTGTCCTCGATCAGCTTGGATATATCCACCGGTTCCGGCACATCCCTGCTCGGCTTGGCGAAATCCTTCATGGCGACAACGATATTGGTGATTCGATCCACACCCTCCGCAGACTCGTTCAGGGCTCGGGGGAGCTCCTCTTTCAGATAGTCGTAGTCTAGCTCCTCCAGGACGGTTTCAAGGTTGTCTAACGACTCCGAACGGGTCTTCCCGTCCTTCAGCTTTGTTACAGTCTCCAGACACGCCCGCATACCACTGAGCACCTCATCAAGGGACTCCTGAATAAAGCTGATGTTGTTTCTCACGTACTGGCTTGGGGTGTTGATCTCATGCGCGATACCTGAGGCGAGCTGGCCGATAGAGGCCATTTTCTCCTGATGCAAAATACTCGCATGGGCCTGTTTCAGCTCCCGGTAGGCCTCCTCCAGTTTCTCATGTGATACCTGCAGTTCTCGGGTTCGCGCCTCCACCTTTGCCTCGAGTTCCTGATTGAGCCTGTATAGCGCCTCCTCTGCCTGCTTTTTTTCGGTGATGTCGGATATCATGCCAAATCCACCGATCGGGTTTCCATCCTCATCGTGGATTCCGGTCGCCGATACCGACACCCACACAGTATCGCCGTTCTTGCGTCGATAGCGGCGTTCATAGGGTGTAGGGGCATTAGAAAATCCGGCTTTGAGTTTCTGCAAAAATCCCGGAATGTCCTCCTCGAACATGAAGTCGGTTACCGGTCGTCCTTCCATCTCGTCGGCTGAGTAGCCCAGAATCTCGGTCATTCGGGCATTTGCATAGGTGGTCTTACCACTGGCGTCAATACTCCAGATACCCTCACTGGCCAGGGTTACGATCCTGCTGTAGGTCTCTTCTCGCTTTTTCAACTCGGTAAATGTGAGCAGGAGCGAGAGCCCATCCCCCAGACGCCGTCCGATGTACTGAAACAGGCGTACCTCGGACGGACTCCAGGTTCGGTTCCGGGAGCACTGATGAATGCCGAACTGCCAGGGTTTGTCCACTTTGGGATAGATTGCCATCGACATGAATGATTTGATGTTGAACTCATCCAGAGATTCAGCCGCAATCGGGTGTTCATTCCCCTCTCCGAAGGTTACAGGCTCTTGATTTTCCAGGAGGATTCTCAAGCTGGCGGCAACATCCTGTAGCATTGGGATCTGTGCTCGGGACGCGTTTGCGCCTGGAAATTCCGGCCGGGTACGTTCCATCGGTACATGCCAGAACTCTGCCTCAGGATCGCAAGGATAGACCAGAAAGGCCCTGTCACATTCGAATATGCCAAGTACGGTGTCGAGCACATTGACCATCATTTGATCCAGGTCACTGGTGCTATGGATGGCCCTGTTGATCCGGTCCATGCTCTCAAAAAAATGTGGGGTTAAGTTGGAATTGTCCAGGGCGGACTCTATTTTTCGATTTTGCGCAGACATTAGGTTTCACCTGGACGATCGTACGCAGTGCCAATACTTGACTGGAATGCTAAGTGGATCCTTCCTCAGAGGTTACACTGCATTAGTGGACAGATATTCAATTATAGATGTTAAAGAGAGAAATCCTTGCCAAATTATGTGAATCGATTTCCTGACTATCCAGAAATAATTTTAGCTATTGATCAATGCCTGGCGCAGCTGACACAAGCCAAAAAAATGCAGTCTTGGTACTGGTTTTAAATCCGAGCATCGCAGGTGGTTTTCATGGGGTCTGGGTCAAAAAGATAGGTGGCGATACTTGGCAGAAGATTGGAAGTTTTTGAAATTCTTAAAAAATATCTTAAGTTCACGAATTGATAGCAACGGTTTAATCTGGTTATAATCCATCATGGTCAGGGTTGTTTTTCATTGCATCCTGATCGGCTCTCAGCAATTTTTTAGAGTATGTTCAGAGGAAAAAATGGCTCACCTGACATGGAAAAAGGACCTCGATACCGGCATTGAGGTCATTGACGGGCAGCATAACAAATTGTCAATTACATCAACCAACTCGATGACGCGAGGGTGACAAAAAACCGTGTAGTCATTGCTAAGGTCATCGACGACACTGTTGATTATACGGTTTCCCACTTCGGCTTTGAGGAGACACTGATCGAGTATGCCGGTTATGAATTCACACGGCCTCACAAGCGGGTACATGAGCTTTTCATAAAACGGGTGAGTGAATACAAGCAGCGATTTGACGATGGTGAAGACATTGCCGATGAACTCCATGGCCTGCTGTCAAGATGGCTTTTTTGCCATATCCAGAATGATGACGCTGCGTATGTGGCCAGCGTGAAAACCTCGCTGGCCAAACTCGAAAAAAACAATAAGAAACAAGGCTTCTTCTCACGTTCACTAAAGAAATTCTTCGGCTGATACTCTTCTCCCGGTTCACTTCGCGCAACTGCTCAATCAACCGATCCAGAGTTGTTCTGCGCATGCTCGATTTACACCTTTAAACTGCTACTCGTAAAGTTGTGAAATGAAATATTGAATCATGACCTGTGCAATATTCACATCACAAACGGATTCGCCCTTTGTAAATTTACCCTGCCGATAGCGATTCGAAAAATCAATTGGCTATGTGAAAGGAAAGACAGAAAACAGATTCTATCTGTGGATGTCGTTGATCACATTAGCAAAGGAGAATGGAAATGAATTTTAAGACAAAATTGCGCTTAACCGTAACGACCCTGGCATTGACTGCCACCACATCACTGTTTGCCCAGCCACCTCACGACCCCGATCTCATCAGTGACGGCAACCGCTGGACCATAACCGCCTATGATGACAGCAGTCCCGTCCACACTCAGTGGGCGACCCAGGGAATATGCTTCTACCCTGATGCTTTTGTCGGGACACACCAGCGCTATGTATGGGTTTCGGACACCTATCCAGACTGGAATGGACGTGCCAGCCAGGAAGGTGATCAGATATTTATGCATGGTGATTTCCAGTGGCCATATGGCGCCAACAAGGATGGTGGTCACGATGGTATGGAGTGGGAGATCGTCACCGAGAGCCGTGCCAATGGAGGTGCTGGGCACTGGAAGGAGTGGATTGAAGACGGAGGCTTCGGCATCACCATCGGTTTTGCCAATGCGACACTGAAACGGGTGGGTAAATGCAAGTATGCAACGGCCGAGGAAGCCATCAAGGCCGGTCATGAGCTGGAACTGCCCAAGGACGAGCAGGGTAATTACCTCTACAGTCCGTTCGGTGTATCCGACGTGCTCAAGTAATCTACGTCGACCTATTGCATGATTATGCTATCGGTAAGCCGCCTTGTGAAAAACAAGGCGGCTTTTGTGTATCTATAGGCATATTTTTTTGATCCTTGCTGGATTGATATCTGTCATTGGCAATGATAGAGACGAACAGGGTAAAATGCGCTTCACGATTGATAGAACCGATTACAATCATGAATCTGCGTGACTTGAAATATCTTATTGCCGTTGCCGAGACCGAACATTTCGGCCATGCGGCCGCCCAGTGCTATATCAGCCAACCTACCCTCAGCGGACAAATCAAGAAGCTTGAGCAGGAGCTTGGTGTCACCATTTTCGAACGAACCAATCGCTCGGTCTCAACCACCCCGATCGGTCTGGAGATCGTCAAGCACGCCAAGCTGATCCTGGAGCAGGCCGACGTGATCAAGCAGCTGGCCCGGGCACAACGAGATCCTTTGGCGGGTGCGCTCCGGGTAGGTGCCATCCCGACTGTCAGTCCCTATCTGATACCGTTGATCCTGATGCCCCTCAAGGAGCAGTATCCGCAGATGCGCCTGATACTCTCCGAAGAGATCACCGATATGCTGACCCAGCGGCTGTTGGATCATCAGATCGATGTGGCTATCCTGGCCACAACCGTAAAGGAGCCAGAGCTGGAGGTTATGCCTCTGTTCGAGGAACCCTTCTGGTTGGCTCACCCCAGAAATCATGAGCTCTACAACAAGGACGAGATCAACCGCCGTGATCTGAGCCGTATCAATCTATTGTTGTTGGCAGATGGACATTGCCTCACCAATCAGGTGATGGATGTGTGCCGGATCAAGGAAGGTGCTATCGATAATGAGATGGCGGATCTGCGGGCCGCCAGTCTGGAGACCCTGCTGCAATTGGTCGGTGCTGGATTTGGCTGTACTCTGGTGCCCGCCTTGGCGGTACAGGGGAGTTGGACAACCGATTCTGGGATTATTGCTCGAAAACTGCAGCTCAAGGATGCCTATCGGCGGGTGCAGTTTGTTTTCAGGAAAACCTTCCCGCGTAAAAAGGCGATCGAGGCCCTGGCAAACGTTATCCGTTCTCAATTGCCGAATACAGTCAGAAAACTCTGAAAACCGACAGGGTAGAGCCGCATTACCAGGAGTGCCACCTATATGACGCGCGTGAATTCCAGCGATAGCACGAACCAATTTTCCGACCTGTTGCAAGTCAACGGTGATGGGAGCGCAACCCTGCTCCCCGGTGTGCATCCGTTGCCCAATCTCTTGTCACTGGAAGCCGATCAGGTTTTGGATGCATTTCGCCAGAGTCAACTGAGAGACTTTACCCGGGTGATCAATGAACTCGAAGCGGATGACAATCCCCTGCACCAGCTGTTTGAGCAGATGCGGGTCATCGCCGACATGGAACCTGGAAACAGGTTCAGTGAATTGGATCTGTTCAAACCCGGGGCGTTGCAGGCGTTGTTCCTTGAACTCCATGAGCATGTCATGTTGCACCCGGTCTGGCATCATCCCTGCTTTGTGCGCATCTTCAGGGGTGAGTTCGATGCAGTACAATTGGCTGGATTCGCAACCAACTATTTCAATCAGGTCAAGAATACCCGCCAGTGTGTCGCCCTGGCTCAGGGACGCTTCTCCGGTTTCATTTCTCTCCCTTATGGCAGTCTCAATGAACGGGTGTCCGAGCTGGCGCAGATTATCTTGGCCCAGCTGTTGGCCGATGAGTATGGGGTAGGTACCCATAGCATCGATAGTTACCCGGATCTGTCGGGTCTGCTCAATTCCACCACCCATATCGTGATGTACCGCCAGCTCTTTGATGGACTGGGCATACCTTTTGAAGGGCAGGATGTACCGATGCTGCACGGGGTGGCGGATAATGTACTAACCCAGCGCCTGTTGGCCGGCCATCCATCGTTTAGCCTGGTGGAGTCCCTGGCCTCCGTAGGCCTGGGCATGGAGTGGGGGGTGCCGGAATTTTTCAGTCTTTTGCTGGGGGGCATGATTCGCTGGGCCTGGCATGAGAATGTGCCATTGACCCAGCGTCACCTGATCGTATTCATCGCCCATGTGCAATACGATGTACTGCATGCCATCTCGGTGATGTTGGCAACCAGCCTGTTTGGCCATGAAGAGCAGACATTGCAGCAGATCAAGCAGGCGACGAATATGCTGATGTCGAGCCGCTATAACATGATGAGCGACATCTATCGCTCGTTGTTCGACGAGCCCTGTAAGGATATCGACGCTATAGGACTTGATCCAAGCTACCATATCAGTGATCGGCGCATTCAGGCGGCATTGCTAACGGCGCGACAGGAAGTGGCGGATAGCACCGTGGTGAGGGCGACAGAATACAAGGCCGATCAAAGCGTTCCGTTTGTTTTCGCAGATACAGTTTAGTGACGTTACCCAGGCCATGATCCGGTGCGGCAAGCCGCACCCTACGGATTGGGGTGATCTGCGTAGATACCGCCGATTGGGAGTCGAGCAATGCAACAACAGATGAGTCAGGCGGCTGAGGCATTCCGCAAGCGCCTGATCGCCACTGCCAAGGGCTCCCGCGGGGCCAAGGATATGTCCCGGGAAGAGGCCTGCGAGGCGTTGACCTTCCTGATGTCCGCCGAGGCGCATCCGGCCCAGGTGGGGGCCTTTCTCACCGCCATGCGTTTCAAAGGGGCGCGGGTTGAGGAGATGAAGGGTTTTCTCGATGCCATGGAGGGGAGTGCTGACTTGATTAAGCCAAAGGCGGAAGGGCTGTTGAATTGCAACGGCCCCTACGATGGACGCAAGAATGCACTCCATCTCAGTCTGGCGGCAGCCATTGTCACCGCCGCGGCAGGGGTGCCGGTGGTGATGCACTCCAGCAGCGGACTACCGCCCAAGGATGGGGTCACCACTGCGCGTCTGTTGGAGGCATTGGGTATCCCCGCCTATCTTGAGCCCCAGCGGGTGTCGAGAAATATCCAAGAGAAGGGTTTCGGTCATCTGCATGCCAGCTGTTATCTGCATGCTGTGGAGAGACTGAAACCGATACGCCAGACGCTCTTCTATCGATCGTTTCTGCACGCCTGCGAGGTCATGCTAAATCCAGCTGACGCGCCCTATTCATTGATAGGTGCCGCCCATAAAAGCTTCCTGGAGCGCTTTGCCAGCACCGCAGGTGAGCGGGGACAGCGGCGGGTAATGGTGGTTCAGGGGCTGGATGGCTGTGATGAATTGCCGATGGAAGCGGTGGCCGTGGCCGATTTCAACCATGGCGAAGTCGCTCAATATATCCTCGATCCTGCCGATTTTGGATTTAAGCATCGCCCTCATCATCCCTGCGAGTCAGTGGATGCGACAGCGCGTAGAGTTGAGGATGCCCTTATGGGAAAGAGCGACCAACATCTCGATGCCATTCTCTACAATGCGGGAGTCAGGCTCTATCTTGGCAATAAGACGGATGATATTGGTGCAGGCGTGGCCTTGGCGGTGAAACTGTTCGAGTCGGGGCGGGTAGCTGAGAAACTGCTTGAGTTGCAACACTAATCAGCGCTGTTTTTCAACCTGTGCAATGAGACGACGACCAACGCTGAGTGGCGCTTTTTCAGGCACAACAGAGTGCATTGGATTAGTGTTAACAGGCCATAAAAAAGGAAGCAACGATGAAACCATTTCAATTGGTTATAGGCTGCCTGCTTGTCGTGCTGGCCAGCGGTTCAGTCAATGCGGAGGCCATCTATAAATGGCGGGATAAGAACGGGAAGATTCATTTTGGTGATCGGCCACCCGCAACCGAAGAGTCTGAAGCCGTCACTGTCAAACCCAATCTCTATCAGGCACCTGAATATGAATCTACAATCGGCTCAGTTCGACAAAAGGTGGTCATGTACAGCACTAAAAGGTGTGGTTACTGTAAAAAGGCCCGTCGATATTTCAAACGTAACGCTATCCCCTATGTGGAATATGATGTGGAGACGAGTCAAAAAGGCAGGCGTGACTATAAAAAACTGGGGGGTAGGGGGGTGCCGATCATCCTCGTGGGCAAACAACGGCTGAATGGCTTTTCCGAGGCCAGTTTTCGGGAGGTCTACACAAGATAGATCGATTGATCGACTGTGCGTATCGGAGCACGCTCATCAGACGGCGATAAAGATATCCTAACCACTACCGAAAACAGTGAATAGGAATCAAAGGAATTTATGTCTAGCATGCCGTCACCTTCCCAGGCAGTAATACAGCAATGGTTGATGCAACTGTGTCGTTTGATCAGTGGTATTCAGTCGGCTGTTGTCGTTGCTAAAAACGCTGAGGACAACGCCTGGCGCAGCCTGGCGTGCTGGCCGGAGCATGAGGAGCCGGAAAAAGATCTGTTGAAGCTTGCCCGGAAGGCGATTGAGACCCGCAGGCGGTTGATCGTTTCCATTGGCAAGCATAGTGTTTCCGGTGCCGATCTGGTTGCCGTACCCCTGGTCTCCGGGAGTGAGGCAAAGGGTGCTGTCGCCCTGTGTATGAGCGCCCGGGAGGCGCAAAAACAGAAGGCGGCGATGCAGGCGCTACAGTGGAGCCTGCGTTGGTTGCAGCTGTTGCAGAAACAGGCCGCCGACACTCATCCATTGGGTGGGGAATGGGTTGAGCGCTTAACAGCCGGATCCCTATCCCCAGCGTCGATAGTGGGACTCTTCGCCAAGCAGTTCCGTTGCGACAGGGTCACTCTTGCCTTTGGTAATAGACGCCGTCTCGAGATCGTGGCGACAGCTCCACCCATCAAGATCGAACGCGAAACCGGGTTGCTGCGCGCCATCAAGGAGGCGATGTTCGAAGCCCTCGATCAACGGAAAATGTTGGCCTATCCAGCCTTGGAGTCATCCGCTGATCTGCTGCTGCGAAACCAACAATTTCTAGCCGAGGCGGTGGGGCAGGCAACACTCTGCACGATACCGTTGACTGCGGCGGATAGTGCAGTAGGTGCGCTGTTGCTGGAACGTCATCGGCAACAGCCGTTCACGCAACAGGAGCAGAGGCACTGTCAGCAGGCGGCTGGATTACTCGGTCTGTTGCTGCAGCAGCGGCAATATTGTGAGCGGTCTCTGTTTCGCTTGATGGGGGAGCGATTACGCAAGCGATTGGAGTCCTGGCTGGGTCCGCAGGGCCTGTGGCTGAAATTGGGTCTGCCGGGTCTGGCCTTGATTCTCTTGATGTCGGCATTGATCGAGGGAGACTACCATATCGAAGCGCGGGCAAACCTGGAGGGGCGGATACAGCGCGTTATAACCGCGCCGTTCGACGGTTATCTACATGAGGCCTCCGCCAAGGCGGGCGATGTCGTGGCGGAGGGGACCTTGCTGTGTCAGTTGGATGACAAGGAGCTGCAGCTGGAGCAGGCGAAGTGGCAAACCGAACTGGCAAAGCTGCAGCATGAGCAGCGCGAGGCGTTGGCGACCCATGAGCGGAGCAAGATTGCGGTGCTGCAGGCGAAAACGGATCAGGCCCAGGCGGAGCTTGATCGGGTGGAAATGAAACTTGCGATGAGTCGTATCAAGGCGCCTTTGCATGGCGTCATTGTCAGCGGAGATCTCAGTCAGTCCCTCGGTGTCCCCCTGAAGCGGGGTGAGGAGTTATTCAAGATCGCACCCCTCGAAAGCTACCGCGTCATCCTGCAGGTGGATGAGTTGGATATCGGTGCCGTGGATGTCGGTCAGTCGGGTAATTTGCGTCTTGCCGGTTATCCCCATCTGGTACACCCATTTCATGTGAAGCGTATCCTGCCGCTTTCGACAGCCGCTGAGGGGAGTTATCTGTTCACCTTGGAAGCGGAACTGCAGAAGGTGAGCGAACAGCTGAGACCGGGGCTTCAGGGTGTGGCGAAAATCGATGCGGGCAAGCGTAGCCTGCTGTGGCTTGCCGGTCACCGTTTGAGCGATTGGCTGCGATTGCAGCTTTGGCGCTGGTGGGGTTGATGGAGAGCCTGTGGCAGAGGATTGCCGGGGCCCGCCCCCGTCTCAATCCGCAGATCGTGATCCGCCGGCAGCTCTACCGGAACGAGCTCTGGTATCTGCTGCAGGATCCGATCAGCGAGCGCCATTTCCGTCTCACACCAGGGGCTTATCAACTGATAAGCCGGTTTGACGGCGAGCAGACCCTCGAGGCGATCTGGAAACATGCCCAACAACATATGCGGCAGCCGCCTGAGCTGGAGGGCTTCATCCGTTTACTGATGCAGCTTAAGGGGGGTGGAGCCCTTATGGAGAGCGCGGAGAGTGATGGGTTGAAGCTACTCGAACGCCGTAAACAGCCGCGCCAATGGCTGCGACAGCTGCGCAACCCACTCTCACTACGGATCCCCTTGTGGGACCCCGACAATGTGCTGAACCGAGTGATGCCGATGGTGCGGCCATTGTTCAGTCGATTCGGTATGGGTTTGTGGCTGTTGACAGTACTGAGTGGGCTGCTTCAGGCGGCGCTGCATTGGCAGTCGATCGCCGGAAACGTCACCAGTCAATTGCTCTCAGCGGACAATCTGCTGTTGATGGGGATTGTCTATCTGCTGATGAAGCTGTTCCACGAGGCGGCTCACGGGTTTGCCACCAAGCACTGGGGGGGAGAAGTGCATCAGGTGGGGGTGCTGCTGCTTGCCCTCATCCCCATGCCCTTCGTGGATGCCTCCGCTGCCAACGGGTTCAGTGAGCGGCGGGCGCGGATTGCGGTCGGCGCCGCGGGAATCATGGCGGAACTTTTTCTAGCCAGCCTGGGGCTTTGGTTGTGGTTGGCCACCGGGCCCGGCTGGGTCAATGCGGCTGCCTACAACATGATGCTGATCGGTGGACTGTCGACGCTGCTTGTAAACGGCAATCCACTACTCAGATTCGATGGTTACTATGTATTTGCCGACCTGATCGATATCCCCAACCTCAGTAGCCGCGCCAATCGCTATCTCGGTTATCTGTTGCAGCACTATCTGTTCGCTGTGGAAGATGCGGATTCACCGGCACAGAGTGACTGGGAGCGTGGATGGTTCATCTCCTACGGCATAACTGCTTTCCTCTATCGGCTCTTCATCCTTATCACGATCATGCTGTTCGTGGCGGAGCGCTATCCGCTGGTGGGTCAGGGAATCGCGCTTTGGGCGCTGGTCGGGATGGTAATAGTGCCACTGGCCAGGCAGCTTAAATTCCTCTTCACCAGCCAAAGGCTTGCCGAGCGGCGAAAACGGGCTGTGCTGAGTAGCGCATCGATCATCGGGTTGCTTTCAATCATGTTGTTTATCATCCCCGCCCCTTATGCCACCCATGCAGAGGGTGTCGTACTCCCGCCGGACGGCTCGGAAGTACGTGCAGGGACGCAAGGAGAGGTCATTGAATTACTGGCGTTGCCAGACAGTTACGTCATAGCCGATCAATCCCTGGTGGCACTTGAAGATCCATTTCTCGAGACCGATTTGAAACGCCTGGCCGGTCGTCTCCGCGAGCTCCAGGCTGAGTATGAGGCCCTGGTCAGCGACCGGGAAACGGTAAGGGCGGAGATGGTGTCGGACGAGATGGGACTGGTTGAGGCAGAGCTTGCCCAAAAGCAGACACTGGCAGCAGGTCTCACACTCCGCAGCCCTGCTGCAGGTACCTTTCTGGTTCAGCAGCCTGGAGACCTGCCCGGCCTGTTTCTCCATCAGGGTGATCTCATCGGTTATGTGTTCGATAACCGTCAGGCAGAGCTCAGGGTGGCTGTTTCGCAGGAGGCTGTGGGTCTGGTGCGTCACGCCACTGAGACGATCGAGGCGCGTTACGCCAACAGGCCTGGTGAGTTAGTGCCGGTTAAGCGGGTCAGGGAGATCCCCGAATCCCGGCAGCGTCTACCCAGCCCCGCGCTGGGCAGCCTCGGGGGCGGTGAATTCACCCTACACCCAGAGGATAGGGACGGCACGCGTCCCCTGGAGGCGGTGTTTGAAATGCGACTGCAGCTCGAACAGCCGGTTACACGCTTGGGTGAGCGCATCATTGTCCGCTTCGAACATCGACCGCGGCCTTTGGGATGGCAATGGTATCGATCGTTGCGCCAGCTGTTTCTCAAACGATTCAATCTTTGAGCTGCGGTGCCTAGTCACAATGCTGCGGATCAACAGCAGCCTGTGCCTCCCATTGTCATCTACCCACAAATCACGACATGCATGCCAAATATCCCGTTATCACGATAGCGCATCTGGATGGATTAGGAATATCGATCACAAAGTGTTAAATCTGAAGGGAATATCACGTTTTTCTTATTAAGAAATCGCGCTCAAGGCCGAGTATATGCTTACTGAATATTTCTTGGAATGGGAATAAGAATCACTTGAAAAAACCATTCTGAAGCTTTTTACGGCAGCGTTGGCTACAGAGAGTAAGAGAAAAACGACATGCGAAAAATTCATCTTCTTTTAGGGGTGCTTTCGTGCCTTTTTTCTTCTTCGATGATTGCACAGGGAACTGAGACCCTGGATGGTGTCATAGAACCTTTCATGACAGTGGAACTCAGCTCGCGCATCGATGGTATTCTCGAGGCGGTTTCCGTTGACGTTGGGGATAGCATTGTCAGGAACCAGGTGGTTGCCAAGCTCGAGTCGGAGGTCGAACAGGCCGCCCTGGAATATGCCCGCGCCAAGGCTTCGATCGACAGTGATGTGCGCCTGCAGGAGGTCAGTCTTGCCTATGGCCGGCGTCAATTGAACCGGATCAAGGAACTGCATGAAAAGAAGCTCTCCTCTTTTCAGGATTACGACAAGGTCGATACCGAAACCCGGCTCACCCGTTACAAACTTGCCCAGGCCAAAGAGATCAAATATTTGGCGGAACTCGACCTGAAGCAGGCCGAGGCACTCTACAATCGCCATACCATTCGCAGCCCCATCGACGGCATCGTGGTTGATCGCTATCTCAATCCAGGGGAGTCGGTGGAGGAGCGTCCCATCGTCAAGATCGCCCAGGTCAACCCATTGCGGGTAGAGGTCGTCGCGCCGGTCTCCCTGTTGGGCAAGATCAAACTCGGCCAACTCGCCATGGTGAGTCCGGAAAAGCCCGTCGGTGGTAGCCATCAGGCGGTGGTGAAGATTGTCGATCCGATACTCGATGCAGCCAGCGGCACCTTTCGTATCCGCCTTGAGATACCCAATGAGAATTCCAAGCTCACCAGTGGTTTGAGATGCCAAGTGCGTTTTCTCGACAAAATGGTTCAACGGCAACCGGCATTACCCAAGGTTGAAAAAGAGGCTCCTGCCCGGATGCAACAGGCCGATGAGGAGACGGCAGTGTCGGCGAACAACTCGGACGACGCTGTCGTTTCACAACCACTCAACCCAGCTGTGAATACAATTAGAGCATCCAACCCCTATTTCCTGATTGTGACCAATGATTCCCATTTACCACTGCGCAAAGCCGAGCATCAGGCGGCGGTACTCAACCAAAAAGGTCTCAAGGATACCTGGGTCATACCTAAGGGGTCGCTGAAGGGACACATCTCTCTCGGCTACTTCAACAACCGCAGAATTGCGGATAACTATTATAAGAAACTCACGGAGATGGGTATTGATGCGAGGATCATCGAACAATGAAGCGGCATCGGTCAAGGAGACCGGATAGGCTGATTTTCGAGGAACTGGAGCCGCGAATTCTGCTCTCGGCCGACCTTGCGGGTGTCGCCTTAGATCTGTCGCCGAACGATGTCGAATCCACTGATGATGAATCAGACCTGCAGACCATAGTTGCCGCGTTGCAGAGCAACCCCACCGGCGATGCAGGGGAAACCGATGGTTCCAGCCTTGAACTTGTAATCGTCGACCCGGCAATACCGGATTACCAGTCAATGGTGGATGACCTGATCAGTCGCAACGGTGAGGGGCACAGCTACGCCATCGTGGTGCTCGATATGGAAAGCAGCGGCATCGATCAGCTTAATGAAACGCTCAGTAATTATCGCAACCTCGATGCAATGCATCTCATCACCCATGGTGGTGACGGTGCCATACAGATCGGTAAAGACACCATTGATCATGAAACATTGAATCAGAAAGCCGACGAGTTGCGTACATGGAGTGACGCTTTCACCAGCGATGCGGATATTCTGATCTATGGTTGTAATGTCGCCGCTACAGCTGAGGGTGTGCAGTTGCTTTCAACCCTGGCTCAACTGACCGGAACCGATATTGCTGCTTCCGACGATCTAACTGGAGATGTGCAGCAAAATGGTGATTGGGATTTGGAATTCACCAGCGGCAACATCGAGAGCGGCTTGGCACTGAGTGCTGGATTGCAACAGAACTTCCATCACACATTGGACATCACCACAGGCTTGCAGGGCCACTGGGCTTTTGATGCCAATGCTGCAGATTCGAGTGGTAACAACTATCACGGAACGCTAACCAATGGAGCCGCGATAGACACCAATGTTGCTACAAACATTGTCGGTGGAGGTAAATTGTCAGTCGATGGCATCAACGACTATGCCGATTTATCGAGTCATATTGCCGGTTTTTCAGGATTAGGCCAGGGGACGGTAGCTGCCTGGGTCAATACGACCAGCTCGGCCGCTCAGTACATCTTCTCGATTTATGACCGTTCGCTTTCGAGTGATGCCAACATTGGCATGATCAATGGCGAGTTTTATTACTATGCGCAGAATTGGGGTGAAGGCATTCTGCTGAATGTTCAAGCAAATACGCCCATAAACGACGGTGCCTGGCATCATGTGGCTGTCACCGTCGATGGCAGCGGCAACAGTCTCTATGTTGATGGTGTGCAGATGACGGGTGCGGCCATAACCTATCTCAACGGCACCTCGGCTACTTCGGCATTCTTTAACGATGTCGATTTCATCGATGACATGCAGATTGGGTCTATCGATGACACTATGACGGGAATCGTCAATCCAACCAACGGATTTATTGACGAGGTAAGGGTATATGATCGCGCCTTGACCGCGGCCGACATGGCAGAGCTGGCAAATTTGGCGCCAACCATTGACAGCGCCAGTATGACCCTGTCGGAAGGTGAGACCGTCACTCTGACAGCTGCCGATTTCACTGTTACCGATCCGGATGATACGGCTTTTACTTATACCGTGAGCAGTGTAACAGACGGCTATTTCCAACTGAGCAGTAATCCCGGCACGTCTATATCAACCTTCACCAGCGCAAATCTGACAGCAGGTGTGGTGCAGTTTGTGGATGATGGTGACGAGGTTGCACCCAGTTTCAGCGTTACCGTGAATGATGGCTTCATCGATTCCAATACGTTGGTGGCAACCGTCAACTATACGGCCATGAATGATGCCCCGGTCAATACCCTACCGGCTTCGGTATCGACAAACGAGGATACGACTGTCAATTTCAGCGGTGTCAATCAGATCCAGATCAGCGACGCGGATCATGCTGGCGGTACTTTGCAGGTAGCGCTCAATGTGGACACCGGTGGTCTGCTGACATTTGGTGATACCACTGGTCTGATCTTCTCCACAGGCGATGGCACGGATGACGCCAATATGGTTTTTACCGGCACCCTGGCGGAGATCAATGCAGCCCTGTTGACATTGAGCTTTACCCCCACAACCGATTTTAACGGCAATGTAAATCTAACTGTCACCACCAACGATCGTGGTAACAGTGGCAGCGATCCTGGCTTGACCGGTGATGCCGGAAGCGAACAGGACAGTGACAGCATTACCCTCACCGTAAACCCGGTCAATGATGATCCTATTGCCACTGCCGACAGCATCAGCGTGGCTGAGGGCGGTACTGCCACCACCCTGGTGGGAGGTTCCACCACGGTGCTGAATAACGACACAGGCCTCGGTGATACCCCGGTGACCGTCTCACTGGTCACCGATGTGACCAACGGCACTCTGACGTTGAATGGCGACGGCACCTTCAGCTACACCCACAATGGAAGTGAAATCTTCACCGACTCATTCACCTACCGTGTTACTGACAACGACGGTCAGACCAGCGACGCCACGGTAACGATCAATATCACCCCGGTGAGCGATACTACGCCGGTTGCCAACATCGACAGCATCAGCGTAGCCGAGGGTGGAACCGCCACTACCCTGGTGGGAGGTTCCACCACGGTGCTGAATAACGACACCGGTCTGAATGACACCCCAGTGACGGTGAGTCTGGTCACTGATGTTAGCAATGGTACCCTGACGTTGAATGGCGACGGCACCTTCAGCTACACCCACAATGGAAGTGAAATCTTCACCGACTCATTCACCTACCGTGTTACTGACAACGACGGTCAGACCAGCGACGCCACGGTAACGATCAATATCACCCCGGTGAGCGATACTACGCCGGTTGCCAACATCGACAGCATCAGCGTAGCCGAGGGTGGAACCGCCACTACCCTGGTGGGAGGTTCCACCACGGTGCTGAATAACGACACCGGTCTGAATGACACCCCAGTGACGGTGAGTCTGATCACCGATGTGACCAACGGCACTCTGACGTTGAATGGCGATGGCACCTTCAGCTACACCCACAACGGCTCGGAAAACTTTACCGACAACTTCACCTACCGTGTTACTGACAACGACGGCCAGACCAGCGACGCCACGGTAACGATCAATATCACCCCGGTGAGCGATACTACGCCGGTTGCCAACATCGACAGCATCAGCGTAGCCGAGGGTGGAACCGCCACTACCCTGGTGGGAGGTTCCACCACGGTGCTGAATAACGACACCGGTCTGAATGACACCCCAGTGACGGTGAGTCTGGTCACTGATGTTAGCAATGGTACCCTGACGTTGAATGGCGACGGCACCTTCAGCTACACCCACAATGGAAGTGAAATCTTCACCGACTCATTCACCTACCGTGTTACTGACAACGACGGTCAGACCAGCGACGCCACGGTAACGATCAATATCACCCCGGTGAGCGATACTACGCCGGTTGCCAACATCGACAGCATCAGCGTAGCCGAGGGTGGAACCGCCACTACCCTGGTGGGAGGTTCCACCACGGTGCTGAATAACGACACCGGTCTGAATGACACCCCAGTGACGGTGAGTCTGGTCACTGATGTTAGCAATGGTACCCTGACGTTGAATGGCGACGGTACCTTTTCATATACCCACAGTGGTTCGGAGAATTTCACCGACAACTTCACCTACCGTGTGACCGATAACGACGGCCAGACCAGCGACGCCACGGTAACGATCAATATCACCCCGGTGAGCGATACTACGCCGGTTGCCAACATCGACAGCATCAGCCTTGCAGAAGGCGGCACTGCCACCACTCTTGTCGGTGGTTCTACAACCGTCCTCGACAACGACGCCGGTCTGAGCGATACCCCAGTGACGGTGAGTCTGATCACCGATGTGACCAACGGCACTCTGACGTTGAATGGCGATGGCACCTTCAGCTACACCCACAACGGCTCGGAAAACTTTACCGACAACTTCACCTACCGTGTTACTGACAACGACGGTCAGACCAGCGACGCCACGGTGACGATCAATATCACCCCGGTGAGCGATACTACGCCAACCGCCACTGCCGACAGCATCAGCCTTGCAGAAGGCGGCACTGCCACCACTCTTGTCGGTGGTTCTACAACCGTCCTCAACAACGACGCCGGTCTGAGCGATACCCCAGTGACGGTGAGTCTGGTCACCGATGTGACCAACGGCACTCTGACGTTGAATGGCGACGGCACCTTCAGCTACACCCACAACGGCTCGGAAAACTTTACCGACAACTTCACCTACCGTGTTACTGACAACGACGGTCAGACCAGCGACGCCACGGTGACGATCAATATCACCCCGGTGAGCGATACTACGCCAACCGCCACTGCCGACAGCATCAGCCTTGCAGAAGGCGGCACTGCCACCACTCTTGTCGGTGGTTCTACAACCGTCCTCAACAACGACGCCGGTCTGAGCGATACCCCAGTGACGGTGAGTCTGATCACCGATGTGACCAACGGCACTCTGACGTTGAATGGCGACGGCACCTTCAGCTACACCCACAACGGTAGTGAGAACTTTACCGACAGCTTCACCTATCGTGTTACCGACAATGATGGTCAGTCGTCGGTTGCAATGGTCAATATCAATATTGACTCAGTCAACACTTCTCCAGTGGCTTCGGATATCAATATCAGCGTGACCGAGGACAGTGTCTACACGGGAGTACTTCCAGCAGCCAGTGATGGCGATGGGGATGGTGTTACCTACCGCCTGGAAAACGAACCTGCTCACGGTAGTGTTACGGTCCATGAGAATGGTAGATTCAGTTATGCTCCCGATGCCAACTTTTATGGTGCCGACAGTTTTGTTTACAGCGTAAGAGATGGCAATGGTGGAGCAAACAGCTACTTGGTAGAGATAGATGTTGTACCGGTAAACGATGCTCCAAGCATTATCAGTCAGAGTGATTCCGAGTCTGTTTTACTCTCGTTGCAAGAAAATAGCTCGGACGTGACGACGGTTAACGCCAATGATCCTGATAACGATACCCTCTCATTCTCAATTGTGGGGGGCAGTGATCTGGGCTTATTCAGTATCGATAACCTGAGTGGAGAGCTGGTATTCAATGTGGCACCGGATAGAGAGAATCCATTAGATTCTAACCAAGATAATCGCTATCAAGTTGAGATTTTGGTTGCAGACGGAAACGGCGGGGCCGACCGTCAGATCTTTACGGTAGAGGTCAGGGATGTGGATGAGTTCGATGTCGGTCTGTTGATGGATATTGAGGATGCGCCCGATGTTATCCCCATTTCCGGCTCGATCGAAGATGAAGTCGGCATCACAGTCTGGGCTGAAGATCCGGATAGTGGAAACAACCGCATCTCCTATAGTCTGGATGGGGATGCTGGGGGACTCTTTGCCATCAATCCGTCCACCGGGGTCATTACCTTGGTGTCGGATTTGGAGAGCCAGGATGGGTCACAGTTTGAGGTTACGGTGCGCGCCACAAGTGAAGACGGATCCTTCTCTCTTCAAACCTTCAATATTGCTCTGATCAGGGCGGTCGAAGGGCCGGCTGATCCTGAAGAGCCCTTTCTGGATGAGGTTATTTTTGATCTCGGTCCAGAACAACCGATAGCACCTGATGTGCCAGCAGCCACACTGAGCGAGCAGGATAGAGAGCAGGTACCTATACTCACAGCTGTCGAAGCCATGGATGAGATCAGGCAGGCGGATGAATCCTTGTTACAAACCGCAGGGGAAGACCCGGTCTCGAGTTTTGCTGAGCCTGAACGGCATGCTTTCAAACAACTGTCATCGTCGTTATTTGGCACGGATAATAGAAATGCCAACGGTTTTGATTTTGTGGAGGCAAGGCTTACACCCACACCGGTTTCACCTGATGAACTGCCACAGTTCAATACTCAGAGCAGCGAATTGATTGAGGTGCCGGAGACGATCTGGTACCTCCTCGACACCATGGGTCAGGAGATGTCGGACCATCGGGATGAACAGTCCTCGAGCGATGGTATCGTGCTGCAGTCGGCGGCACTGGGCACCCTCACCCTTTCGGCTGGTTATGTGGCCTGGTTGTTGCGTGCTGGTGTGCTTTCGGCCAGCCTGCTCTCATCAGTTCCCCTGTGGCGTCAGGTCGATCCCCTGCCGGTTCTCTCGGCGTATGCAAAAAGGCGTGAGAAAGCCCGGGATGATCGAGCAGAAGACGATCCTGAGGAGAAGCGTTTGGCGAAACTGTTCGATCGCAGGAGCAGGCATGGCCGAGGCAACAATTCACGGAAGGACGCATGATGTTTCGGTTCAGTCCGACAATCAAAATCACCTTGGGTTTGGTGCTGCTGACCTTAAGCATTCTTCTGCTGGGGCGTCTTATCGGTTTTGTTCCCGATGAGGAGAAGACGGCTCTGCAGGCAAGAAAACAGTTCTGCGAATCGCTGGCGGTTCAGGTCTCCTCGGCTGCCTCATCGAATGATATTGAGATTCTACGTGCAACGCTCAAATCTGTAGTGGATAGAGATGATGAAGTCCTCTCCATCGCGTTGAGTAGCAACCGGGGTGTCTCCCTGGTTATCGGTGAGCACGATAAACATTGGGTGGATGTCCCTCTGGATAAATCCACCTCGACTCATGTGCGGGTGCCGATCATGGCCAACAAGAGCCGATGGGGAACCCTTGAGGTGGCATTCGCTCCCTTGAAAAAGGAGAGCGCACTCTCGCTTGGCACCCTTGGGGGATTGTTGCTGTTCGTGGCCTTGATGGGATTTGTCCTCTACATGATCTTCATCAAGCGAACCCTACGCGAGCTCGATCCGAAAGCGGTGATACCCGAACGGGTCCGCTCCGCATTCAATGCCCTTTCCGAGGGATTGATTATTCTGGATGAGAAAGACCAGATCATTTTGGCCAATGATTCCTTTACCGAGAAAACCAGTATCAAGGAGGATGACCTGATCGGCCTGCGTGCGGATGAGTTGGCATGGAGAAAGAGAGAGAAGGGAATCAAGGCGGATATCTTTCCATGGTGCAGCAGTATGCAGAATATGGAGCGCAAGACCGGGATCCCGATGCATCTGCAGTTGAGGAACAAAACCGAGCGAACATTTTCGGTCAATACTGCGCCGATCTTCGATGGTAAGGGAAGGCCGCGTGGTGTGCTGGCAACCTTCGACGATATGACCGATTTGGAGAAAAAGCACCGTGAACTCCAATCGACACTTGAAAAACTGCGTAGTTCAGAGAAGGCGTTACGTGACAAAACCGTGGAGCTTGAACTGCTGGCCACCCGTGACCCCTTGACAGGCTGCTACAATCGGCGCGCATTCTTTGAAAAATACGATGCCCTTTTCGAGTCGGCGGTCAAACAGGGAACCGGTTTGGTTTTCATGATGATCGATATCGACAAATTCAAGTTGGTCAATGATCAATACGGTCATGCCAACGGAGACAAGGCGATAAAATTCGTTGCCGAAACCCTGATCGTCAATTCACGGCCGGAAGACGTTGTCGGCCGCTATGGCGGTGAAGAGTTTTCCCTGGTCATGCCCGATGCGGATCAGCAACAGGCGATGGTGCTTGCCGAACGCTTACGCAACGAGATTCAACAAAAGGGTCATGATCTATTTATCGACAATCGGACGTTGACCGTAAGCATCGGTGTGGCACTCCTACCGGATGGTGTGGATGAGCAGATACAATTGATCACCAATGCTGACAATGCCCTCTATGCAGCCAAGAAGCAGGGACGCAACTGCGTCGTCGCCTGGGATCCCGATTTGACGGAGCAGGAGCGCGCTTTTGAAAAGGCGAAGCAGGATATTAAGGAGGCACAGGCGGTACCACTGACTGATGAGGCGCCTGAGAAGATACTCCGGAGTGAGGTGCATAGATTGGAAGATCTGGTGCGTAATCTCGAGTCGGAACTTGAGTACAGCCGGGAAGAGATCAAGCGCCGGGAGGGGAAGGATGAGCTGACAGGTCTGCCCAACAGGATTATCTTCAGTGATCGCATACTTCAGGTTCTTGCCAGATGCAAGCGTTACGGAAAATCCGCAGCATTGGTCTCGATCGATATCGATGATTTCAGCAGTATCAACGAGGCATTCGGCTTCAGCACTGGTGATCGGATTCTCAAGGCCATCGCCTCCCGGCTTGTGGATAGCTTGCGTATCACCGATACCGTTGCGGTCATAGATGAACAGGACAATAAAGAGTCCTCAACCATCTCCCGCGTGAACAAAGACGAATTCGCCCTGATTCTGACGGATGTAAAGGATATCGAGTCGATTACCTGGGTCATCAGACGCATCCTGAATGGCTTGAAAGAACCGATTGAAATCAATAATCAAGAGCTATTCATCTCATTCAGTGTAGGTGTGGCCCTCTACCCGCACGATGACGAGTCACCGGCCGGTTTGATGCAAATGGCGAGTTCGGCCCGATATGCCGCCAAGCGTGAACAGGGAAGCAACAACATCCGCTTCTTCTCACCTGAGATCAACCGGGATGCCTATCATAAGGTCTGGCTGGAGAGCCAGTTACACAAGGCGATTGTCCGCTCACACTTTGAATTGAACTATCAGCCGAAATTCGATCTCAAGAGCGGTCGTATCGTCTGCATGGAGGCCCTGGCTCGGTGGCCTCATGCGAAGGTTGGATTGATACCTCCTAGCGAGTTTATTCCGGTCGCGGAGAGCACGGGATTGATCCATAAGCTGGGGATTTGGGTGCTGAGACAGGCAATTCGCGATCTGAAACAGTGGCATGATATGGGCTACGATGATCTGCGGGTTGCGGTCAATCTCTCTGCTGTGCAGTTACGTAAATCAGACCTAACGGAAAAGGTTCTAAAGAGCTGCGAAAAACTTGGTATAGATCCTTCATATATGGAATTAGAGGTCACTGAAAGCACATTGGTTGAAAACTACAAACAGACTACGCCTGTCATGCAGGCAATGAACGAGGCCGGCATTCGTTTTACTCTGGACGATTTCGGCAAGGGCTTTTCATCTCTCAGCCATCTCAGGGTATTGCCGATCGATGCAATCAAGATAGACCACTCCTTTATCGAAGATACACTGCCGAGTGAGTATGACCAAACCATCATCAACGGCATCATCTCCCTGGCCAAGGGTCTGCACTTGAGAGTCACCGCCGAGGGCGTTGAGACTGAAAGCCAGAAAAAGGTGCTGTCCATGCTTGGTTGTGATGAGGTTCAAGGAACACTCTATAGTCAGCCGGTCGCGGCAGACCAGGTGCTATCCCTGCTCGAATCCTACAACGGGCCTGAGGGCGAGGCGTAAGCCTTTTCTTACCGACTTATTACAAATGCACAAGCACCCTTCGATGGGTATAGTGGTGTGCAGAATCACCCGCTTTCAACGGAGTAAAAAAGTGCATTTGAGCTGCCGCATTTTGTTGCTGTTTGCCGTATTGATCGGTGTGGCTGCCTGTGACCGGGGTCCCCGGGATCATCATCAGACCCTGCTGGTATTCGGTACGCTTCTCGATATCAAGGCCTACACCGACCAACCGGCGGAATTTGATGCCGCGGTGCGGGATCTGGAGCGGACCTTCCAGGCGATGCACCGGGAGTGGCACGCATGGAAGGGGGATGGTGAACTGGTTCGATTGAACAGAATGCTTGCCCAGGGAGACCCCATGACGGTCACACCTGAACTGGCTGATCTGTTACAGCAAGCCAAACGCCATGCGGAACTGAGTGATCACCTCTTCAATCCTGCAATCGGGCGCTTAATCGCATTGTGGGGTTTTCACAGCGATGAACCTCCGGGTGGGCCGCCGCCGGATGCAAAAAAGATAGCCTCACTGATTGATGAGACGCCCTCCATGTCTCAGCTTCTATTCGAGGAGAATCGAATCCATTCCACCAATCCGGCGGTGTCCCTGGATCTGGGTGCATTCGCCAAGGGCTATGCCTTGAATCTCGCCATACGCCGCTTGCAGGCGTTTGGCATTGCCAATGCCATCGTCAATGCGGGGGGCGATCTCTGTGTCTCGGGTCATCACGGCGACCGGCCTTGGACAATCGGTATACGTCACCCCCTGGGCGAGGGTGTCATTGCCTCGGTCGATGTGGTGGACGGTGAATGTGTGCTTACTTCCGGAAACTATGAACGATACCGTGAATACGAAAGTATACGCTATGCCCATATCATCGATCCGCGAACCGGCTACCCGGTGGAGCACGTAGCCTCGGCGACAGTGATCAGCAAGGATGGTGGCCTGGCCGATGCCGCGGCCACCGCCTTGAGCGTGGCAGGTCCCGCACAATGGCAGAGGATTGCAAAGCAGATGGGTCTAGCCCAAGTGATGCTTGTTGACGACAATGGAGATGTCCATCTTTCCCCGGATATGCGTGAGCGCATCGAATTTCAGCAGCCTATCGGGCAGGTGATTGTATCTCCCGGGCTGGACGCCGGATCCTGATCGACAGGCAGAATTCAGATCGGGCACTTCCCAACCACATCGACCACCGCAGAGGTCAGGGTGTGGAGATCATCCTGTTCGATAACATAGGGAGGCATCAGGTAGACCAGCTTGCCGAAGGGTCTGACCCATACGCCGGCATCGACGAAGCAGGGTTGTATCTGTCGCATATCCACGGGCTTCTTCATCTCCACTACCCCGATGGCGCCCAGCACCCGAACCTCGTCCACCTGCGGCAGCTCCCGGCAGGGGGCTAACCCATTCTGCAGACTCGCTTCTATGGTCTTGACCCGTTCCTGCCATGGGGAGTCGAGGAGTAGATTCAGGCTCGCCAGTGCGGCACTGCAGGCCAGGGGATTGGCCATAAACGTGGGGCCATGCATAAACAGGCCTGGATCCCCCTGGCTGATGGATTTACTGATCTCTTCCGTGGTCAGGGTTGCCGCCAGACTCATGGTGCCGCCGGTAAGTGACTTCCCCAGGCACATGATGTCAGGGGCGATATCGGCATGTTCGCAGGCGAAGAGTTTGCCGGTGCGGCCAAATCCGGTAGCGATCTCATCCAGGATCAGAAGTACCCCGTATTTATCACACAGACTGCGTACCTCTTTCAGGTATTCAGCGGAATAAAAACGCATTCCACCGGCCCCCTGCACGATTGGTTCCAGGATAACCGCGGCGATATCTGAGTGATACTTCTTGAGTTTTTTCCTCAGCGCCTTGGCCCCGTCCCCCTTACAGGGGTGACCGAAGTAGCAGCTGGGGGCATCGACGAAGATCTGCTGGGGCAGGATCTCGGAGAATAGGGAGTGCATGCCGGTCTCAGGGTCACACACCGACATGGCGCCGAAGGTATCGCCGTGATAGCCCCTGCGGATAGTGAGGAATCGCTGTTTTTCGGCTTGATCCTTATCGTGCCAGTATTGAATGGCCATCTTCATGGCCACCTCCACTGAAACCGAGCCGGAATCGGTGTAAAAGACGGTCTGTAGCGGACCGGGGGTGATTTCGATCAGTTTTTTTGCCAGATCGGCGGCAGGCTGATGGCTAAGCCCCCCGAACATGACATGGGGCATGGTATCGAGTTGATCTGCCATCGCCCGCTTCAATTCAGGGTGATTATAGCCGTGGATGGCGCACCACCAGGAGGACATGCCATCGATCAGCTCCCGGCCATCGGCCAGGCGTAACCGCACCCCATCGGCAGATACGACGGGAAAAACCGGCAAATCGGAGCCAATGGCACTGTAGGGGTGCCAGATATGTTGTTTGTCGAATTCGATCCAGTCCAGGTTTTCACTCATTTCAGCAGGGATGACCTTTAAAAATAGAAGCAATTTGAGGGGGTTGAAGAGTCAGACATCGATCCATAGTCAGATCAACCGGCAACTCACCACTGGTCCCTTGTTAAATGGTGTAATAGTTTACCTATGCATGTTACAGCATTATGGCGAGATGACGTCACTTGGGTCTCCTCCGTGGCAGCGCTGCTGCAAATTCGGCCTTCATGGGTATATTTTTTTATAATCAAGTAGTTAAGTTGTATATATACCTGAATCCATAGTGCCCAGACGGGGGCTGTAAAAAGGCTTGCCAGGTTGCCAACCGCAGAGTCTAGTCAGTCGCGAGGCAGAGGTTAACAGATAATAATCGAGGATGTTGCCGAGTTTTTTTTAATTGCTATCTATGTTACCAATGAAGATCGAAGCAAAAGGTGAATGACACCTCCAAATAACAGGCCATAGTAAAACAATCCCGGCCTTACAAATAAGGAGAATAATATGGGCAAACCTGTAGTAGCCGCAAAGCAACCCATCGATGTGGAACTTGTCGCAGGTAAAGAGTATTGGTGGTGTGCCTGCGGTCGCTCATCCAATCAGCCATTCTGTGATGGCTCACACCAGGGCACGGGGATTGAGCCGCTTGGATTCAAGGCCGAGAAGAACGGTGAGGCCTGGCTCTGCCGTTGTAAACAGACAAAAACCCCACCCTATTGCGATGGCAGCCACAAACAGGTGGAGGATTGATCATCGGTTGTGCCGGGTAGGGTGTAAAACCCAGCCCTAGCTGGAGTTGATATCGTTGGACAGCTGCCCATGTGAGGTATGGAATTCGATGCGGTTTCGGCCATTTTTCTTGGCTGTATAGAGGGCCTGGTCGGCATTCACCAGAAGCTGTTCCCCGTCGGCCATTTGCTGGGTTTTATTTGATAGGGGCAGGGTCTCGCTGACCCCTATCGATACGCTCAACTGCAGTGATGAACCATCATCCAGGGGGATCGGCTGGGCGTTGACTTCCATGCGGATCCGTTCAGCCAGCATCAATGCCTCGTTGAGGGTGGTTTGGGGCAATAACAATGCAAACTCCTCGCCGCCAAACCGTGTGGCGATGTCACTGGCACGCAGTTGGGAGCGGATGCGATTTGCCAGTTCCCGCAAAACCGTGTCCCCGGCTTGGTGGCCGTAGCTGTCATTGATGCGTTTGAAATGGTCAGCGTCGATGAACAGGCAGCTTAAGGGTTGGCGATAACGTGCCGCCCGGGCGATCTCCTCATTGATGCGGCGATCCAGATAGCGGCGATTGTGAAGTTCGGTTAGCGGATCGGTAAAGCCACTGATCAGGATATGTTCCCGGTTGATTGTGTTTTCCAGACAAACGGTGCAGATGGTGGCGAGACGGGCAAGAAAATCGGTGGCGAGCTGGCGTGAGAATCGATGCTGTTCGTCACTGCCCAAATTGATGCTGCCTACCAGTACATTGTGTCGAACCATGGGTAGTATGGCCATGCTCTCCAGACCCTCGGTATCAGAGAAGAGCTGATCATACTCAGGGCTTAGAAAAGGGCCCAGCCAGGGGCTTCTCAGACGCAGAAAGCGTGGATTTATCGCCACCATATCATCCACAAAATCGAGCAACGGAAAGGCCTTTTCATCCAGACCGTTTTTGTACAACAGGTGACGGATTTCGTGATTGGGATCGTGCAGCATGACTTGAATAGTCTTGATCTCAAAGGAGGTCTTGAGTCCTTCGGTCATGCAACTCAGAAGTTCCGGCAGCGTTTCAGCGCTCAGCAGTTCCAGTTCACGGGCATGAAAGCGCCCTAGTGTCTCCTGGTTCTCCTGTGCCTTTTGGGTTAATTCCCTAAGGCGTGCATGGAGTAGTCGGTTCTCTTTTTTTAGATCCATTGTACTGCACACAAGTCACATGCTCAGACATATCGGCTTAGTGGTATGCATCTTGAGAAACCATTGTGCATCTATTTGATTCAAAAGTCGCTGTTGACCCGCCAGCGCTGATAATTGGGTTCGGAAACATAGCCCCGACTGGTGATGAAATTTATCACCTTGCGCAGACGATAAAAACGGACTACCGAGTCGACACGAATTATCTCACTCCCCTGTTCATCGAAAAAAACCAGCGAGGGGGTATAGAAGAGACCCATATCCTTGGCCCACTGTTGCGCAGTTGTGCGTTTTCCCTTGGGGGTGATGACCGGGGTCTGTCCTGCGATATCGAGTTGAACGTTATCAAAACCGCGCAGCAGTTTATCGATGGCCGGGTCACGCAAGGGTTGGCCATGGAGAATGTCGCATGCGTGACAGTTACCCTGTTCGAAGTAGACCAGTAACGGGCGTTGGCCGGGAAAGCGGCTGCGATCAAGATTGTGCGGTGGTGGGATAAAATAGTCCTCTTCGTTTAAATCACCAGGTTCAAATGCGGTGCCTGAGTCTCCCCTGGCAAGATATTCGGGGAATGACTCTTTTTGATAGTGTCCATCGGCGACATATTCCAAGGCAGCGCGAAATTGGTAGGGAGGGTAATACCCGCGCAGGCGCAGTGCCTCCTTGCCCTGGCTATCGTAAAAAATCAGCGAGGGCGTGAAGTTTGTCTTCTCGCGTAACGCATATTCCCGTTGAGTGACCACCTCATTATTCAAGGTTGTGACCTCTTCCGTGCTCCAGATATCGATGGGTACGATATCGAAGTGGTTGCGGGTATAGGTCGTGATGTCGCTGAGACCGAAATTCACATCCAGCAACATCTTGCAATAGGCACAACGCTTTTGGCCGAAATAGACGATAATGCCACGCTTGTTGTTGAGCGCCGCTTCATCGAGATCGTCTGGCAGATCCAGGAAGCTCTTCTTGAACCAATCGGGGTATTGCAGCAGATCTTCAAGGGGGAAATCATCGAATGCATAGACATCGCTTTCGGAATCAATGGCAAAAGCGAATTGATTGAAAGATGCCGACAGCATCGCGACAATGATTGATGTGTTGCATAGTAGTTTGTTCATGGGCATGGTTCACCAGGGTGCAAGATTAGTGTTAACAGGCCCTAATCTAAGTTGACCAACCCCATACTCTAGACTGAAACAGATGAGGATAGGATAGGGGTAGGGTCAAGGTTTTTTTTATTCTCTTTCTAGACGCTACAATATATCAGGTTAGATATAAATTTCAGTATTGTAAATCGAAACCGTATTGCAGGTTATTTGAATAGGGCATAGTGGTCGAGTAACCAGTCGGTGCACAATTTGTGCCTGTCCCTGTTAACCCTGGTGTCAAGTCATTTGTACGCGGAAGAAGAAGGCGATCAGTAACCACAGCAGGCAAAGCAATAATCAAGTGCTTTGAAGCCTAGAGATAGGCTGACCAGTTTGTGGAGAGATCGCCGAATACCAGGAAATGTGGATTGAGCAGGGAATCCTTGGTGTTGTATTCGAGGGGCTGCAGATCGAGGGTGGTGACCTGTCCGCCGGCCGCTTCAACCACGGCCTGGGCGGCGGCAGTGTCCCATTCCGAGGTGAGGCCGAGGCGGGGATAGATGTCGGCCTTGCCCTCTGCCACCAGGCAGAGTTTCAATGAGCTGCCCATACTGATCAGCTCATGTTCCCCCATCTTCTCCAGGAAACGCAGCAATGAGTCGCCCGCATGGGAGCGGCTGCCGGCGACGCGGACGGGGTGCTTGCACCGCTCCGTGACCTGGATCGGCCTGGGGGGCTGACCGGCCTCCTGTTTCCAGGCGCCATTACCATGGATGCCATAGTAAGTGGTGCCCAATAGCGGTGCATGGACCACCCCCAAGGTTGGGGCGTGTTCCTCGATGAGGGCGATATTCACGGTGAATTCGCCATTGCGTTTGACGAACTCCCGGGTGCCATCAAGGGGGTCGATCAACCAATACCGCTGCCACTGCTGACGTATCGAGAAAGGGATCTCGGAAGACTCTTCAGATAGTACCGGAATATCCGGTGTGAGACTTTCCAAGCTGGAAACGATTAAATGATGCGCAGCAGTATCGGCGGCGGTCAATGGGGAGTTGTCCTGCTTGTTCTCGACCTCGAAGTCGGTGTTATAGACAGCCAGGATGGCATCCCCTGCCTGATGGGCCATCTGAAGCAGGTCGTTGAGAGATATGGGTATACTCATGTCTAATGTCTTTGTTTGGATCAGTGCTAACGGGTACCTAAATGATCCCTGATCAGGTAGAGGGCCGCGATAGAACGGGCCTCGGTAAAATCCGCTTGACCGATCAGGTCATCCCAGTTGGAGAGCTTCCAGGGTACGACTTCGATCGGTTCGGGTTCATCCCCCGGTCGCTTGTCGGGGTAAAGGTGCCGGGCAAGAATAACATGGGTCTGGTGACGGATGTATGCGGGGGCGATGGTAAATGTCTTGATGAGTCGCAGCTCGCGGGCTGCATAGCCGATCTCCTCGCGAATTTCCCGGTTAGCGGCCTGCAGAGGATCCTCGCCCGCCTCCATGCGTCCCTTGGGCAGGCCGAGTTGGTAGTCGTTGCTGCCGGCTGAGTATTCGCGAATCAGCATCACCGTATCATCATCGAGCATGGGTACCACCAGGACCGAGCCTCTCTCACCGCCGAGTAGGCGCTCATACTGCCGTTGCTGACCGTTACTGAATTCAAGTTGCAACTGTTCCACGCGGAACAGGCGTGTTTCAGCGATCAGTTGCTGAGAATGGATGGTTGGGAGTTTTGGCATGGTTTTCAGTGATCTTGTTCGTGCGCGAGAAAGTCTAGTTCTGTAAACAGCTTACCCTGGAACCAGCCGCTCCAATAGAGGCTGCCCTCTCTTATCCGTGTGTGCTCGGTGTCGACAGGGAGTGGCCGCATGCCGGTGAAGCGGATCAATTTGGCTGGATAGTCTACATGCAGACTGAGTTGCATGGGAAAGTAACCGTCGAGGAATCTGCGCATGTAGGGGCCGTTGCGCAGTTGATAACCACCCTTTGCCAACTTGTGCAGGGATTGGGTTTCAGCCCGGAGACACACAGTTGCGCCGTGGCGAATATCCCGTAGTTCGATGCTGGAGCCGATTACCCGGCTGGAGCCGATATTCTCAACCCTGACCAATTCAATCT